>NZ_BAAAPO010000037.1:0-11905 GCF_039531185.1 Nostocoides veronense
GGATTTCTCATGCTCCGACCCGCACACAACCCGCTACAACCTCAACCCCATCGGTGGATCCGGGCTTAGCAGGTTCGCGGATCGTCATGAGCGGGGATGACGATAACGTGCCCACCAGCTACAGGTATGCCGCCGCCGAGGGCTCCGTTGAGCGTGTGGCGGGTGCGCGGAAACGTAGACCTGTAGCCCGTCGGGACGATGCGACACGGCAAGCACCGCGTCACGCCGCGCGGGGGCGGGCGGGCGGCATAGTCGGGGTTGGGATGCGCGGGGTGACGGAGGTGACGGGGCGGCTGACTTCTTCGGCCTCGTGCTCCAGCCAGAGCGGGACGGCGGCGAGGGCGGACATCAGGGCGACACCGGTGGCGGTGAGCAGGACGAGGGCGATGGTCAGGAGCGTGTTCATGTCCTTGAGCCTGCCGCCGCAGGTATGCCCGAGTCGTCAGTCGCCAGTATCGATCCCGACGATTTCAGCCGCCCTCGGGTATGAGGCACCTCAGACTTCCGGCTGAGCCGACGCCGCCTGCAGGTGTCGAATGAGGTGCAGGATTCGGCGCCGGTGCCGACTCCTGCACACCGTTCTCCCAAGACCCAGAACCTTTACACCCCCCGGTGTGTCAGGGTTCCCGAAAGCGAGACGGAACAACGGCGGCAGGGTGGATCGGATGAAGACCGTGACCAACACGACGATGGCGACGCGGGCCCTGTTGGCGCTGACTCTCATGCTGTCGTGGCTAATGCCCACCCAGGCGCGGGCCTACGAGAGTGAGCCCAACGACACGATGGCGACCGCGAGCCCGGCCCCTGTCGGTCCGGTGGCTGACGACGCGCCCGCCCAGATCGCACCAGCCGGGGATGTCGACTGGTATTCCTTTGTCGCAGAGGGCAAGTGGCTCGGGGTTTACACCGCTCAAATCCTTGACGTCGAGAAATCGCTGTCCGCCGGCTTCAGGGTGACGGCATATGACGCGTCCGGCCGCCTCCTCGCGACCTCCTTCCCGGGCAGTTCAACCGTCGTCGACACCGTCGAGGTTCCAGCCTTCACGGCGGGCCGCTACTACCTCAAGGTCGAATCCGCCGACCGCACACAGACGGGCGACTACTACCTGCGAATCTGGTCGCAGTTCCAAGATCCCGCCTGGAATCTCTCCGGCGATGTCGAACAGAATGGCACCCGGTTCATCGCCAAGCAGGTCCCCATCGGCACGGCGATTCGCGGTCGATTAGATGAACCAGCACCCAATTATCTGTCCCGCGCGGACGCTGACGTCTTCTGGATCGACCCGGCGAAGACCTCGACCTATGCCGCAACCATCACCTCGACAACGACCTCGCTGCGCATCCGGACGCTCGACACCGATGGTTTCCAGACCGATGAAAACACCTGTGCGGCAAGCGTTCCCTGTCGATTCGACGTGACTGCACCGGCCGGCAAGCGCAGCTATATCGAGGTGACGCCAGGCTCACCAAGCGGCTTCGGCTATTACGCCGTCTGCCTGCGCGCCCCTGGCCAATGGTGCGAGGACAGCTTGGTAGACCGGCTCTGGGGTGCGGATCGCTATGCCACCTCGGTCGCCATCGCCCAACAGATGCTCGGCGAGGACGTCGGTGGCGACACGATCTTCGTGGCATCCGGCGAGGTCTTCCCCGATGCTCTTTCCGTCGGAAGTCCGGCCAGCGGCGCCCCACTCCTGCTCGTCACACGCGACCGGATCCCAGCCGTCGTCGCCCAGGAACTGCGGCGCATCCGCCCGGCCCGCATCGTCGTCGTGGGCGGCCCCGCCACCATCAGTGTCGACGTCGAGAAGCAACTCATGGGCTTTCTCGACACGCGTTTCCCCAATGCCAGCCTGGACCGGTGGTGGGGTGCCGATCGCTACGCAACCTCCGCGGCCATCTCCGCTAAATCGTTCCGACCCGGCGTCGAGATGGCGTTCATCGCCTCGGGTCGGGTGTATGCCGATGCTCTCGCCGGTGCCGCCGCGGCCGGCCGCGATGTCAACGGCCAACGTCAGGATCCCGTGCTGCTGGTCGACGACGACCGCATCCCGAGCTCCATTGCGGCAGAACTGCGTCGGCTCAAGCCTGGGCGGATCGTCGTGCTCGGCGGCCCGAACACCATCCGCGACAGCGTCCTGGCGGACCTGGCGACATACACCAGCGGAAGCGTCGAGCGCTGGGCCGGCTCGGATCGCTATGGCACGGCCGCGGCCATCTCCCATGAGGCGTATGCCGTCGGCGAGGCCGGTGAAGTCTTCATCGCTTCCGGCGAGGTCTTTAGCGATGCGCTGGCGCTCGGGCCGATGGCCGGCCACAGCCCGTACCCCATCCTGCTGGTGCGTTCCGACAGCATTCCGTCCAGCACGCTCGCCGAACTGCGCCGCCTCGACCCGCGAAGGATTCATCTGATCGGCGGGCCAGCGACGATCAGCGATGACGTGCGGCTCCAACTAGAGGCTTTCGCCGGCTACTCCTAGCCTGCGCTCCGGCGCCAAACCGAAGCCGCGTCAGGCCGACGCGGCGGGGAGTGTGAAGCCGTATGGCAGCTCGAGCCGATGCCGTTCCAGCAGAGCGGCATCGGCGAGCAGGTCGCGGGTCGCACCGTCGGCGGTGATCACGCCATCGGCGAGAATCACCGACCGCTCACACAGCTGCAGCGCGTAGGGCAAATCGTGGGTGACCATCAAGACCGTCACGCCGAGCGAGGTGATGATGTCCGCCAGTTCGCGGCGCGAGGCGGGGTCGAGATTCGAGGACGGCTCGTCGAGGACGAGGATCTCCGGCTCCATCGCCAGCACGGTCGCGACGGCGACGCGACGGCGTTGGCCGAAGGAGAGATGGTGGGGCGGGCGATCGGCATACTCCAGCATCCCGACGGCCCGCAGCGCGCTCTCGACGCGCTCCTCGATGACCGGGCGCGGGAGGCCGAGGTTGGCGGGCCCGAAGGCGACGTCATCGCGCACCGATGGCATGAACAACTGATCGTCCGGGTCCTGGAAGACAATCCCGACGCGGCGGCGGATCTCTAGCAGGTTCGCGTCCTCGACCGGCAAACCGGAGATCGCAACGCTGCCGCGACCAGCGCGCAGGATGCCATTCAGGTGCAGTACCAGGGTGGTCTTGCCGGCGCCATTGGGCCCGAGCAGGGCGACGCGCTCGCCGGGGTGCACGTGCAGGTCAACACCGAAAAGTGCTTGGTGGCCATCGGGATAGGCGAAGGCCACGCCGCGCAGATCGAGAACCGGGGTGCTCACGCGCCCATCCTCACCCAGGCCGCGAGCGCGACAACCAGAGCCGCCCCCGGCAGCGCCAACGCGCGCGCCCACTCGACCCGCGATGCGGCGAGCTCGGCGGCGAAGGGGAGGCGGCCGGCATACCCCCGCGACAGCATCGCCAGATGCACCCGCTCGCCCCGCTCATAAGAACGTATGAAGAGAGCCCCCACTGTCGCGGCCAGCACCGGCCATTGCTTCACGGACCGGGCGTGAAAACCGCGCGATTCGCGGGCGACTTTCATCCGTTGCAGTTCTGCCAGAACGACTTCCAGGTAGCGGAACATGAAGGATGCGATCTGCACGAGGGGTTGCGGCAGGTGCAGCTTGTCGAGCGCCCGCACCAGATCACGCGGCTCCGTCGTCGAGCCGAGCAGCACCGAGGCACCGACACCGAGCGTGCCCTTGGCGAGCAGGGCCCAGGCGCCCCACAGGCCGGCCTCGGAGAGTCGGAGCGGGCCCACGTCGACGCGCGGCCCCGTCGCGATGAGCGGCATGAGGAGCGCGAAGACGACGAACGGGATCTCGATCAGCATGCGCCGCCCGAGGTATGCCGTCGGCACCCGAGATGCGGCCATCGCGAGGAGGAGCAGCACGGCATACGCCGCGAACGCCCAGACCTGGGTGCGCGGGGTGACGACGACGCACGTGACGAAGATCAGGAGCGCGACGAGCTTGGCGTGCGCGGGCAGGCGGTGCAGCGCGGAATGCCCGTGGAAGTGCAGGAAGTGGCCGTGTCCGGCGCCCACGTCAGTGGCTCGAGCGGCGACGCAACAGGCGCGTCAGGGCATACATCACCGCGCCGACCAGCACGACGCCGAGCACCCCGGCGAGGCCACCGGACAGGCGCGCGTTATGGACGCCCTGGACGCCATAGCCCGCCACGGGCGAGCCATCGCTGACATGCGAGCCGGCGCTGTCGGCGAAGCCGAGCTTGTGCGCGACGAACTCCAGGCCGTCGGGGTGGCCGGAGGCATAGAAGCTGATGATGCCCGCGAGGACAAGCGAGACCGCCAGCCCGACAAGGACCAGGGTGCGGGTGGAGATGCGCTGACGCGAGGTCGTCGTCATGCCAGCGCCCCCGTCCGAACTTCTAGATCGTGAGTGCTTGCGACGAGATCGCGCGCGCCATAGACGAGGTCGGGTCGGGTTGCCGCGATGGAGGCGACGGCGAGGAAGGTGATCGTGGCCTCGCCGAGGCCGATGAGGGTATGCCAGCCGATCATCGTCGCGGCCAGCGTCGAGAACTCGATCGGGGCCTGCCCGCCGATGGCGAAGAGCACCGAGAAGGCGAGCGCTGCGGCGGGCACGGAGACGAACGCGCCGATCGCGGCGGCGAGAGGCACGCTGCTCGTGCGGCGCGGGAGCACGGCGCGAGCGGCGCGGAAGACGGCATACCCCACCCACACCCCGACGAGGCCCATCAGGGTGATATTGGTGCCGAGAGCGGTGAGGCCGCCGTCGGCGAAGGCGAGGCCCTGGATCAGCAGGACGACGGTGAGGCACAAGGTTGCCGTGAAGGGCCCGACGAGCACCGCTGCGAGCGCGCCGCCGAGCAGGTGTCCGGAGGTCCCGGCGCCGACGGGGAAGTTGAGCATCTGGGTGGCGAAGACGAAGACGGCCACGAGTCCCGCGAGCGGAGCGGTGGCGTCGCTGAGTTCGCGCCGGGCGCCGCGCAGGGCCAGGCCGACGCCGGCCGCCGCGATCGCGGCCGTGGCCAGCGAGGTCGGCGCGTCGAGGAATCCGTCGGGCACGTGCATACCGCCAAGGTTACTGCAACTGATTCGCATTAAGCCGACCGCGGGTCGCCCGGCTCTAACGCCCGACCTACCGCCTGGTACTGGTCGCGATCACGACCATTACCGGGCGGTAGGTGCGGCGATAGCGGTGAGCGTCAGTCGATCGGTGGGAGCAGACCGGCCTCGCGGGCCGGCTCGGCATACGCCTGAGCGAGCGAGTCAACGGTCTCGTGCGCGTTCAGGCCACTGGGGTTGGGCACCACCCACAGCGGGCGACCCCCGAGGGGCTCCGGCTGCCGCCCCGGGCGGGCCGAGCGCACCCCGAAGGCGCTGCGGTATGCCGTGATGCCGGCGATCGCGACCACGCGTGGGGCGTACTCACGAACCCGGGCCGCCAGCGCGCGGCCGCCCTCGGCATACTCCGCCCGGCTCAGTTCGTCAGCCCGGGCAGTGGCGCGGCGGACGATATTGGTGATGCCGATGCCGCGGGCCAGCAGATAGGTGCGGTCGTCGTCGCTCATGCCGGCCGCCGGGTCGATCGGTCGGTCGATGATGCCCGCGCGCAGCAGTGCCGGATAGAAGCGGTTCCCGGGATGGGCGAAGTGCGTTTGGGTGGCCGCCGTCCACAGGCCGGGGTTGATTCCGACGAAGAGCAGCGCCAGGCCGGGACTGATCAGATCCGGCACTTCACAGTCGCGGAAGGCCTCCAGGTCGGCCCGGCTCAGGTGTGGCATAGCTCCCATCGTCCCTGCTCGCCCAGCCTGGGCGTCGTTACCGGGATGTGACATATGGCGGGGGTTCTCGGTACCGTGAAGGTCAGTCCCCGCGAAAGGCCTCCCCCCTCTTGTCTTCCTTCTCTGTCGCTGCCCGCCGCCCCGTCGGCCTGCTGCGCGCTCCCGGCGCCCTTGCGCTGAGCGCTGCCACCGCGCTGTCCGCCACCGGCTTCGGCGTGGCCGCCCTCACCGGCGCGCCGAGCGCCGCCACCGGCGCCGCCGCCCCGGCCCCGTCGCTGGCCGCGGTCGCCCTCGCGCAGGCGCCCGAGCGGGCCCAGGTCGGACGCGCGTCGCGTGCCACCACCCGTGCCGCCATCCCGCAGGCTGCCGACCTGCCCGCGCCCGTGAGTTTGGCCGCGCGGGCCGGGGTGACGGCATACACCGTGACCGCGGTGGCGAAGCCCAAGCCGAAGCCCGTCGTGGTGGCGCCCGCGACCACGAGCGCGACCTCCGCCTCCACGTCCGCGCCCGCCAGTAGCGGCGCATCCTCCGCCCCGAGCGCCGGCGGAAGCACCTCGACCTATTCCGGTGCAGGCGCCGCCTTGGGCCTCGGCCCGGCCGCGTCGGCGGTCTACTCCGCGATCCGCTCGACTTTCGGCATCACCAATATCGGTGGCTACCGTCCCGGCGGCGACGACCACGGCTCAGGCCGCGCGGTTGATGTCATGATCTCCAGTTCCGGGCAGGGCGACGCGGTCGCGGCCTACGCGATCGCCAACATGGGGCGCCTCGGCATCTCGTATGTCATTTGGCGCCAACGGATTTGGCTCGCCGGCTCCGGCGGCTGGCGCGCGATGGAGGACCGCGGCTCGATCACGGCCAACCACTACGACCACGTCCACATCTCCGTCCACTGACGCACCCGATGGCTGCCGTCCCCGACACCCCCGTCTCGCCGGCAGTCAAGCCGAGCCCGCTCGACCTGCCGGCTGAGGCCACAGTCGGCGAGGCCTTCCGGCGGTGCTTGGACAACTGCTTCACTCAGCTCGCGGGCAATGAGGGGCTCTTCGTCGCCGAGCGGCATCCCGACAACCTGCACCAGACGCGCGTTTCGTGGCGTCGTGCGCGAGCGACCTTCTCGCTATTCCGGCCCCTGTGGCGCGGCGACGAGACCGCCGAGGCGCTGAAGGTGCGGATGCGCGAGATCGTCATGCCGCTTGGGCCGGCGCGAGACGCGGATGTCCTGCTGCGCCGCGCCGTTGAGGAGGACTTGCCCGCGCGGGTGCAGCGCGCTTTGCGCGGCCGGCGGCGCCGGACGTATGCCGTGGCCGTCCCCCTTCTCCGCTCGCCCCAGTGGGTCGAGATGAAGGCTGATCTGCACGCCTGGCTCGACGCTGCGGATTGGCTCGACGACGCGCGCGAGCTGCGCGATGCGCCCGCGCGCACTCTCACCGATGGGGCCCTGCAGAAGCGCTATCGCCGCCTGGAGGCGGCCGGCGCGGACCTGCTGACAATGCCCGCCCACGACCTGCACTTGGTGCGGATCGAGGGCAAGAAGTTCCGCTATGGCTGCGAGTTCTTCACCAGCTTGTATGCCGATTCCCCCGGCTCCCCGCCCGCCGAGTTCGCCATCGCGATGGGGGCGATGCAGGACGCTTTCGGCGCCGCCAACGATCACGCCACGGCCGCGCATATCCTTGCCGCCCATGGCTTTTCGCCGGCTCTGCTCGGGCCGATGTATGGCCGGGCGGAGTGCGTGACGGCGTGGTCCGATGTGATGGCGCTCGACCCCTTCTGGACCACGGGAGCCACGGGGACTTCCTGAAGTCGGGCGTCTGATCCGTGCCGCCTTGTCGTCCTAAAGTGGGCCCGTGAGTGCGCTGCGGACGATCCGCGCGCGAGTATTAGCCGTGGTGCTCGGCGCCTTCACCATCGTCATGGTGCTTGGTCTTGCCGCACTGACGATTGTGCTGTTCGGCACCCTGCGCAACCAAGCGGGATCCACGGCGACGGCGAGCGTGAACTGGCTGGCCGAGGAGTTGGCCCAACGATCCCCCGCGACGATCGTGCGCGAGCACGCGCGAGACGATGCCCCCGAACGCGTGATCCAGTCCCTCGACCCTGAGGGGCACGTCTCGCGGCGATCTTCGTTCTCATCCCGGCCCAGGGTGGCGCTCGCTTCGGCGACCTTTCTCGGCAAGCTCACCGCCGGCGTCCTGATCATCACGGCCCTGGCCGCCACCGGTTCCATCGTCTACACAGGCCACACCGGCGCGAAGGCGGCCTGGGCCGACCGGGTCGCCGCCACGAACAACGTCACCACGACTGGCGGCGACTGAGCGCGTGGCCGCGCGACCCCGACCCCGCGCGGCCACGCATCCCCCGAGGCGAGTCGGTGGCCCCCTCCCAGCCACCGACTCGCCCGGCCCCCGAACCGACCCCGCCCTGTGGTCCTAACTCCTGGACTACCGCCTGGTATTGGTCGCGATGATGACCAATACCAGGCGGTAGGCCAGGGGTTAGCTCCGTCGTCAGGCGCGGGGCGCAGGGTTCCACTCCGACTGGTGCGGGCGTCATACAGTGCTGCGTATGACGGCCCGCACCTTCGCGTCCCCCGACCTCCCGACAGCCCCAATCGTCGCGGCCGGACTCATCGGCGGATTCGCCGTCGCCGATGCGACGGGCATTCGTCCGCTCGGTGGGGTCGTGCTGGCGACCGCTGGCTTATTCGCCGGCGGAATCTGGTTGCGCCGCAATGGCGCTGGCGTGGCGGCGGGCCTTGGGCTCACCTATCTGGCGGCCTTCGCCGGCTCGCATCCGTTGGCCAAGCAGATCGGCGCGTGGCCAAGTGTGGCCGCGGTCAGCGCGGTGGCCGCGGGGGCGGCATACGTCCTGTCCGACCGGCGCTGACCGGCGCCGGCGAGGGCTAGCCGACGCTCAGGTCGACCTGAATCTCCTGAGCCAATGCCTCCAGCGCAGCGCGCACAGCGGCGGCGTCGCCTTCCCTCGGCAAATGCGCGGCGATATGGGCCTCGAAGAGCTGGCCGCCGGCCATGGGGGCCTCGCGCGTAAGAGTGGACATGTCGTCGACGCTGACGCCATGCGCGGCGAGCACGCCGGAAATCTCGCGGACGATGCCGGGCCGGTCATTGCCGAGCAGCTCAATGCGCACCTGCGGGGTGCCGTCAGCAGCACTCGCGAGCGTGGCCTCGTGCACCGTCACGTCGAGCAGACCGGCAATCGGCGCGAGCGCAGCCCGCAGCCCGTCGGCCCGCTCTTCGGGGACGGCGACCACGACGATGCCGGCGAATTTGCCTGCCAGCTCGGCAAGTTGGGATCGCTCCCAGTTCCCGCCATTCTCCGCAACCACATCGGCCAACGCCTTGACGAGGCCGGCCTGGTCATCCCCGATCACGGTCAACACGAGAGTCTGCACGCTCGGCAGCCTATCGGGCGGCATACGCTCCTGACATGCCCGAACCGACGCGCTGGGTGACCGACACCAAGGACGGCCACTCCCAGTGGTATGTCAATCGCTTCCGAACGATGGCCGCTGAAGGGGCTGATCTGGTCGGGGAGGCGCGGCTGGTCGACGCGATGGTGCCGCGCGGCGCGCGCATCCTCGACGCCGGCTGTGGGCCGGGTCGGCATGGCGGGTACTTGCACGGCCTGGGACACACCGTGGTCGGGGTGGACGCCGATCCGGTGCTCATCGGGGCGGCCACGGAGGACCACCCCGGGCCCACCTGGATCGTCGAAGACCTCAGCGAACTTGATCTGTCCGCGCATGACATCGTCGAGCCATTCGACGCGGTCCTCGTGGCGGGGAATGTCATGGTCTTCGTGGCGGCCGGCACGGAAACCGCTGTCCTGCAACGACTGTGCGCGCATCTCGCGCCGGAGGGATTCATCGCAGTCGGCTTCGACACCGGACGCGAGCTCTCCCTAGCCACCTTTGATGCGGCGGTCACGGCGGCCGGTCTGCGGCTCGAGCACCGCTTCTCGACCTGGGATCTGCGTCCCTGGCGCGACGACGCCGACTTCGCCGTGTCGATCCTGCGGCATGCCTAAGCCGGCGCGGTCAGCGGCCGAAGAGTTTGCGGAAGAAGCCGCCTTCACTGGGCTCGTCGGCGTGGCCGAGGCACTGCTGCGCCTTGGGGACGCCGCGCATGACCTGGTCCACGTGCTGGCCGCAGCCGGCCCAGGTCGTCTTGCCGCATGTCTTGCACACCACAGCTCGGCACATGGCCCGATAACTCCTTGAGTTCAGTGGATCGCGTGGACGCGATCACGGTCACATCAGCATACCCCATGGGGTATGTCAGGCGAGCGAAAGGAAGAGCTTCTCCATCGAACCCACGTCCATCTGATGGCCCTCCGGATCGGCGATGCACTGGCGAAGACCGAGGGCAATGACGGCGAAGCCGGCGCGGTCGATCGCCTTGGACACGGCCGCCACCTGGGTGACGATGTCCTGGCACTCGCGGCCGTCCTCGATCATTTTGATGATGCCGCCGATCTGCCCCTGCGCCCGCTTGAGGCGCTTGAGAATGGCATCCATGTCCTGCGGGTCAAGCTCCATGACATCCTCCCGTGGCTGGCTGGTCGGAGGTGATATTACCCCCGTGGGTATGCCGAAATTGGCCTCCGGACCGGTCGAATGTGACTCCCACAACAACCCTCGGGAATAGGGAAGCCTCGACTCACCTCTGTGGTTGCCACAGACATGACTGCGAGTGTCACGAGCACCCCCGAACGCCAGGTCAGCGGCCACAAGCCCCGCGTCGTCATCATCGGCTCCGGCTTCGGCGGTCTCTTCGCCGCCCGCGCGCTCAAGCGCGCCGATGTCGACGTGACCTTGATTGCCAAGACCAGCCACCACTTGTTCCAGCCGTTGCTGTATCAGGTGGCCACCGGAATCCTCAGCCAAGGCGAGATCGCCCCGTCCACCCGCGAGGTGCTCTCGCGGCAGAAGAATGCGACCGTCGTGCTGGGCGAGGTCACCGACATCGATGTGCAGCGCAAGGTCGTCACCGCGGATCTCCTCGAGGACTCTTTCGAGGCGCCCTACGACCACCTGATCGTCGCAGCCGGTGCGGCCCAGTCCTGGTTCGGGCACGACGAATTTGCCCAGTTCGCCCCGGGTATGAAGACCATCGACGATGCCCTAGAGCTGCGCGGGCGGATCTTTGGGGCCTTCGAGCTCGCTGAAGTGGCTGCCATTGAGGGCCGCACGGAGGATGTCGAAGCCCTGATGACTTTCGTGGTCGTCGGCGCCGGACCGACCGGCGTGGAGATGGCCGGTCAGCTGATCGAACTCTCGAATCGGACTCTCGCACACGACTTCCGGCACATCAGCCCGAAGGATGCGCGCATCATCCTGCTCGATGCCGCCCCGGCCGTCCTCGGGAGTTTCCACAAGAGCCTGCAGACCAAGACCAAGGCCGCGCTGGAGAAGCTCGGCGTGGACGTCCGCCTCGGCGCCATGGTCACCGATGTCGACGAACTCGGCATCACCGTCAAGTCCACCGGCCGCGATGGCGAGCCCTTCGAGGAGCGCATCCCCGCCGTCACGAAAGTCTGGGCGGCCGGCGTCGCCGCCAGCCCGCTGGCCAAGCTACTCGCCGACCAGGTGGGCCTGCAGGTGGACCGGGCGGGCCGCATACCCGTGCTCGACGACCTCACCCTGCCGGGGCACCCGGAGGTGCATGTGGTCGGCGATATGGCGAGCTTGAAGAACCTGCCCGGCGTCGCGCAGGTCGCGATCCAGGGCGCGCGGCACTCGGTCAAGGAGATCAAGAAGGCGCTGGCGGGGCAGCCAACCGGTGCGCCCTTCGAGTACTTCGACAAGGGCTCGATGGCGACTATCTCGCGCTTCCGCGCGATCGCCGAGATCAAGTCGATCCGCCTGACCGGCTTCCTGGCCTGGCTCGCGTGGCTGGGCGTCCACCTGGTCTACATCATCGGCTTCAAGTCGCGCCTGACGACGCTGATCAGCTGGTTCGTCAGCTTCATCGGCCGCGGCCGCGCCGAGCGCACGATCACCGGCCAGCAGGTCTTCGCGCGTCGGGCGATCGAGCGTCTGCAGGAGCTGGAGTCGCAGCAGGCCGCTGCCGAGCAGCAACGTCGCGCCTCCTGACGCCTTCCTGACACTCGTGGCAAGTCCCGCAACCCCATCGCA
>NZ_BAAAPO010000037.1:11945-26493 GCF_039531185.1 Nostocoides veronense
GAACGGTCGCCTGGCGTACTGGATGCACTAGGTTAGGTAGGTAGGTACGTACCGACAAGGGGGCTGCCATGACGACGATGAGCGCGCGCGAGTTTAACCGTGATGTCAGCGCGGCCAAGAGGCACGCAGCCCATGGCCCAGTCGTCATCACCGATCGGGGTGAGCCGTCGTTCGTCCTGCTCTCGATGGCGGAGTACCGCAGGCTGATTGGGGCCGGCGGGAGCCTCGTTGATCGGTTGAGCATGGACGACGATCTCGAGATCGAGTTCGAGCCCGTTCGCCTTGACCTGACCGTCCCCACGCTGTGAGCTATCTGCTCGACACGAACGTCGTCAGCGAACTCCGCAAGCCGCGGGCACGGGCCGATCGGGCCGTGCGCGCCTGGGTGGGAGCCAGGGAGGCGTCCGACCTCTACCTCTCGGCCGTGACCATCCTTGAGCTTGAGGTAGGAATTGCGCGGTTGAGTCGACGCGACGCGGCTCAAGCTGCTCGGTTGACGCTCTGGCTCGAGGATGAAGTCCTGGATGTGTTCTCCGGGAGGATCATGGCGATCGGCGTGGCCGAGGTGCGACGCGCGGCGTGGCTCCACGTGCCCGACCCGCGACTCGAACGCGACGCGCTCATCGCCGCCACCGCCGCCGTGCACGGGCTGACGATTGTGACCCGCAATGTCTCCGACTTCATACCCATGGGTGTGCCCCTCATCAACCCATGGAGTTACGCGACCTGACGAGACCCCTCCCAGCACCCAACCCCCGTCGAGTTCGGGAAACACGCCGGGCGCGCACCCCTAGATGACGCTGGGGCTCAGCGGCGCCGTCGGCCTGTTCAAGGCCTCACCCCTGCCCGCCTCGGTGATCGTGCCCGGCACTGACCTCGCCGTCCAGCCCGAGCCGACACTGGCCGCCCCGGCCGGAGGCAGCGCCTAGCCCCCACCGCCCGTCGAGTTCGGGAAACACGCCGATGCACGCCTCCCAGCATCGGCGTGTTTCCCGAACTCGACCGCGGACGGGCCACGGGTCTCGCGCTCAGGCCTCGTGGATCGGCGTGCGGGGCAGCTTCTTGACCCGCCGCGGCCGGCGGGCCGGGATCATCGAGCGCATTTCCTCCAGCTTGCCGAAGCACAGCAGCCGGTCCCCATCCTCGAGCGCCAGTCCCGGGCGGGGGTTGGGTATGACGCGCGGCCCGCGATGCAGGGTCAGGACGGTGACATCCTTGTCGCGCAAACCCGACTCGGCGAGCGGCCCGCCGACCAGCTCGGAGGCGGCGTGCACGACGATCTCGGCCACGCCATACCCCCGGGACACGGTCAGGCGCTGGCGCACATCAATCTCGGGGAAGGCGACCTGGTTGTCGATGAAGTCGATGATCGCGCCGGCGATGTCGAGTTTGGTGGCGCCTTCGATGCCTTCGAGGCCGGGTGAGGAGTTGACCTCCATGACCAGTGGCCCGTCCTGACCCTCCAGCATGTCGACGCCGGCGACGCGCAGTCCCATGATCTGCGCCGCGCGCACTGCCGTCTCTTCGTATGCCGGATCGAGCGTGACCGCCTCCGTGGACCCGCCGCGGTGGACGTTAGAGCGGAACTCATCGCCCTTGGCGACCCGGCGCATCGCCGCGACGACCCGGTCGCCGACGACGAGGGCGCGGATGTCGCGGCCCCGGCTCTCGCTAACGAAGCGCTGGATGAGGACGTTCTGCCGGGTGCTCTGCAGCGTCTCGATGATGGCCTCGGCGACCTTGAGCGACGGGGCGAGGATGACGCCGATGCCTTGGGTTCCTTCGAGCAATTTCAGGACCACCGGGGCGCCACCGACGCGCTCGATGGCCGGGATGACATCGGCGCGATCACGGACAAAGGTGGTGGGCGGCATACCAATGTTGTGGCGCGAGAGGATCTGTGTCGCGCGGAGCTTGTCGCGCGAATTGGCAATCCCATTAGCGGTATTCGGCGTATACACGTCCATCTGCTCGAACTGCCGCACCACGGCGGTGCCGAAATAGGTCACGGAGTTGCCGATACGCGGCAGGATCGCGTCATAGTGCGACAACGGCCGTCCGCGGAACTGCAGATCCGGCTCGTCTGTCGAAAGGTCGATCGCGAAGCGCAGCGTGTTGAGCACCTTGACCTGGTGGCCGCGGTCGAAGGCGGCGGTGCGCAACCGCGCCGTCGTGTAGGAGCGTGGGGCGCGCGACAAGATCGCGAGTTTCATGCGGGCTTCCTGCGAGGATGGGCGAGTGCTCGAACCGGACCATCCTCCCACCGTCGCGGGCTGGCGCGAATGGGTCTCATTGCCCAAAGCGAAGGTTCGCTGGATCAAGGCCAAGCTCGACACCGGCGCCAAGTCCTCCGCCATCCATGCCTTCGATATCGAGCCATTCGAGCGCGGCGGCGCGGAGTGGGTCCGCTTCGCCATCCACCCCTGGCAGCGTCGCGACGACGAGGCGATCGTCGTCACCTCCCCGATCCTGGACCGCCGGATCGTGCGCAGTTCCTCGGGACACGAAGAGGAGCGCATCGCGGTCCCCATGGTCGTGCGCTTGGTGGGTCGGCGGATGACCGTCGAAATGACGCTGTCGAAACGCGACGAGATGGGGTTCCGGATGCTGCTCGGACGCGAGGCCCTTTCCCAAGGCTTCCTCATCGACCCCGCCCAGTCGTATGCCGGGCCGCGCCCCCGCCGCGCGACCCGCCAGCGCAACTGGGGGCGGTGACCGATGCCGCTGCGCGAGTCCTTCCCCATCGGTGGTGTCCGTATGCGGGCCGGCACCACCCGGGAGTTGAGCCTGCCCATCACGCGGATGGTCACCGGGGCGGAAGTCAGCGTGCCAGTCCGGATTGTTCACGGCCGCGAGGACGGTCCGGTCGTGTGGCTCACGGCCGCGACGCATGGCGACGAAGTCGTCGGCATCGAGGTCATCCGGGAAGTGCTGACGTCGTTGTCCCCCAAGACTTTTCGCGGCACCCTCGTCGCCGTGCCGATCGTTAATGTGCTCGGGTTCATGGCCGGTGACCGCTATCTGCCCGACCGGCGCGATCTGAACCGCTCCTTCCCCGGATCGGCCCGGGGCTCGCTCGCCAGTCGGATTGCCCACTTGCTGATGACCGAGGTGATCCGCAAAGGGAGTGTCGGGATCGATCTGCATACCGGCGCCTTCGGACGCACCAACCTGCCGCAGGTCCGCGGCGACCTGGACGATCCTGAGACCCGTTCTCTGGCAGAGGCTTTCGGGGCTCCGGTGATGTACCACGCCAAGTTGCGCGACGGCTCACTGCGCGCAGCGGCCCGCGAGGTCGGATGCCGGGTGCTGCTCTATGAGGCCGGCGAGTCGTGGCGCATGGACGACTGGGCGGTCGCGGCAGGCGTGGCCGGCGTGCGCCGGGTGCTTGCCGCCCTGAACATGATCGATGGCGCGGACGCGGTGCCGGACGGCGCCAATCAGGAGTGCCGCACCAGCGGCTGGGTGCGTGCCCGCAATACCGGGATCTTGATGCTCGATGTCGACCTCGGTCAACATGTCAGCATCGGCCAGCGGCTCGGCGTCCTGACCGACTCCTTCGGCAAGACCGTGCGCCTGGTCCGCGCCGACCGCGCGGGCATCGTCATCGGCCGCGCCCAAACCCCCCTCGTCAACTCCGGCGACGCCCTCGTCCACATCGCCCAATAGCGCGGCGCTACTGGGGCTGGGATGTCACCCATTTCTCTCCGGATGCCGAAAGGTTGAGGTTCACCCCGCCTAGAAAGTGGGGTGAACCTCAAGTTTCCGGCATCCGGAGAGAAATGAGTGACGCGTGTGACTGGGCCCGCGCCGTCGCCGGGTGGCGCTAGCCGTGGTACCAGTCGGGGCCGATGACGGCGGGGGCGGCGTCGCGGGGGACGGAGGTGTATGCCGGATTGGGGCGGCGGTGGAGAACGTCGGTGAGCTTGTCGAGGCGCTCGCAGGCGGTGCGGACGCCGGCGGCGCGGCGGTCGGCATCGAAGCGGCCGACGCCATCGCCCCAGATCGCCCGGCCGGCCATGAAGCCGCTGCAGCCGTGGCGCACGCCGACCTCGACCTGCTGCAGGAAGCCATCGAAGGTGACGCCGGCAGACAGGAGCACCCAGGTGCCGGCGCACGCCTCGGCCAGGCGCGCGGTCGCCGCATCCGCCTGCTCGCCCTGAGCGGCCAGATCGACGGGGAACTCGACCTTCATGATGTCGGCGCCAGCCGCCTTGAAGATGGCCGCGGACGAGATGACGCTCTCGGTGCGCTGCGCGCGGATCGCCGGATCAGTGGGGTCCTCCCCGGCCGCGGGATACCACAGCGGCTCGACGACGAGCGGCAGATGCAGGTCGTGGCAGCGGCGGGCGACATCGGAGACGATGGCAACCTTCTCAGCGACCGCGTCCTCATCGAGGTGCCGGTGGAAGACGACCAGTTTCGCCGCGTCGATGCCGAGGTCGGCGAGCCGCTCCGGCCCCCACCCCTCCTTCAGCGCCAGGCGCGGCTCGAAGCCGCCCGAATCTGGTTGGTAATACAGCGCTTCCAGCCCCGACAGGATGCCGACATCGCCGGGGACGGCGCCGCTGACGATCGCCTGCCCGACCGATGACCGAGGATCGAGCAGCAGCGAACTGGCGTGCCCGGACATCGCGGCGATCAGCTCGAGCTTGGAGTCGACGACCTCGGCAAAGTCCACCCGCGACAGGTCCGCATCGAAGAGCAGGTCGTAATTCTCCGGGTGATCGATCGCCGCCGTGCGGATCAGGCCGTCCCGGTCACAAATCCGAGAAAGGCGTCGCTGGAGGCCGACATCGGGGGTGGTGGTCATGTCTGCCAGTCAACACCAGCGTCGCTAGATTGGCAGGGTTGACCACGGGCGTTGACCACGACTGTTGACATGAGGCGCAGGAGGAGGACGTATGCGGGTGCTGGTCGCCGGGCATCTGTGCCTGGACTTCATCCCGGCCCTCGATGATGACCCCGGGCATGACCCTGGCGCGCTCTATCTCATCGGGCCCATGCAGGTGCGGCTCGGGGGCGCTGTGCATACCACCGGCGCCGCACTGGCCGCGTTGGGGATCGATATCCTGCTCGCCGCCGCCAGCGGCAACGACTCGCTCGCCGGAGTGCAACGAGAGTTGTTGGCGCGCAAGGGACTCGACGCCTCCCGCATGGTCGAGGTGGAGGGGGCCACGTCATACTCCATCGTCTTGCAGCCCCCCGGGCAGGATCGCACCTTCTGGCATCACACCGGCTGCAACGACCTCTTTGACGGGACGGCCCTCGAGCTGGAGGGCGTGGATCTGGTGCATATCGGCTACCCGAACCTGCTGCCCGCGCTGGGCGCCGAGGACGGTATGCCGTTGCGTCGACTCTTCGAGGCCGCTCACGCGCGCGGCGTGGTCACCTCGGTGGACCTGGCCGTCGAGCCGACCGCGGCTCCTGAGGACAGGGCCGCGCATGCCGCCCGCTGGCAGCGCTTCCTGGAGGTCACCACTTCGGCAACAGACCTCCTGACACCGAGCATTGACGACCTGGAATCCGCCGTGCACTGGGGTCTCGGGCACGGCAGGGAGGCGCTCGCGGAGGCGGCGCGGCGTCTAATCGGCCTCGGCGCGGCGGTCGTGATGGTCACCGGTGGAGAGGCTGGCCTGCACGTCGCGACCACGGCAGATGCTCAGCGTCTCGCCGAGCTCAACCCGCTCGCCCACCTCGACCCTGGCCTCGCGCTGCACATCGATCCGGTTGTCCCGGAACGGATTGCCGGCACCACCGGCGCCGGTGACACCGCGACAGCGGCCTTCCTCGCCACGCTCCTCGACGGCGGCTCACTGCGCGCAGCAGGCGAGCGAGCGGCATACCTCGCCTCCCGGCATATCGCGGGCCTGCCGGTCGCCTGAGGGGCCACGTGTCCCGGATCTCACCGATCACCGGGAATCCACGGCGAGCGCGGCTCGCTTAGCCTGGAGATCCCCATGGAGACTCTCCTTTCACTGCTGGCCGGTGTCGTCATCGTCCTGGTCATCACCCTGGCCACGGGCTACTTCGTCGCGCAGGAGTTCGCCTATCTCGCCGTCGACCGCGCCCGCCTCAGCGCGCGAGCAGCCGCCGGCGACGAGGCAGCCCAACGCACGCTGGGCATCACGCGACGCACCTCGTTCATGCTCTCCGGCGCCCAACTCGGCATCACCGTCACCGGGCTGCTAGTGGGGTATGTCGCGGAGCCCCTCATCGGCGTCGCGCTCGCCGATGTCGTGGAGCGCGGCGGAGTCAGCATGGGCATCTCGCTGGCGCTGGGAAGCATTGTGGCGCTGCTCTTTTCGACTTTCGTTCAGATGCTCTTCGGGGAGCTCTTCCCCAAGAACTTCGCCATCGCCCGCTCGGAGCAGGTAGCCGACCGACTGGCCCGCTCGACCCGCATCTACCTAACCGTGCTGGGGCCACTGATTTGGATCTTCGACCGTTCAGCGGAGTTCTTCCTGCGGATGCTGCGCATGGAGCCGGTGCACGATGTGGAGCACTCAGCGACCGCCATCGACCTGCAGCATGTCGTCGAGCAGTCCCGCGAGCGGGGGTCGATCAGCCCGGAGTTGAGCGCGCTCCTCGATCGAATCATCGACTTCCCCAACCAGGATGTCGAGCACGCCCTGATGCCACGCTCACGGGTCGATGTGGTGCACGACGACACCACGATCGGCGAGGTGCGCACGCTCATGGCAACCGGGCACACGCGCTATCCCGTCCTCGACCAGGACGACCGCATCCTCGGCGTTGTGCAATTGATCGACATCCTCGGGCCGAGCCCATCGGCCGTCGATCCGGCTGCGTCGGTCACGAGCATCATGCGTGACGCGCTGGTTGTGCCCGCATCAATGCGCCTCCCGGCAGCTCTTCGCGAACTCACTGCTCAGCACGCCGAAATGGCTTGTGTTGTCGACGAATACGGGGGTTTCGCCGGCATCCTGACTCGGGAGGATCTGGCGGAAGAGGTGGTCGGCGAGCTCACGGACGAGCACGATCCGGACGAACCGGCATATGTCCCCAGGCCCGACGACGGCATCTGGATCGTCGGCGGCGATGTCCATCTCGATGAGATCGAGCGGGCCCTGCATATCGACCTGCCAGCCGCGGAGCACGAAACGATCGCCGGCCTCGTGGTCGCAGAACACGGGGCACTCCCCCAGATCGGACAGACCGTCGACATCACCCTGCCGCCCGCCGTCGAAGGAATCGCCGAGGAGGCACCCAGAACTCTGCGCGTCGAAATCCTCGACATCGACCACTATGTGCCAAGCCGCTTGCGGCTCACCCTGCCGGAGGCCGGTGATCCCCGATGAGCGGCAGCGTCGTCCTGGTCGTCACCATCGCGATCATCGCGCTCTCGGCCTTCTTCGTCGCCGTCGAGTTCGCGCTCATGGCGGCGCGCCGGCACCGGCTGGAAGAGAAGGCGGCACACTCGCGATCGGCCCGGGCCGCGGTCCGCAGTTCCAGTGAGCTGACACTGCTGCTCGCCGGTTCGCAACTCGGCATCACCGCGTGCACGCTGGCCCTCGGCGCCATCACTAAGCCCTGGGTGCACCACGCGATCACCCCGTGGCTGGAGACGCTGGGTATGCCGCACGGCAGCGCCAATGTCGTCTCCTTTGTTCTCGCCCTGTTCATCGTCACCTTCCTGCACCTGGTCATCGGCGAGATGGCGCCGAAGTCCTGGGCCATTGCCCATCCCGAGTTCGTCGCGACAACCCTGGCCTTGCCGATGCGGGCCTTCATGGTCGTGACCCGCCCGATGCTGCGCGTCCTCAATGGCGCGGCCAATGCCCTGGTGCGCCGGCTCGGGGTGCAGCCGGTCGACGAACTGAGCATCGCCGGCGACCCCCAGGCCCTGCGCGCGCTGGTCGAGCATTCGGCGAATGTCGGTGCGCTGGAAGCGAGTTACAGCGCATCCATCACCCGTGCCCTCGTCCTCGGGGAAATCACGCTGGGCGATGTGCTGCCTCAGGGCGGCGGCATTACGGCCGTCTCGGGGTCGGCGACGGTAGCGGATGTCCAGGAGGCGACCCGCCGCAGCGGTCACTTGCGGGTGGTCATCCGAGACGGCGATGCGGTGCGCGGTGTGGTGCATGTTCGCGACACCTTGGGCGTCACGGACCCCGGTGCCTTTGCCGCGCCGCTGGCCCGTCCGGTGCTCGACCTCGACCGGTCGACACTCGTGCACGAAGCTTTTGCCCAGATGCGCGAGGCGAGCACGCAACTCGTCGCCGTCCGCGCCGGCGGCCACCTAGTCGGCGTCGTTACCCTCGCGGACATCCTGCCCAGCCTGCTTCCCGCTGGCTAGTGCGGCGTCGTCGGCGCCGAACTCAGGTCCCGCAATAGGTCACGTGCTGGCGCGTGAATTCGGCTGGCCCGGGCTCGGCCAGGTCGGCCCAGTCCGCCCGCTCGTCGAAGGGTGCGCGCACGGCGGTCAGGAGCCGGTCGTATGCCGTATGGTCGCCCCCCTCGGCGTCGGCTAGGGCCGCTTCGACGAGATGGTTCCGAGGGACGTAGATCGGATTGACGTAGTCCATGGCATCGGCTGCGGCGCGGGGATCGCCCGGCACCCGGGCCGCCCAGCGCTCCAGCCAAACCTGTTGCACTCCAGGCACTTCGAGCATGGGTATGCCGCGCAGCCACCGCGCCAGGAAACGCCATGTGGTGGTGTAGTCGGCCCGCGCGGCGGCCATCCCGGCGAGCAAGTCGTCGATGAGTTCGGCATCACCGGGCTGGGCATCCCTGAGCGCGAGTTTGGTGCGAAAGAGCCCACGCAGGGCGTCACCGTGACGGTCCGCGAACGTCTCTAACAGCGAGGTTGCTTGTGCGACAGCCTCGTTCGGGTCCTCAGCGATCAGCGGCAGCAAGGTCTCGGCGAATCGGCTGAGGTTCCACAAGGCGATCGGCCCTTGATAGCCGAAGCGATAACGGCCCGCGGTGTCGATCGAGGAGAAGACGGTGTCGAGGTCGTAGGCCTCCAGCCATGCGCACGGGCCGTAGTCGATGGTCTCGCCGGAGATCGACATATTGTCGGTATTCATCACGCCATGGAGGAAGCCAACCGCAGTCCAGTGGGCCACGAGCCGCGCGTGCGCCTCGATGACCGAATCCAGCAGGGCGACAGCGGGATTCGACGATCCGGTGAGCTCGGGATAGTGGCGAGCCACGGCATACTCCACCAGCTTGCGGAGCAACTCCTCGCGCGCCTCGGGGATCACCGAGCGCGCCACCAGCTCTAAGGTGCCGAACCGTAGGTGCGATGCGGCCACCCGCGTCAACACGGCGCCCTGACGCATCGTGCCGTCGCGGAAGACGAGGTCACCGGTGGTGACGGCGGCGAGCGCGCGCGTCGTGGGGATGCCGAGGGCATGCATTGCCTCGCCGAAGAGGTACTCACGCAGCACCGGACCGAGGGCGGCCCGGCCGTCGCCACGACGCGAATAAGGCGTCTGCCCAGACCCTTTCAAACCAAGATCGCGCAGATCGCCTGCGGGAGTTCGGATTTCCCCGAGCAGAACGGCTCGCCCATCACCCAACATAGGCGAGAAACCACCGAACTGGTGACCGGCATAGGCCAACGCAACCGGCTGGCTGTGCGGGAGGACCGAGCGCGCGCCGAGCACGGACAGAGCGTTCTCGGTGTGCAGCCAATCCGGCCCGATCCCGAGTTCTGACGCGAGCGCGTCGTTAGCCAACAACAGCCGAGGCACCTGACCCGCACGCAACGGCGGCAGCGACGGCTGCCAGGGGCTGACCAGCTCCGGCAGGGCGGCGGCATACCCAGCGAGCAGGGTGGGGGCGGTCATCCTTCCACGGTAGCCGCGGCCCGGTGAGCACAGGGCGCGGATGCCGCATCGGTCACCTGCGTCACCTTTGATCGGGGCTGGGGAGTTCTTGTCGATGCTCGGCCCGTCTGGCTCGGGCAAGACGACTGTGCTGCGGAGCGTGGCTGCGGCATCTCCCCGTGATGACCGGCTTACCCCGCCCCAAACGACCGCCCTAACCCCGCCCCTAACGACCGCCCTACCGCCTGGTATTGGCCATGATCGCGACCAATACCAGGCGGTAGCTCGGGTGTTAGCTCGGCGGTGGTGAGTGGGTATCCGGCGCGCCGCGTCGCACCCGCACACGATGGCGTTATCTATCACTTTCTAGCGTTTCTGAAATACTTCTGAATATCTCAGAATCGGCGGTTCGCGAGGGGGTTGACGACGCGCAGTTGCGGGAACCACGAGAAGTCCCGGTCCACCGACCACAATTCATCGACGCCATGGGCGAGGCAGATCGCGGCGATGCGGGCATCGTGGATCTTGGGACCGGTGACGCCGGATGTGCGCACCAGATCTCTCAGCGTGGCGAAGTGATCGGGGCCTTCCGCAAGAAGGTGCACGTCCGGCATATCGAGGAGTGCCTGCGCAGCGCCGATCGCCTGGTCCCCGGGAGTCGGCGGACGGTAGATCCGCTGGTGGGTCACCACCGCCAGGAACTCATGAACGCACGGCCACGGGATCGCGCAGCCAGCGCGACCCGTGACAGCTTGCCGCAGCGCGGCGGCGGCCGCTGAATGGTGCGGCGAGTCGACCCGGTGGGCGTAGACCAACAGATTCGTGTCGAGCGCGATCATTCCGACATGCCGTACGAGCGCGCGATGGCATCTTCGGGGGCCAGGTCGACGACAAGCCCGTCACCGGCGAAGGTGGGAAAGGCAAAGTCGATCGGCACCACCGTGGTGCGGCGCTGAATCTCATGACGTAAGCCACTAACGACCAAATCGCGCAGGGTCGAACCCTCAGCCCGTGCCAATGCTTTCGCGTCCGAGGCCAAGGCGTCCGGAAGATCGATCGTGGTCTTCATACTGGCCACTGTACTTCGTGACCCGTATACCCGTATTCGCAGGACTCTCGAAGCAGGCGTAGCGTGAGGTCGAGGGGAGAATCATGTGGGCTGACCGGTTCTACGCGTCCGATTCACGCAATTCGCGGCGACTGCGCGCGATGTATGCCGGTGGCGCAGGCAACCGCACAGCTCGGCGGTTCGCTCGGCTCTGGGCCACGGTTTTTGGCTGGGGCCTGCAGCCGAAACGCTGGGTCACGCTGGAGGTCGCCGGTCGAGCGAGTGGGCAGCCGCGGCAGTTTCCGTTGGGGATGGCCGATCTGCGCGGTCGGTGGTACCTCGTCTCCATGCTCGGGGAGTGCGCCTGGGTCCGTAATGTGCGGGCCGCAGACGGGCAGGCAGTTCTCATTCGCCGCGGCCGGAGACCGGTGCGCCTCGTGGAGGTTCCCGTTACCGATCGGGCACGGATCATCCAGCGATATCTCGCCCAGGTTCCCGGGGCCCGGCCGCACATCCCCGTCGCCGTTGACGCGCCACTGGCCGACTTCGAGCGCGTTGCTGCGAGCACCCCGGTATTCGCCGTTCACGATCGCGTCGGCTAGGCCGATCTAGTGTTCTTTCAATAGCACAGCAGAAAGCGGCATCGCTCATGATCTCGATCACGAGCCACGTCGTTCATTAGCCAACTATTTGTATAGTCGCCGACATGACTAAGGCTTCGCCCTACCCGCACCTGCTTGAGCCCCTCGACCTGGGGTTCGTGACGCTCCCGAACCGAGTCATCATGGGGTCGATGCACCTCGGGCTCGAAGAGACGCCCGGTGGCTTCGAGCGGATGGCCCAGTTCTATGGCGACCGAGCGCGCGGCGGTGTCGGACTCATCGTCACCGGCGGTATCGCGCCGAATGAAGCTGGCCGGCCGGGGCCGGGTGGCGCGATGCTCACCAATGACGACGAGGTCGCCCAGCACCGCATCGTCACCGAGGCCGTGCACGAGGCGGGCGGCCGGATCGCCATGCAGATCCTGCATTTCGGTCGCTACGCCTATCACCCGGATGCGGTGGCGCCCAGTCCGATTCAGGCGCCCATCGCGCCCTTCCCGCCGAAGGAGCTGACGGCCGAACAAGTCGAGCAAACGATCACCGACTATGTCCGGTGCGCCACCTTGGCGAAAGAGGCAGGCTATGACGGCGTCGAGATCATGGCCTCCGAGGGCTACCTCATCAATGAGTTCATCGCGCGCCACACGAACAAGCGCACCGATGAGTGGGGCGGGTCCTACGAGAACCGCATGCGCTTCCCGGTCGAGATCGTGCGCCGCGTCCGCGAGGCCGTCGGCCCCGAGTTCATCGTCATTTATCGCCTCTCCATGCTCGACCTCGTGCCCGACGGTTCCACCTTCGAGGAGGTCGTCCAACTAGCCCAGGCCGTCGAAGCGGCTGGGGCCACCATCATCAACACCGGCATCGGCTGGCACGAAGCGCGCATCCCCACCATCGCCACGCCGGTCCCGCGCGGCGCCTTCGCGTGGGTGACCAAGAAGTTGAAGGGGAGCGTCGGCATACCTCTGGTCACGAGCAACCGAATCAACACCCCGGAGAAGGCGGAAGAGCTGCTCGCAGAGGGCTTCGCCGATTTGATCTCGATGGCTCGCCCCTTCCTCGCGGATCCCGATTTCGTCCGAAAGGCCGCCGACGGGCTGCCGCAGGCGATCAACACCTGTATCGGCTGCAACCAGGCCTGCCTCGACCACACCTTCTCCTTCCGGCCGACGTCCTGCCTGGTCAACCCGCGCGCCGGCCACGAAACGCTGCTGCAGATCACCCCAACCACCGCCCGCAAGCGAGTTGCCGTCGTCGGTGCGGGCCCGGCCGGGCTCGCCGCTGCCCTCACCGCCGCGCAGCGCGGTCACGAGGTCACGTTGTATGACGCCGCCGACCGCCTCGGCGGCCAGCTCACCGTGGCGCGAGAAGTCCCCGGCAAGCAGGAGTTCGACGAGACCATCCGCTACTTCGACTATCAACTGGGCGAGCAGGGCGTCGAGCGACGCCTCGGCACCTGGGTCAGCGCCACCGATCTCCAGGGGTATGACGAGGTGCTGGTCGCCACCGGGGTCACCCCGCGCATCCCGGACCTGCCGGGTGTCGACCACTCGAGCGTCGTCGGCTACCTCGAGGTGCTGCGCGGCGAGGTCGAGGTCGGCGAGCGCGTCGCAATCCTCGGTGCCGGTGGCATCGGCTTCGACGTCGCCGAGTTCCTGACCGACGGTGGCGAGGACACCAGCCGCGATATCCCCGCCTTCCTCGCAAGTTGGGGCGTCGACGCGGCGCATTCGACGCCGGGCGGACTCATCCCCGCGACCGCGCCACAGTCTCCCCGGCAGGTCACGCTGCTGCAGCGGAAGTCCTCCAAAGTTGGTGCGGGACTTGGCAAAACAACCGGCTGGATACACCGCACCGAACTCCAGAAGCGCGGCGTCCGCATGGTGGCAGGGGCGGCATACGACCGGATCGACGACGAGGGGCTGCACTATCTGCTCGACGACGAGAAGCTCGTCCTGCCCGTAGACACCATCGTCTTGTGCACCGGCCAAGAGTCCAATCGAGGGTTGTATGACGACCTGCTCGCCCTCGGCGTGAGCGTGCACGTCATCGGCGGCGCCGATATCGCCGCCGAACTGGACGCCAAGCGCGCTATCGATCAAGGCACCCGCGTCGCGGCGAGCCTCTGAGAACCGTTGGGAGAGAATGACAATGACTGCCTTCCGCGATGCTGTTGAGGCGCGCGACCTCGACGCCGTCGCCGACCTGCTGGCCGATGATGTCGTCTTCCACAGCCCGGTAGCTCACAAGGCCTATCCGGGCAAACCGATCACCGCGGCGATCTTGCGTCATGTGATCGAGGTCTTCGAGGACTTCCACTATGTCCGCGAGCTCGGTGACGCTGCCGGCCACGCGTTGGTCTTTGAGGCGAAGGTTGCTGGCCTGGAGCTCACCGGCTGCGACTTCCTCGTCACCGATGCCGAGGGCAAGATCACCGATTTCATGGTCATGGTGCGTCCGCTGCGCGCCGCGCAGGCCCTGGCCGAGGCTATGGCGGACCGTTTGCCGGCGATCCTCGCAGAGGCCGCGGCGGCCGGCTCCTGATGGCCCTGCAAGAGGCGATCCTTGTCGCACTGACGCATGGCGAGGCGTCCGGATACGACCTGGCGAAGGCCTTCGACGTCAGCGTCGCGAACTACTGGACGGCCACGGCGCAGCAGCTTTACAAGGAACTGGACAAGATGGCCGAGGACGGCCTCGTGACGGCCCGCGTTGTCGAGCAAGAGCGGCGCCCCAACAAGAGAATCTTCTCGATCACTCCTGCCGGTCGCCGCGCCCTGCACGAATCCACCACGCGCACACCGAAACCCACGGCGATCCGCGACGAGCTCCTCGTGCAGGTCGAGGCGATCGACCACGGCGACACCGATGCCATCCGATCCGCCGTCGCCGCGAAGCTGCACGCGAGCGAGGACAAGCTTGCGCGCTACGAGCGACGCCGGGCCACGATGCTCGACGGGGCCGACGAGGCGGCATACCTGCGCACCGCGAACCGGGTGGGCCCCTATCTCACGCTCACCCGAGGCATCGCCTTCGAACGCGAGAACATCGCCTGGTGCCGCTTCGTCCTCGACGCCACCGCCTGAGAGGCGTCGTCCCCC
>NZ_BAAAPO010000037.1:26527-56465 GCF_039531185.1 Nostocoides veronense
AAACCAGTGACTAGCGCCGCAGCGTGAAGGTGGCGGAGTCGGTCTGGCCGGTGGAGGGGACCGTGACGGTCACGGTGTAGGTCCCGGTCTTGGTGGGCAGGCTGCCCGTCTTGAGGTTCCACTGCCAGACGCCGGCCTTGTTGACCAGCGTGCCGGTGGCCACGACGGTGCCGTTATAGATCACTGTCGCGACAGGGGCGATGGCGGTGGGCGGGGCGCCGGAGCAGTCCGCATACGCGATCTTCACTGGAACCGTCGAGCCCGACTTGACCACGACATTTGTGCCAGGACGCAGCGGTGGCCGCAGCCCGGTCGTCGCATAGGCCTGGGCCACGGAGGCAGCCGCCGAGCCAACCCCGCCATCGTCATCGGTCACGGAGACGCTCGCGGCATAGCTGCCGGAGTGCGCGTAGCTGTGCGTCACGGTCAGCGGGCTGGTGGCCGAGGTCACCGTGCTGCTCGTGCCATCGCCCCACGCGATGACGGCCGTGTGGGTGTCCGCCGGCGCCGGGTCGGTGAAGGTCACCGTGAGCGAGGCCGTGGTCCCGCACTCGAGCAGCGCCGACGAGAAGCTCGCCGTCACGCTCGGGGCGACATTGCGCACCGCGACGGAAACGCTTGCGGTGGAGCTGAGCCCACCGGCATCCGTCACACGCACCGAAACATTCGCCGTCGTCGGACCATCGAGCCCCGAGGCGTCGAAATTCACTGTGCGACCATCGGTTTCGAAGGTGCCGTCACCATCCAGGTCCCAGGCGTATGCCAGCTCGTCCCCAGCATTCGGGTCGCTGCCACTCGCCGTGAGCGCGAGAGATCCGCCCTCGTCCACGGCATACGGACCGCCCGCGTCGACACTCGGCGCGGCGTTGGGGTTCAGGCCGACGAGCACGGGGTCGTGGTCGGAGACGCGGAACATGTCGGGGGCGTAGAGCGAGTCGATCTGGAAGGCCGTCTTGAAGTTGGTGTTGTAGTCCAACACTGACGGCTCGTCCGCGTTGATGTGGAACTCCGCCGCACCTGTCACCTGGCTGCCCAGTGACGCGCTTCCGAAGGCGTGGTCGAGATAACCCCACTGGCCGTCGAAGACGTAGGAGTAGGCGTCGTCACCGAGGAAACGGTTGATGAGGTTGGTGTAGCCAGCCTCTTCGATGACCTGGATCGGCCGCTCCTTGGCGTAGGAGTTGTAGTCGCCCAGGAGGACGACATCGGGGTCGCCGGTGCCGGTCGGGTCGCTCGCGAGCCATTCGGTCAGCGCCCGAGCGGCATTGGTGCGCACGATGGCGCAATTGCCTTGTCCGTCCAGCAGATCCGGCGTTTCGCAGGCCGAGCCCTTGGACTTCAGGTGGTTGATATCGGCGATGAAGACGGCACCGGTTTCGTTGACCTGCCACGCCTGCGCGAGGGAGGGTCGGTTGCGGGCCGTGGTGTCACCGCCATTGACGAAGGCGTCGGTGTTCAGCGCAGCCGTCGTGCCAGTCGGCGTCACAACACCTGGCTTGTAGAGCATGCCGACCTTGATCGCGTCGGTGCCCAGCGCGTTGACCTGACCGGTGCCAGCGTCGACATCCACATAGGCATAGGTGCCGTCAGCGGTGGCGGCGTTGAGGCGCCCGACGAGATCGGCCAGCGCACTGGTCGGGCCGTAGCCGTCGTTCTCCATCTCGTTGACGCCGATGACATCGGCATCGAGCGTCAAGATCGCCGCCACGGTCTTGGCGCTCTGCCGGTCGAACTCGACCTGGTTGTCCGCGCCGCGGCACTCCATCGTCATACCGCCCACGCCACCGGTGCAGGCGGTCGTGCCGAAGGTGTTGAAGTAGTTGAGCAGGTTCATCCCGGCCACCTTGACCGTTCCGCCCACTGCGGGCGCGGACGTCGGACGGGGGTTGGCCGCGACGAAGTCGATGCCGCCGCCGAGCGCCTGCAGCGGCCGCAGGCGGTAGGCATTCGGGCTCGCGGAGTTGCCGCCCCAGGTGTAACTCAAGACGCCCATCGCACCGGTCGCCGTGTCACCGCCGCGCAGGGTGTTGCTCGCCGACAGCGGCTGCCCACCCCGGGCGAAGACGATCGGGTCGGGGTTCTGCGCCTGCGTCGCGTCATCGACGATGATGCGGTTGAGGTTGTTCGCCGCCTGCATCGCCACGGCATCGGGTCCAGGGGCCACGACATTGGTCGGCTGCTTGAGGCGGCCACCCGAGCTGAGGACCACCTGGCCGAATCTTCCGAGCTGGAAGTGCTCGGTCACCGAGAGTTCCTGGGGGAAGCGGACGAGCATCCCTTCATACGCCTCGGGTGCGTCCGCGGAGGCGAAGGGCAGCGAAATATCAACGGGCGCAACGGTTCCGGTGCCGCACTTGAGGATATTGGTGGAGCTCACCGAGATCTGGGTCTGGCCCTGGTTCTCGCCCGCATTGCCCGTCACCCGAACGACATCGCCGAGGCTGACCGAGTCGAGGTTTGAGCCATTGAAGACGAAAATGCCGTCAGAGGTCGCGGCGTCGCCGTCGCCGTCGGGGTCCTGCAGATAGAAGCCGCGCAGGTTCGGCGAGGCCCCTTCATAGTCACCCACCACGACGCCTTGCGTGGTGCGCGTGCCAGTCAGCGCGGCCGACGCGCCGGAGCCCTGGATCTCCCCGATGCGCGTGTAGGGCAGCGTGCAGGGGTCGCTCGCCACGACGGTGAAGCTTGTCGTCACATCCGCCGCGAGCGTGTCCGGCGGGTCGTTCGTGTCGACATCGCTGACCGCAGCCGCCGAGACGGTCGCGGTGCAGGAGGCCCCGGTTGCCAGGTTGGCGTCGGAGGTCAGGGTGTATGCCGTTCCCGAACCGGAGAGGGTCGCGGCCACCGGAGTGCCATCACACAGCAGGGATATGCCGCCCGCCGCGACCGTCACAGCCTCCGAAAAACTCACGGAGACAGCGGTGTTGATGCCGACGCCGGTTGCTCCATTGGCCGGCGTGATCGAGGTGACGGTGGGAGCTTCTTCCGCCGGAGGGGTGCAGGTCGCGCTGTGGGATCCGAGTCCGTCAAAGGTGTCGGTGGCGAAACCGTCCCATTCGGCCGGTGGATCAAAAGCCGTGGTGCCGTCGGTGCGGCCGGTGCAGATCGTCGCCTTGCGCCGCAGCGTGTTGTCCGCGGTGCTCGCGAGACCCGTGCCCCACTCCGTGCCGGGGTCAAAGCCGATTTGGCCGAAGGCGTCCAGCACTGTGGAGCCCTTCCGCAGGGTGACCGCATCATCACCATTGAACGTCAGCGAACCGCTGGTCTGATCTGCCGCGGCGAGGATCGTCGCATTCGCGGACGTGTTGGCGAGAACGAAGGCGTCCCCCGCGGCCAGCGTGCCGGTCAGGTTGATCGTCGAACCAGCGGTCGCGGCGCCATTGGAGAAGATTTGCACCGAATAGCCGCCGGCCGCGAGGTCGACCGGTGCCCCGGTGCCATTGAAGATCTCGAGAGCCTTGTTATTGGACGAGCCCTCGACATACTCCGAAATCAACAGATCGGAGGCGGTCGCCGCGATCGCGGCCGGGGCGAGCACGGCCGGAGCAAGGAGCCCCATCGCCGAGATGACAGTTCCGGCGAGCAGCCGCCGGACGGGTCGATGGGACGGGCTAACGGGCATACAAGGACCTCCACACTGCGGACTGTGGGGCCCACCCTGACCTAGGCAGCGGTGTCGCCGCAACCGCTAGCGGGGAGGTCTTTTCCGACGCGTCGATGAACGGTTCCGGCGCGGGCCCGCCGCTGCGGTCGAGGATCAGCTAAGGCGCTCGATGATCATCGCCATCCCCTGACCACCGCCGACGCACATCGTCTCGAGTCCAATCTGCTTGTCGTGGAAGGCAAGTGAGTTGACAAGGGTCGAGGTGATGCGGGCACCGGTCATGCCGAAGGGGTGGCCGATGGCGATCGCTCCGCCATTGACATTGAGTTTGTCCATGGGAATCCCAAGCTCACGGGCGGAGCCGAGGACCTGCACCGCGAAGGCTTCGTTGATCTCGGCGAGGTCGATGTCGTCGATCGTCATGCCGGCAAGGGCGAGGGCGCGGCGGGTCGCCTCGATCGGGCCTAGACCCATGATCTCGGGCGAGAGCCCGGACACGCCGGTGGAGACGATGCGGGCCAGCGGCGTGAGGCCGAGTTCGGCGGCCCGAGTGGAACTCATGATGATGACGGCTGCGGCGCCGTCGTTGAGCGGGCACGCATTGGCGGCGGTGATCGTGCCATCGGGGCGGAAGACCGGGTTGAGACCGGAGACGCCTTCGAGGGTCACGCCCGCCCGAGGGCCGTCATCGGCGCTGACCACGGTGCCGTCGGGCAACGTGACGGGCACAATGTCCTTGGCCCAGAAGCCATTTGCGATCGCCGCCTCGGCGAGATTCTGGCTGCGCACGCCGAACTCGTCCTGCTCCGCGCGGGTGATTCCCGTGGCCTGCGCGACATTCTCCGCGGTCTGCCCCATCGCGATATAGATGTCCGGCAACTCGCCGCTCTCGCGCGGATCGGTCCACGCCGGCGCCCCGCCGGCGGTGCGGGTCGCGGTGCGCGCGACGGCATCGGCGAAGACCGGATTCTGCGGCCCGGCATCGGCGAAACCGGCGGCGAAGCGGCTGACCGTCTCGACGCCCGCCGAGATGAATGCGCGACCTTCGCCGGCCTTGATGGCGTGGAAGGCCATCCGCGTCGTCTGCAGGCTGGAGGAGCAATAGCGATTCACCGTGACGCCCGGCAGGGTGTCGAGCCCGGCGAGCACGGCGACCACGCGAGCCAAATTGAAGCCGCCCTCACCAGCCGGCTGGCCGCAGCCGAGCATCACGTCATCGATGGTCCGCGGGTCGAGTTCTGGGACCTTGGCCAAGGCCGCCTGCACCATTTGCACGGAGAGGTCGTCAGGCCGCATCGACACGAGCGAGCCCTTCATGGCGCGCCCGATGGGCGAGCGGGCGACGGAGACGATGACGGCTTCGGGCATGAGAATCTCCTGATCCAGGCGGGTGAGGTATGCCGCCAACTCTCGCACGGCATGCCCGGCCCGGTCCGTGACCTCCGGCGTGATGTGCGCGACCCGGCCGGGCGGCGTACCCCTGATCGGCGGGGCGCGTGTCAGGCGCGCACGACCTCCACGCCCGCGGCATCGGTGATGGCGCGGGCGTCGTCCGCACTGAGGCCGGTGTCGGTCACGAGCACGTCGATATCGTGCAAGGTCGCATACCGAAAGACCGATTCACGGCCGAACTTCGAGTGGTCGGCGAGCAGCACCCGCAATCGGGCGGCGCCGACGAAGGCCGACTTGACCGCCGCCTCCGCCTCGTCCGGCGTTGCCAGCCCGTGGTCGAGCGAAAAGGCATTCGTGCCGAGGAAGGCGACATCAACGCGCACCGCCTCCAGGCTGCGCAGCGCCCACTGATCGACACTCGCCTCGGTCTCGCGACGCACCCGGCCGCCGATGATCGTCAGCCCACCAACGCGCGGCAGCAAGGTGGTGGCGATCGGCAGGGAGTTGGTGATCGCCATCAGCTGCTCGCTCGGCGGGAGCAGCTGTGCGAGCGCCAAGGTGGTGGTCCCGGAGTCGAGGAGCACGGCGCCCTCATCGGGCAGGAAGGCACGGGCCGCCTCGGCGATGCGCAGCTTCTCCGGACCGTATGCCGTCCGCGCCGCCACCGGTGCCTCGTGGGCGAGCGACTCCACGGGCACCGCACCGCCGTGCACCCGGCGCAGCAGGCCGCGCTCCTGGAGCACAACGAGATCCTTGCGGATCGTCTCGTGGGTGACGCCGAGTCGCTCGGCGAGCCCCATCGCGCTGACCTGGCCCCGGGCGGCGAGTTCGGTCAGAATCTGCTGATGCCGGGTCGCAGCCAGGTGGAGGTCGACGTTGACCGCCCGGCTCATAGGCGCACCACGACCTTGATCTCGCGCCCGCTGCTGGAGGCATCAAAGGCTTCCCGCGCCTGCTCGAGAGGGAACTGCGCAGTCACGAAGTCCGCGCCCTTGACGGCACCGGAGCGCAGGATCTCGATCGACTCGGCATAGTCCTGCGGGACATAGGTCGCGCAGCCCTGGATGCGAACCTGGTTGTCCTGCACCACGATTGTGGGGATCGTCAGGTCGGCGGACGGGACGCCGACGATCCCGACCGTTCCGCCCTTGACCGCGAGGCGGATGGCCGCGTCGAGCGTCGATTGGATGGCGACACAGTCGAACACCACATCGGCGCTCTCGCCGAGTGCCTCGCGCACCTGCTCCACGAAGTCGCTCGCCAGCGCGTCCACGACTGCGTCGGCCCCGCGCTGCTGGGCGATCTCTCGTTTGGCGGGCAGTGGGTCCGTGACGACGATGCGCTTGGCTCCGTGATAGCGGGCAACGGCAAGCATCAGCAGACCGATGGTGCCGGCGCCCATGATGACAACGGCCTTGCCGTCGAGCGGACCGCAGATGCGCCCGGCGTGAACGGGCGTCGACAGTGGTTCGATGAGCGCGGCAGTGAGGTCATCGAGTTCGTCGGGGACCAGGTGCAATCGGTCGGCGCGCACGACGAATTCGTCGGCCATCCCGGCCTGTTCAAAGCCGCAGCCGAAGAACTGGAGATTCTCGCAGAGGTTCTCCTGGCCGCCGCGACATTGCTTGCACTCCCAGCAGGGGAGCGTGGGTTCGACGGTGACGCGATCGCCGACCGTAACGCTCTCGACGCCCTCGCCCAACTCGGTGACGATGCCGGTGGCCTCGTGCCCTGGCCAGTAAGGCATCGGGATCAGCGGGTGCCGGCCGTGGAGGGCGTGCGTGTCCGATCCACAGACGCCGATGATGGTGCTGCGCACGCGCACCTGGCCGGGTCCGACCGTGGCGGGTGCCTCGGTGCGGATCTCCAGCTCGTTGACGGCGGGGACGATGACGCGGCGAATCTCGTTCATGGCGTGCTCTTTTCGGTTGGGGTGGGCGAGACGGAGAGTTGGGTGACTGTGATGCCTTCGGTCCCCCGGGATCCGGGCTGCGGGTCGACGGTGGTGGGGCACAGACAGGCGGAGCGGCCCCAGGCGAGCGCGCGGGCCATCCGTTCGGCAGGTGTTCCGGCCGAGCTCAGCCAGCCCGCGAGGAAGGCATCACCGGCGCCCGCCGTATTCACGGGGAGGAGCACCGGTCCGGTGCCGTGCAGGACGCTTTTGCCATCGGTGTGGATGGCGCCGGCGCTGCCCATGCTGACGAGCAGGTGTATGCCGTGTTGCTGCGCCAGCGATCGTGCCAAGGCGCCGACCGTGAACACATCATTGCTCACTGAGGTGTGCCCAGGGCTCAGCTCCGCGAGCTCAATCTCGTTGGGCGCCAGGAGATCCGCGCCAGCCTCCAAAGCCTCTCGCAGCGCGGCACCCGAGGCATCAACAGCCGTGCGTATGCCGCGGCCCCGGGCCAGCCGCACCAGGTCGCCGATGACGTTGGCCTCGGTACTGGCCGGGAGTGAGCCGGCAATCACGAGCCAGTGCTCCCCGTCATAGAGGTCGGCGAGCGTCGAGTCGAGCTGCGCGAGAACCTTTTCCAGATCATCATTGGTCAACGGGGTGCCCGGGCCGTTGACCTTGATCGTCCGTCCTTGCGGCAGCAGCAGGCTGGTGTTGATCCGTGTCTCACCGTGGACGGGGATGCCCACACGATCAACCCCTTCCGCCTCCAACAAGGCCGTGAGATGGTCGCCGGTCGCGCCGGCCGTGGGCAATACGGCGATCGTGGGCACCCGGGCGGCGTGTAGGTCACGGGAGACATTGACGCCTTTGCCGCTCGCCTCGACGCTGCTCGCGGTGGTGCGGTGCACGTCGACCGAACCCAGCGTCTCTTCCACGAGGTGATAGGTCAGATCGAGGCTCGGGTTGAGCGTCAGGGTGACGATCATGCGGACCCGCCAGCGACGAGCGCGGCCAGGCGCTGAGCCACAGCGGCGATCTCCGCGCGACCTGGCGCGATGTACTTGCGCGGGTCGACGACCTTGGCGTCCTGATCGAGGACGCCTCGCACGGCGCCGGTGAAGGCCACATTGAGGATGGTGCCGATATTGACTTTGACGATGCCAGCTCGCACGGCGGCTTGCAGGTTGTCGTCAGCCACGCCCGAAGATCCGTGCAGGACAAGGGGAACCGGCACGGCGGCGGCGATCGCGGTGATGAGATCGAGGTCCAGCGCGGCCGTTCGCTCGACCATGGCGTGCGAGCTTCCCACGGCAACCGCGAGGGCATCCACCCCCGTCGCCTCGACATACGCCGCTGCCTCCTGCGGATCGGTGCGCACACCGGGGGCATGGGCGCCATCCTTGCCTCCGACCTTTCCCAGCTCCGCCTCGACGAAGAGTCCGTTGGCGTGGCCCCAGTCGGCCGCGGCGCGCGTGGCGGTGACATTGTCCGCATAGTCCAGATGCGAGGCGTCGAACATCACCGAGCTCAGACCGGAGGCGGCGGTCTCGTGCAGGAGCGCCACATCCTCGACGTGGTCGAGGTGCACCGGAATGTCCACCCCAGCCGAGCGAGCCACTTCGATCGCCGCTGCCGCGATCGGGCGCAGGCGGCCGCCGTGAAATTTCACGGCGTTTTCGCTGATCTGCAAGATGACGGACACGCCCGCGGCTTCGGCGCCGGCAACGATGCCTTCGGCGTGCTCGAGGGTGATGACATTGAAGGCGGCGACTCCGCGACCCGCGGCGGCGGCGCGTACGACGAGTTCGGCGGTTGTGGCGAGCGGCATACGAATCTGCTTTCCGAACAGAGGGATTCGAGCAGGTGTGATCAGGATGGGAAGGGCACGGAGTCGAGGTCGGACCAGAAACCGGCCGCGATCCCGGCGAGCAGCGCGGCGCCGCGACAGCCGGCTTCCGAGGTGCGTGGCAGCAGATAGTCGCCGAAAGTCTCGCGCTTGGCTGCGCGGACAGCCGCACTATTGGTCCAGCCGCCGGCGACGACGAGATCGGCACGCGGGCCGGAGGCCTGCGTCAGCCGGGCACTGATCGCGGCGGCCTGTTCGGTCACGGCGGCGGTGGCAGCGCGCCAGATCTCCCCGGGCGTCGCTTTCTCGTCGATCGTGACATCACCGGCGCCGGGACCGAGGCGCACCGCGCCTGGGAGGTATGCCGCCACGCCCGCCGCCGCGTCCAGCGCGGGCATCCCGTCGCGATCGACGCCGAGCGCGGCGAGCACCTTGCCGAGGATGAGCCCGCCCTGGGTGGCCCCCAGCAGACACCAACGGCCGGGGGCGGCGTGGCGTCCGACCGTGACGCCGTCGCGGGTCAGGGCGAGCACGGTCGCGTCCGGCAGACCCGGCGCGCTGGTGCGCAGCACGGCCTCTGCCGTTCCGGCAGAATCGAATTCGTCACCTGGGCGGTGCGAGCCGAGCCCGACGGCGGCCACCTGGTGGTCGTGGCCAGCGACCGTGAGCACGGCACCATCCAGCGCTGAGAGGGGGCCGTCGGCGCTGACTCGGCCAGCAGGGGTGCCCGCCTCGACGATCTCCCCGAGCAGGCTCGCCGGCGCGCCGGACCAGGCGAGCGACTCGGCATACGGCTGGCCCGTGTGCAGATCCAGCCAGCCGGTGCGCGAGGACAAGGAGGCCTCGCTGACCGCCGCACCGCCGAGATCGCGAACGATCCATTCGGCGATGTTGTAGCGGCGCACGGCGGCGCGCGTTTCCGGGTGGTGGGTTCGCAGCCACCGATGCTTGGTCACCGCCCACTGGGTCCACAGGGGCAGGCCGGTCCGGCGCGAGAACTCCTCACCGCCGAGGTCGTCGATCAGTTCCGACAGTTCCACGCCGTCCCGGGTGTCATGCCACGCGATGATGTCGGCAAGCGGCCGGTCGCCGGCATCCGTCAGGACTCCCGACTCGGCCATGCTGGCGACGCCGATGGCGGCGACCTGAGCATCCGGCAGCTGCGTCAGTGCGTCGGCCAGCGCCGCCCGAGCGGCGCCGGTGATCGTGCCTGCGGTGGTTTCGGCGCCGGTCGGGACCGACGTCCAAGCGGTCGGCGCGCGCCCGACGACGAGTTCCACACCCTCGGGGGTCATCAGCAGCGCCTTGACCGAGGTGGTGCCGGCGTCGACACCGGCGATCACGGTCCGTCCCATGTGTCCCCTACCCAAATCATTGGATTAAGTTGGGTTTACTTGGGTATAGTAGTACCGGAACCCGGCCTCTTCGTCAAGCGCTCTGCGCGTGAGGCTTGTTCGCGCCCCGCGCTGGCTCAGACGGAGTCTTGGGGGGTGTCCTCACCGCTGGCATCGTCGTCGCGCACGACATCGAGTTGCACCTTGGCCGCGAGGGCGGCGATGGCGCCGATCGCGGCGAGGACCGGCGAAGCAAGAGCCAGAACCCCCGCGCCGGCGACCCCGAAGTTCATCGGGATGCTGAGCATCTCGTGGCCGTCCTCACCGCGCACGACGATCTTGCGCGTCTTGCCGTCCGCGACCAGCTTCTTGACGGTGCCGACCAGTTGATCGCCCGCCACCTCGATCTGCTCGACAAACTCACGGCCCTTGTTCTTCGCCGATTCCGTCATGACATCTCCCCTTGCTCGCGTGGTCACCGGGCGGAACGCCCGCACCACTAGCATGCCGGTTTTTCAGGCGTCAGTGGTTCGGCTCGGCGGGTCCATCGCCATACCGTGGCGCACACCCCAGAGAACGGCCTGGCTGCGTGAGGTCACGCCCATCCGTCGATACGCCGAGCGGATATACGACTTCACGGAGTTGATCGACAGGAAACACCGAGCCGCGATGTCCTTGTTCGACAGGCCGCGCGTGATCAGCGCGATGATCTCGGCCTCGCGCTCGGTCAGTCCCTCGGCCTGACCTGGCCAGCCGCGCTTGCGCGTGCTGGGCCCGCTGGCCTCCCGATCACCGGCCGCACGAGCGTCCGCATCGGGGTGATCCTGACGCACCTGCTCCCCGCCGTGGACGCGCTCGATGGCTTCCACGACCGCGAGGGCCCCGGTCGCCTTGGACACGAACCCATCGGCTCCAAGGAGGAAGGCGTTCTCGACGCGATCGGGCTGCCCGCCCCAGGAGTAGACGATGACCTTGCCAACCGCCGGGCTAGCGATGACATCGGCGAGTTCTGCCTCCTCGCCCCGGGCGGGGGCAAAGGTGTCATAAAGGGCGACATCGACCCGCCGTTCGACGTCGGTGCGCACATTGCACTCGACCACCTCGACTCGGCCGGGATAGTCCGCGAGCATCTGCGCCAAACCGCGAACGACGATCTCGTAATCATTGATGATTGCCACCGTGATGGGGGAGCTTGCTGGTTGAACCATTCGGCGAGCGTAAGCCGTGGATCGCTCACGCCTGCAAGTGTTGACCTGTGATTATGCGATTTTCAATCGCCTGCGAACTCTCCTGCTGGACTATCTCACCCCCTAGGGTGAAGCGGCCGAATCCGCGTCCGGCTTGCCCACGCGACCCCACGCCTTCAGGGCCGCAATATTGCGCACTACCAAGGAGCCCTGCCACTCGCGAGCGGCCACCTCCCACTCCTGCGGGAACCAGCCACCCCAGTCCCAGAAGGGCTGCCACGAGCCATCGGCCTGCTGGGTTCCGATCACGTGATCGAGGGCGATCTCAATCTGCGGGCCCACGACCCTCGCCAGCGGGTGCGTCGGGCTCGGCGCCACCCACAGCGGATGGATGCCATATGTCGTGAAGTCGGCCTCGGTGCGCATGATCCGCTGGGGCAGGACTTCGGTGAGGTATGCCAGCAGCTCACCTCGAACCGCGTCTGGCACGGCCGGCTCCCCCACCAGGTGGGCGGCCGCGTCGTGCGCATTGACCTCTTCGGCAGCAACGCCCGAGTCGGCGATCGCGCGGGCTTGGGCAGCGAGAGGTGACAGCAAGACGGCATCGACGCCGACGTCCGCCGCCTGCTGCGGCGCGGCAGCGGCATACCTCCACAGATGCGCCGTGATCGCGAGACCCGGGTTGGCGAGGAAGCCGTTGAAGGTCTCGGCCAACTGGCCGGGCTCGCTCTGATCCCACCAGGGAGCATGCGGGGCGACCTGCGCCTCCTGCGGGAGGAACGGCCATACGACCTGATCGGCGGCATTGGTCTGCGCGTGTTGGACCAGCCAGGCACAGGCGCCCGCGGAGAGCGGATGATCGCCCGGCGCACCATGCATCCGCAGGATGTCGAGGGCGGTGAGGGTGGCCAGGACGCTCGCGGCGGGCGTGCGAGCATCCGACTCCAGCGCCCGCCCAAAGCCGCCACCCTCGACCTGGAAGGCGGTCAGCTCACCGGCGACGTCCTCGAGTGAGCCGCCGTCGACCAGGTGCGCAAAGCGGGCCCGCTCCAAGCGCCGCCCAGAGCGCAGGACAAAGGACCGGGCCCGGTCCAGGGCGTCGCTAGTCAGCATCTCCATAGCTCGAGAGCCTAGGCAGCGGCACTGACAACCGGTCGGCATACGGCCCCGGCCCAGAGGTAATAGCGTGTCCCTGCCGCTCGCACCGCGCGCCGGTTGCCCCCGCTCCGAGGAGAACAATGGCCCAGCAACTCAACCCCTACCTCACCTTCGCCGGCAATTGCGCCGACGCCATGGCGTTCTATGCCGAGGCCCTCGGCGGCGAGGTCCAGTCGATGAGCTTCCGCGACGCCGGGATGGACGCCGACGGGATCATGCACTCCAATCTGGAGACCCCCGCCGGCTTCCACATCTTCGCCAGCGACACCGTCGAGGGGATGGGCGCACCGCATACGGTCGGCAACAACCTGCAGATCAGCCTCTCCGGCGACGACGCCGAGGCGCTGCGCGGCTACTGGGACGCCCTGTCCGAGGGTGGCCAGGTCGTCATGCCGCTGGAGCGGCAGATGTGGGGCGACGACTACGGCATGCTCGCCGACAAATTCGGCATCCTCTGGCACGTGAACATCGCCGGCACCCCGGCGGAGTGATTCGGACCAGCTCGAGGTGCACGGCTTCAAGTTTTTCGACGAGCGGGATCGCTTGGGCTTCGTCGACGGCACCGAGAACCCCGAGGGGGCAGCGGCCGAGCGGGCCGTCGAGATTGGTGACGACGACCCGGACCATCGGGGCGGTAGCTATGTGATCGTCCAGAAATACCTCCACGATCTCGACGCATGGGGTGCCCTGACGGTCGAGGAGCAGCAGCTCGTCATCGGGCGCACCAAGGTCGAGGACATCGAGCTCACCGATGACATCAAGCCGAGCAATTCGCATATCGCGCTGAATGTCCTCGAATTGCCGGACGGCACCCAGCGGCAGATTCTGCGCGAGAACATGCCGTTCGGGCAGGTCGGGACCGGCGAGTTCGGCACATACTTCATTGGCTACGCCGCCGATCCCGGAGTCACCGAGGAGATGCTGCGCAATATGTTCATCGGCAAGCCCGAAGGCAATTGCGACCGCATTCTCGACTTCTCGCGCGCCGTCACCGGTTCGCTGTATTTCGTCCCGACCGAGGACTGGTTGGGCGCACAGCCCGCGGCGCGCCCACGATGACGGGCCCGCTGGATGGCATACGGGTTCTTTCGCTGGCGCTGAATCTCCCGGGGCCGCTGGCCGCGGCCCGGCTGGCCGGCTTCGGGGCGGCGGTGACCAAGATCGAGCCGCCCGCCGGTGACCCGCTGCGCTTAGTCGCGCCCGGGTGGTATGCGGAACTGGTCGCCGGCCAGCGGGTGCTCACCGCGGACGTTAAGACGGCGGCTGGTCGGCGGTTGCTAGACGAGGAGTCGGCCCGCGCTGATCTGCTGCTCACGAGCATGCGTCCCTCTGCGGCGGCGCGGCTTGAACTGCCGGAAATCGTTGCGGCACATAGGCTTGCGTGGGTGGAGGTCGTCGGCCACGACGGCGAGGACGCCGAATTGGCCGGGCACGATCTGACCTACCAAGCCGTCGCGGGGCTGCTCTCGCCGCCCGCCATGCCGCCCGTGCCGTGGGTTGATCTCCTCGGCGCCGAGCGCGCGGTCAGCGCTGCCTTTGCCGCGCTGCGAGCGCGCGAGCTTGGAGCGCCGGCAACGATTCGGGTCGTCCTCGAAGCCACGGCCATGGACGCCGCGGCCGCCCGACGGCATGGCCTGACCGGACCAGATGGCGTGCTGAGCGGAGCTCTCCCGGGGTATGCCGTGTACGCCTGTGCCGCAAACGATTTCGTCGCCGTCGCCGCCATCGAACCGCACTTCGCGACGCGCTTGGCCGAGCACGTGGGGGGCACCCGCGAAGAACTGACCGCAGCCTTTGCGGCTCAGTCGGCCGAGCACTGGGAACGCCTGGGACGCGACCTGGATATCCCTATTGCTCGGGTCCGCGAGTGGGGCGCCAACGACTGAGGGGGTCAGCGGACCCAGCGGGCGACCATCACGTCATACGGCCCGGCGGACATGGCCGGTGCATCGGGCGGCAGGTCGGCGAGGGCGGACTTGGGCACGACATTGCACATCGTCATACTCACCGCCTCCGGGGCAAGGTCGAGGGCGACGGTCCAGCCCCACTCGCCGAGATAGGTGCCACGCAGGTCGACCCGGTTCCCGTGTCGCTTGCCGGTGAAGTGCATCAGGCCGGGCTGCTGGTGCCAGGTGTCGAACCATGATGCCTCGACCGACTCCTCCGGCCCGGTGCCACCGACCAGGATGGTCCCGTGCTGCACGCCGTCGGCGGGGTGCTGCCAGGTATATGCCAACGAAAAGCCCTGCGCACCAATGCTCTTCACGCAGGCGCTCGACGGGGCGTCAGCGAGATCGTCATTCGGCATCAGACGGAAGGCGCAGCTGCCGGTCAGGTCGTGGTCATCCATGGGCCACACCCTGCCACGCCACGCTCGGCTTCCTCTCCCGTCGAGTTCGGGAAACACGCCGAGCGGCAGCCGCGCCCGTCGGTGTGTTTCCCGAACTCGACCAGGCTGAGGGGGTCAGTCGCCCGCGGCCGGGCTGTGATCGCGCGGGATCACGACCATCGGCACCGGCAGCGCGCGCGAGATGCGGTGCGCAGTGGCGCTAAGGAAGACGCGGTGGCTGGCGGCCAGCCGGCTGGACCCGAGCAGCACGATCTCACTGGCCTCGAAGTCCAGCGAGGTCACGCACTCCTCGAGCGTATGACCGCTGCCCACCGACCCCGTGACCTGCCCCGACGGCATCACGTCTTGCGCGTGCGCGACGAGCCGCTCCACATGCTCCTGCGCGGCGTCGACGCGGGAGTCCTGGCTGTCGGCCGACGGATCCGGATCCAGGGCAACGAGCGAGACGAAGCGCAGTGGGATGTCCCGGACGTTTGCGGCCTGAATCGCTGTCTCCAGCAAGGCTTCCGCGCCCGCGCGCTCCCCGATGGCACACGTGATCCGGGTGACCGAGGGGTGCGGTTCGTATCCCGCGGGCGCTAGCGCGACCGGCACGGGCGCGGAGTGCAGGAGCGAACTGGCGATGCTGCCGATCAGCAACTCGCCGACCAGTCCGCGATGGGATGCCCCGACAACAATCGCTTCGGCCTCCGCGCCCGCGGTTGGATCGGTCGCAGCCTCGATGAGGCCCTCGGTGATGGAGGCGGCACGGCATACGCGTCCGGTGGCCTGCACACCCTCCGGAACGTGCGCGAGAGCGCGGGCCAGCCATTCCTCGCCATTCTTTTCCAACTCGGCCTGGTATGCCCGATCGGGGGAGTACATATCGAGGCTCGCCTCATCGACGGGGAGCACCACGACGATATCCAGGGCCGCTTCGCGGGCACCGGCCAATGTCGTCGCGAGATGCACCGCATCTCTGCCGCGACGATCGGGAACATAACCAACGACGAATCGCATGGGGCCACCTTTGGGGGCTCATCGAACTTGACCGGGCACCTCCCGGTTCTTGGCTGAGGCTCGCCGGTGTTGACGAGTGCAGGCCCAGCGTATGCGCCGGCGTTGGTTCTCGGTATTGCGGAACCCGAAGGCGTTGCGGCCTTGGTGCTTGGCGAGCCGGTTGTACCCCTCGGATCGGGCGTTGGAGTGGCCGGTGACCAGCCCGGCCTCGATCGCCGGCCACCACGCCTCGATGGTCGCGTCGAGCCGGTGCACCTCGGGGCTGTCGGTCGCGGCAGCGAGGTCGAGGAACCGGTGCACCCACCCCTCTGTCGCGGATCACGTCGGCGTCTACAACCCCCCACATCACCTATAAGTGCGGCGAGTTCTAGGCGGATATAGGTGGGTCCTCGCCCCACTCCGTGGAGACACGCCGATCAAACCGCCTTACCGTGCCTGGCCGACAGTTTTCGCTACATTGAGTCACGTTGGGGGTGAGTTGCACCCAAAACCCGGAAGCGCTCTCCAGGCGCTGGGGGGCCTTTCGTGCGTCTGACCTGCGCAAACGTCGATCTGGAAGCCGCGAACGCCACTCGACTGACCTGGCCCCTGGTTGCGGTGTAACACTGTTGTCGTGGCTCCCGAGCGTGTCTACCAAGCGGCTCGACGACTGCGCGTGTCCAGCCAACGCCTCCTGGTGTACCTCGAAGCACACCACGCGCCGCACGCGACCGCCAGCTCAAACCTGACCGCCGACGGAGCAGCCCTACTCGCCGGCGCGACCACGTCCCAAGTACTCCTCGACAGCGCCCGCCACTACAGGCCGAAGCCCATGCGGCGGGAGGTCTACTGGAGCTGGGAGCAGATGGATCCGGAGGATGACTGGTACTGGGTCGACGAGCGTCGCATCTGGAAGAACTGGATAGGGCCCGACCAACTCACCACCTCGCAGGCGGCGCAAGCATGGGCCGTCTCCACCGCGACCATCCGTCAATGGGTCCACCGCGGCTACCTCAACCCCCTCGGGACAAAAGGACGTAGCGCCGTGTTCTCGGCACTCGATGTCCTTCAGGCAGCCATCGCCACCGGCGACCGGAACCAGCAACCCGGAGGGCCACTGCGACGCGACCAGGAGCGCCGCGAGCCAGTGGCGACGCGCGTAAGAGGTAAGGACCTCCAGCGGATCGTCACCGCCGAGGCCGCAGCCGCCGTCGTAGGAGTCTCTCCCTCGACCATCCGTTCCTGGAAGCGACGCGGGCACCTCCATCCCGCCCAGCACCGCGGCCGTACACCCCTGTACCGCGTGGCCGACGTGCTCGCGGCAGCCCGCCGCAGCCCCCACCGGCCACAGCGCCTCTACCGAGGCCTGCGCTAGCACCACCCACCCCCGAGGGGAGGTTCCCATGAGACCTCCCTAGGCGAAGCCCTGCCCAAAACGGACTCCACGACATCGACGCCACGCGCGTCCACCCCCAAGACCACTCAAGGCCCGCTGAACCTCAGCGGGCCTTTTGCATGCCCGAAACCGGGCAGGAGGACCACCCAATGCTGTCCAACTCCATCATCCCGGAGGCAATGAGCCTCGAAACGGCCCTTTCGATCAGCATCATCATCGCCACGCTCTTGGCCAGCGTCGTCACGATCATGATGCTCTTCGCCAGGCTCGCCCCGAGCCAGCGTCGCGACCTCATCCGACTCGTACGGCAACTTCACCGTTCGCGTCACGACAGCTGACGTCACTGGATGGCCGCAGCGAGAACCACATCGTGCTGCGGCCATCCAGGCTTCTGCTGCTTGGCGGGTGCAGGGGGCCCCGCAAGTCGGTCAACGTGGATTTACGCCGGCGCCGGATTGCTGACGACAGGTTTCTGAGCCGGGAATCGGGGCCCGCGCGCGCGCCCTGCATGAGTGGCTTCCCATGGCGGCATCTCAGGTGCATCGCATTGATGCATCCCATGGTGGCTTCTCATTGTCTGGTACGAAACGCTGACTGAGCGCGAACTGCTTGGAAAGTGTCTATCCCCGGGCGAGCTCTAGGATCCAGCCATGAGATCGATCGACCCGAACACTGTCGCCACCCCGTCCGAGAGCCGCGCCGAGGTCCTGCGGCTCACCGGCCGCAACTACGGCGTCGTCCGCCACGTCCTCGTCCAGCATCCTCGAGGCTCGAGCGTGCGTCCGAGCACCCTCGGCACGCTCGTCCACACGCGCAAACACCGCGCCCTCCTGCTGTACCTGCTCTTGCTCTCGATCTGGCCGATGCTCGCCAAACGACGGGAGCCCTTCGAGGGCGCCTTCTGGGCGCGCCTTCTCACCACCGAAGGAGGCCCTGCCTGGAGCACCACTGATATATCCAAAGCCTGGACCGACCTGGAGAAGGCCCACCTCATCACGCGTACCCGTGAGGGCCGCAACGTACGAGTGGTGCCCCGCCGCGAGGACGGCAAGACCAAATGGAGCCAGCCTGGGCGGGTCGGCAAGGACCGCCGAGAAACGTACTTCGTCCTACCGGCTGAGTTCTGGACGAGCGGGATGTTCGCTGAACTCTCCCTCCCCGGGCTGGCGGTCCTGCTCATCGTGGCGGCCGGAACCAGCAACTCGGACGAAATCTGGCTCAGCTACGACAAGGCCGCCGAGTGGTACGGGCTGTCCGCCGCTAGCTTCAAGAACGGCACCCGCGAACTGGAAAGACTGGGGCTTCTCACCCGTCGTCCGGAGCCGATCAAGGCGCCGCTCAGCCCCACCGGGACCACAACCAGGTGGTGGTACTCGCTCACCGGGCCCTACTCCTCGACGGCCCGAGCGGCAGCCCAAGCGAACGCGAAGAAGGAGCGGGACACCCGTACTCGGAAGTCCGCGAAAGCAACCACCAAGAGGGCAGCCCCTTCATTGACACGTTCTCGGGCCCGGGCATGACCAGCAAGAACGCCCAGCCGACCGCGCGTCGTAACTCAGCAGAGGGCACTCTCTCGGCCCTCCACGATCCGAGGAAGGAGGTGAGGCGAACGGTGACAACGATGAAAGAGATCAGTCGCACCATCCGGGCGGCCTTGGCGGGATGGCCCGAGACGGCACGACTGATCGTGATCATCACCGTGCTGACCACGGCCTTCGTCGTGGCCAGCCGACTTACGTAGCCCACGATAGGCGGGTGGGGCGCCGGACACCAGCCCCGGCGCCCCACCCCCGACGCTTCGGAACGAAAGTACTGAAACCTGTCGTAACGCAGGTATGACGACCATGACCACCCACACGCGCCCCGGCGACGACGAGTCCACCGAACCCAGCTGGCATCTCCAGCGGGCCATGTTGGCCACGCCCGAGTACTACCCCGCCATGAACAACCTCTCCGCCGGGCACCTGTTCAATGCCACCTTGCGCGCCACAGCCCCTGACCCCCTGGAATACGTCACCGTCACCAACCGGAGCCTCGAGGACATTGGCGCCCTTGGCCTGTGGAACATGCACTGGGAGGCGGCGCAGTACCGTCGATACCTCTTCGACGAGGACGAACTGCCGGGCTGGATGAGCAAGCTCGCCGACCAAGGCGAACGAAACATCTGCTTCATCCCCCGCACCACCACGCGCTACTACGAGCTGGCGCCCCTCTTTCACCTCCTATCGAAGGACACGCTCCTACGGCACGGATTGCCGGTCATGACTCAAGGCGTCTGGCCCCTCCTCGCGCCGCTCGGAGACGTTGACTCCGTGCTGCCTTTGGACGCCCAGGATCGTCTCGCCAAGGCCTGGGCCCACACGATCTGGCGGCACCTGATGCCCGGATCCCGAATGCTCGGATTCACCAGAGACGACCCCATCCGCCTTCTCGCTCACAACCTCGACTACTGGATCCCCCCAGTCACCGAGGTCCTCCAAGCCCGACTCCGCCAACTACCCCACAGCAGCGCGTACGAACCGCTGGACGAGCCAGCCGTCCTGATGGATGGGTCCACGTTGGAGGGCGCCCGCCTCGTGCGTCCCCGAATGGGGTCCTACCTCTGGCAAGGCGAGCAGGAGGCCGCGCAGGCCACCCAGGAAGTCATCGACGCCGCCGACGGCACCGGCAACCTCCGAGGAATCCTCGACGCCGTTCGCTCGCACCGAATCCAAGACGACTTCTCGAACCACTGGACCTACGCCAAGGAGGACTTCGAGCGCAAACTCCACCGCAAACGCTCAAAGGTCAAGGTCACCTTCGTCGAACTCAAAGACGGGCCACCCGTCCATAGCCCTGAGACCGAAGTCATCGGCGACATCGTCTGCAACGACTTCCTTGCACTGCTTGACCCCCAAGATCGCCGCATCGTTGTGCTACTGAGCAGTGGCGTCACCAAACTCACCGACGTTGCTGCCACGCTCGGCTATGCCAACCACAGCCCGGTGAGCAAGAGGCTCGCCAAGATTCGCAAACTAGCCGAGCGGCATCTGGCTTGACAGGTGCAGAGAACTTGCCAGGGGCAGTCGATCACGTACCAAAAGGGCTCATCCCAAACCGGCTCATCGAACTTGACCGGGCACCTCGCTGATCGCAGCTGTGTGGTTCCCCCCGAATCGTGGAGGGCTTGGCTATGCGGGCTCTTCCTACCTGAGGTGGGGGTAGGCGAGTCCGCCGCCGATGAGCAGCATGCGTAGGCGGTAGTGTTCGCGGTTGCGGAAGCCGCGGGCGACGGGGCGGTGCAGCTCGATCAGGCCGTTGATCGCTTCGGTGCTGCCGTTGCGGGCGCGGCCGGTGTCGAAGTAGGCCAGGAACGCCTCGCGCCACTGCTTGAGCGTCTTGCCCAGTCGCTTGATCTCCGGGATCGGGCAGGTCGGCAGCGACGCGGTGATCTCCTCGGCGATCCGCCGTCCCTCGACGGGGCTCGACGCCTTGTAGGCTCTCCACAATCGAGGGTGTAGGAGATGACTTCGGGGTGGTCGGCGCGTCGGTGCGGGGGTAGGCGTCGAGGCCTTCGCAGGATGGAAGTTCTCACACTGACCATCTGGAAGACCTCGACGTGCCTGACGCTACCTTCGCTTGCCCTGACCTGACCACGTTCGCCCGCCTTGACGAGCTAGGCCTGGAGGCGGTGGGCAGCGGCTGGAGCCTGACCGTGCGGTCTTGGCGTGTCGGGTGGTCGAGCCTGACCAGTGGTGTCGACGGTGTGGCTGCGAGGGCGCGCCCAGGGACACGGTCATCCGGGAGTTGGCGCACGAGCCGCTGGGGTGGCGCCCGACGACGCTGGTGGTGACGGTCCGCCGCTACCGATGTGCGCACTGCGGCCACGTGTGGCATCAGGACACCACCAAGGCGGCGGAGCCGCGGGCGAAGTTGTCACGGCGTGGACTGCGGTGGGCGCTGGAAGCGATCGTGCTCAAGCACCTCACCTGACTTGGCTCACGGCTCCTGGGTCGGGAGTGCGTCAGGTCTGTGACCTGCGGTGACGCGTTCGACCTGGGGCGTTTTCCGGCTCTTCACCGATGAGTGTGGGGTGAGCGCGACGCGCCGAGGGGCGGCCTGAGGCTAGGGAGGGGTCGAGGTCCCCGAGGATCAGAGGACTCTTACCTCTCCTGATCGCGAGGACCTCGACGATGAGCGAGCCTACGTCGTGCTGCTCTGCCCTGGGCGGCTACTGCGAGCGTTGCGACCTGCTGGTGGGCCTGGACGGGCTGCGCGTGACCGGGGTCGACCGTGAGGATGGGACCGGCTCGTGGTCACGGTCGAGTCAGAGCCGACGGTGATGGGGTGCCGGGCCTGTGGTGTCGTCGCGCACGGACACGGTCGTGTTGCCGTCAGGTTGGTCGACGCCCCGGCGATGGGCCGACCGGTGAGGATCATCTGGCGCAAGCGGCGGTGGCGGTGCCCCGACCCGGGCTGCCCGGTCAAGAAGTTCGTGGAGCAGGACGAGCGGGTCGCGGCTCCTCGGTCGTCGTTGACGACGCGGGCGTGCCGGTGGTCGATCGAACAGATCCGCCGAGAGCACGCCTCCGTCAACGGGGTCCGCCGCCACTCGGCACCGGGTGGCGCACGGTGTGGGACACGATCAGACCGATCCTGGAGGCGGCCGACGCGGACACCTCCCGCTTCGAGAACGTCACGGTCCTGGGGGTGGATGAGCACGTGGTGCGCCACGAGGCGCTGTTGTTTCGGATGGAGGTGAGAGACCTACATCGCTTGGCCGTCGCAGCGGCTGGGTGAAGCTGGCGGCAGCCTGAACCGGGGAACGCCGGGGAGGGTGGGAGCAGCCGCGACAAAGTCAGGACGGTTCGGCACTACCGGACGGGCCGTGCCTGGTGAGCAAGACGGGAAAACGAGAGTGAACCAGTGGTTGAACCTCCGTAATCGTGGATCCGGCTCCAACCTGGCGGATGTGGGCCGGGCTGCAGTGCGCGCCGAACGGACGAACGGGGAGGCGACTTCCGGGACGGTCATTGATGCCGGTCCGGGAGGCCGCGAGGAAAGCCTGCGGCGTACTCGCGGCGATGCTGCCGGAGCAGAGCTGGGCACCGCCCCCGCCGACCGCGACACAGTGAACATGGGAACCCTGCCGTGCCCGCCCTACCCGGGCTGCATCCAGCAGCCCGGCGGGCAGGGCCACCGTCGCCTGACGGGCGCGGTAGGGGGCGGAGCCGCCGTAGTAGTCCGAGGATGGGAAAGCCGTCCACATGGCAAAGGGCGGCAGCGAGTCCGCAACGAGGGTGCTGCAATGCCAGGAGGTCGCCGGTGAATACCGACGCGCCGTGGCCGAGCCTGTCACAGGCGCGAGCCCGGGTACTGGGGATACAGGCCAAGTTGCACCGATGGTCGACCGGGGACACCACGGCCCGGTTCGACGACTTGTTCAATCTCGTGGTGGACCCCGCTTTCCTGGTGATGGCCTGGGAGCGGGTTGCGACAAATCGTGGGGCACGCACGGCCGGGGTTGATCGGGTCACCGCCCGAGCGATCACGGCCGAGGGGCCAGCAGCGGTGACGGCGTTCCTGACCGACCTGCGTGAGCAGGTCAAGTCGGGTACATTCGCCCCGGCGCCGGTTCGGCAGCGGTTGATCCCCAAGTCTCCGGGCAAGTACCGGCGGCTGGGGATCCCGACCGTTACCGACCGGGTGGTCCAAGCGTGTCTCATGCTGGTGCTGGAGCCCATCTTCGAGGCCGACTTCCACCCCTCCTCCTACGGGTTTCGGCCCCGGCGGCGGGCGTGGGATGCGGTCGCCGAGGTGCAGATGTTCGCGTCCCGCTCCTACGAGTGGGTCTTCGAAGGCGACATCACGGCATGTTTCGACGAGATAGACCACACGGCCCTGATGGGCCGGGTGCGTCGACGGATCGGGGACAAGCGAGTCCTGGCCTTGATCAAAGCGTTCCTCAAGGCTGGGATCCTCAGCGAGGACCAGGTCCACCGCGAGTCGAACACCGGCACCCGCAGGGCGGGATCCTCTCCCCACTGCTGGCCAACATCGCCCTGGAAGTGCTCGACGAGCACTTCGCTCAGGTCTGGGCTGCCATCAGCCCGACCCGGGTCGACCGCTCCCGCCGGCGCCGCCACGGCCTGCCGGTGTACCGCCTGGTGCGTTACGCCGACGACTTCGTGGTCCTGGTGTCGGGCACACGGGAGCACGCCGAGGCGTTACGCGATCAGGTCGGCGACGTCCTGGCCCCGATGGGGCTGCGGCTGTCGCCGGAGAAAACCACCGTGGTCCACATCGACGACGGGTTCGACTTCCTCGGGTTCCGCATCCAGCGGCACCGGAAGCCGGGCACCGGAAAGCGATACGTCTACACCTTCGCGGCCAAGAAGTCGGTGGCCTCGATCCGCCGCAAGGTCAAGGCGATCACGAAACAAGGCACGAACCACGCATTAGGCGACCTGCTGCGCCAGCTCAATCCGGTGCTGCGGGGCTGGACGGCCTACTTCCGTCACGCGGTGGCCAAGGCCACTTTCGGATACCTGCGCCACTACACGTGGAACCGGGTCATCCGATGGCTGCGGAACAAACATCGCAAGACGGGGTGGGAGGCCCTCCGGCGACGATACGGGCCCACCGGCTGGTGGCCCCGCGACGGGGAGACGGCATTGTTTGACCCGGCATCGGTGACGGTCACCCGCTACCGATACCGCGGCGTCATCCCCTCCCGCTGGGCCGCCCTCGCCCACATCGCCTAACGGTTCGACCTCGGCACGGGCTCGTGGAGAGCCGGGTGCGGTGCAAGCCGCACGCCCGGTTCGGGAGGCGGCCCGGGGAAACGCAACAGACGGCAACACTGTCACCGCGCCCCGGGCCGACCTCACCTCGCCACGGCCGTCGTCGACGACGTCCGGCGTCGGGTGCAGCAGGACACCTGCGGCCACCGCGGGCACCGCGACGACCCGCTGTACCGGATCCGCAACATCCTGCGCGCCGGCGCCGAGAACCTCACGGACCGACAGAACGCACGACTGGCTACCGCGTGGGCCGCGGACGAGCGGCACTTCGAGGTCGAAGTCGCCTGGTCCTGCGCCCAACAGGTACGAAGCGCGTACCACCAAGACAGCCACGCCGCCGGCCGCGCGGTCGCCGAGAAGATCCTCGAGTCCTTCACCTCGTGCCCGATCCCCGAGGTGGCCCGCCTCGGCCGGACCCTGAAGCAGTGGCGCACCGAGTTCCTGGGCTACTTCGACACCAACGGCGCCTCCAACGGCGGCACCGAAGCCATCAACGGCCTCATCGAACTTTGCCGCCGCGTCGCCCGCGGCTTTCGCAACCGAGACAACTACCGCCTGCGGATGCTCCTCATCGGCGGCGGCCTGGACCCCTCACCCCACACTCATCGGTGAAGAGCCCCCAAACCGCATAGACGATGTCCGCCGAAAGGGGTCAACCCCATCTGTCCCATATTTAGGGGACAAGACAAGGCCTGCCTTCTCTAGTAACATCCCTATGCAGAACCGCCCCTCGCCGCCAAGTACCTTCAACAAGCTCGGACGAAAGAGAGGTGCAGGTGGACGGCCTATGGGTAAGGTTCGCCGCTGGATTGCTCGCCTGCACGGCATGCACTGCCAGCCCACCTCCAGCCATCAACCCAAGCCCGGGATCCGAACCGGATCTACCCGGAAGAACCAGCACAGGGGTGCCACCACCGTCGCCGCCAAGGCCAATTGACGCAGATTCCCTATTCAAAATAGGCAGTTATGACCTCCGCAAGGAGGGCGTGGCCATTCTGACCGCATTGGCTGAGGAATGGAATGATAAATACGCCAACAGAACGCAGGGCGTGTTGGTCCTAATTAAGGCCTACGCCGACGGACTTGGCACGCCAAGTTACAACGAAGAACTCACGATGAAGCGGACAAAGAGTGCCCAAGCAGCACTCGAAGAAGGGGGGGCGCTTCGTGGTGCCAGCTACTACAAAGTTCCATGCGGCCAGAGGGGCGTTGTTCCCCGGTCCACAGCGACGGGCAAACGCACTTCCGGCATCCGGGCCACCCCAGGCGTCGCAGACCAAAGCCGGCGCACGGTGATTATCAGATTCTTCCCAAGACCGCTTACCGTTGAAAGCAAGACCATTCTCGAAAAGGACAAGAAGTGCTGAGACACCGACGTCCTCTAACTTTTGCCATCATCGTCGCGAGCACATTCTTGACACCAGCCATCGCCGCATGCACGCCCCCTCAGGATTGCGGCGGTTTCGTCAAGACCACCGGGACAGAACCAGACGTGGTGGTCCTCGTTCGACCGCCGAGCAATTCTGCGGCCACTGGAGCCAAAATCGCTGCGTCCATCGCCAGGGAGTTTCCCGCCTCTATTGCTCAGAACGACACGTTTAGCGTCTTAGGCCTGATTTACCCTGACAAGGCGTCGAAGGCAGACGCCATCTCGTGTATGGGACCAGGAATCCAGACTTACTCCTTGGCGTCAAAGAACAGCAAAGTTGATAAGGAACGGCCGAAGCTCGTCGCCAGCATGCTCGAGAAGAGCATCGCGACCTCCGTCACGGAGTCACGTCCTCAGGCACTCGGCGATCCACGCATGCTCTTCAATAGCGCCTCCGGATATGTCTCCAGCATGAGAGGGGTTCGAGTGATCTTGTGGGCCACCTTTCAATCTAATGGGACCGACTGCATGAATGTGGACCCAAGGTGGACACTCGACTCGGACCTCGCCAGGCGAATTGTCAAGCTATGTGCTACCCAAGGAACTATTGGAAATCTAACGGGAGCGAAGGTTACAGTGATAGGCGCAGGCACCGCCGAAAACAAACAAGGGTCCAGCGCCTTCGCGAGAGAACTAGCACGTGGCTTGTGCATAGAAGCGGTCGGCCCCACTGGCAGCTGCACCGTTCGATAGGCATATCCTATGCCCAACGAAACCTTAGGATCTGTCGCACGACAAATCCACAATCTCACGACTGCAACGGGAAGCGCGGCACCGCAGGCACAACAAAGGATCCTCGACGGGGCGAGAGAACTCGAGTTAAATGCAGCGCGCGAGTCGTTAGCGGTCGCAGAAGCCCGACTCACAGGTGGCGGCCGAGCTGCTCTCTTCGCACAAATGGAAGAGTACGAGAAGCATCACAAGACGTTCCTAGAACGGCGCCGCGCGCAGGAACTTGACCTCGACACAAGGCATGTCCCGCTCATCATGCGAACCTGGCGTCTATCTCGAACTCCCCACCTCCTGCTATTGCTACTCATTGGATCCCTTGACTTCGCGATTTTCCAGCAGTCGTTCGCGATTGCCTTGGAGGTTGAAGATAGCTGGCGAGCTTGGGAGTATTGGCAGGGAGGACTCTTCGGCCTTCTCGTCTTTCTTTCCGGCGTCATGCTCGGCCACCTTGCCAAGGATTGGGTCTTCGCCCGGAGGGCAGTCGAGTCCGGAGCTAAGGTAAGCGGAGAATGGTCCCGGCCTAGCCTGGGCGGTGGTTCCCTAGTCTTGCTCGCCCTCTTGTATCTGGCCTTGACATTCTGCGCTGGGGCTGTTCGCTACTACGGCCAATTTGGCCCTGCGACTACTGCCCGTCTTGCGGCAACCGCCCTTACCGTGCTCATCCCCGTGCTTGGCGCGGCGGTCGAGTACTTCAGTCATGATCCTCTGCTCAATGAGTTGCGACTTCGACCGCCCTTCAGCTGGGGGCGCCGTGCATGGCTGAACGTTCTTCGGCGACGACTGGAATCGCTTCGAAAGGCCCAAACGCACCAAATTGCTCTTATTGAGAAACGCTACGAAGTCGAGCGAGGAATCCTTGATCAGTTGAATAGCACTAGGTGGACGCCCAGTGAAACAGCGTAATACGATCCAGCGGTGGTTCGCTGTGTCCAGAGTCCAAGGTTTGAATCGTCGCGAGAAAACCCTGATTCGCGCCGTGCTCTCGGAGTACGCACGAAAAGTCCCCCACGGAAAAGTAGCGAATCCTCAAGAGCTTTCGTACCTTGAATCGGCCCTGGTGTCCGAGTCCGTACTGATCGACTGGCCATTCGCAAGAGCTTCTGGCGGAATCCTTGACCTTGTTTCACAATGCGGGCGCATGGGTGCCGATGCCGAAGCCGCGAGCCGCGCTGCGCAGCGGTTTGCGTCACAAGAAGCCGCGGTTCCCGAGAAGGCGGCGCTCGCGCATGCGGAAAGAATACTGGAGAACATTCGGAAGGAATGCAGTCAGATTCTCCAACTTAAGGAGAGTTTGGAAGGCGAGCGAAGCATCAAACGTCTTCTTGGGCCCAACGTAGTCAGGGTCATCAACATTCTGGTATTCCTTGCGTCGTGGATTCTACAGCTCAAGGACTTCTTGGAGGTCACCTCGCTCGACGCTTTCAGCGCTGGCCAGAAAGTGGGGGCGCTTGCCGTGGGGACTACTTTCTCCGCTATTTCGCCCGCCATTGTTGTTGTTTGCGCGGTCGCGATAGGGCGCGTTCTGGCTGTTAGGCGCGCAACTGACCGATTGTCCGAAATGGGCGCAGATCGCACAGGGATCGTCCTCTCTCTTGACAGGCCCGGCGTTTCCTGGTTCTCCATTTTGGCCTCTTGGATGAGAAAGTATGCCGATGGGCCCTGGCTGGGGGTAGCCTTTCTTGCTGCCGCTTCTCTAACCCTGGTTTCGGCGTTAACCGCGATAGTTTCCCGATTCGGTTGGTCGCTGCTCACCGATAGCACATCCGCCCTACTCCCTGGACAACTCCAAGTGGCGGCCGTGGTTGTGCTAGCGCTGCCCATCGCGGTACTTGTCGTGAACATGGCCGGCAGCAATGAGCTGGCTGATCTCGTTGACGCGGCAGACAAGAAACTTGAGTCAGCGAACTCAGATGTCGACATGGCCCGTACCGCGGTTGCGCTCTCAACGGAAAGCCATCAGCAAGAGAAGGAGACACTGGAACGGCGTGCCCAGGAGATGGACTCAAGGTGGCGGACATTCTTCCGAATGTTGGAGCCAGGGCTAGACACCGCTGTAGCAACGGACGCGTCCGAACAGGCTCGGGGCGAAGGGAAAGTCGTCCAACTCCTCCTCATCGGACGCGGTTTGAATGATCGCATGCCCCTGGGGGTTCCCATTAGTCAGCATGCCTCTGTCATCAGGTCCGCGGTCAAGACTATGACTGAGGAGCGGGACGCCGTTCGAGAGACGCGGACGCGTGAGTTGCGTGCGGTGATCCGGGCAGTCGCGCCACCAGAACTTGCATCTGAGGCTGGCGGGTCTGCAGAAGGGTCACGAGGGCGCTTCTAATCGCTGGAATCACCATCAGGCTGAGAATCCAGCCGAATTCGGAATAGGAAGTTGGCCGAACCCCGGGATATTCGGCTCATCGAACTTGACCGCGCACCTCGCTGATCGCAGCTGTGTGGTTCCCCCCGAATCGTGGAGGGCTTGGCTATGCGGGCTCATCGAACTTGACCGGGCACCTCCCGGTTCTTGGCTGAGGCTCGCCGGTGTTGACGAGTGCAGGCCCAGCGTATGCGGCGGCGTTGGTTCTCGGTATTGCGGAACCCGAAGGCGTTGCGGCCTTGGTGCTTGGCGAGCCGGTTGTACCCCTCGGATCGGGCGTTGGAGTGGCCGGTGACCAGCCCGGCCTCGATCGCGGGCCACCACGCCTCGATGGTCGCGGCGAGCCGGTGCACCTCGGGGCTGTCGGTCGCGGCAGCGAGGTCGAGGAACCGCCACAGCCGATGGGAGATCGCCGACCGGTCCGGGACCGACGTGCCGGGGGTCGGCGCCAGGGCGAGCAGGTCCCGCAGCGCCTCCTTGACGGCGTAGGCGTGGAGGATCTCGACGCCGAGGTCGCCGGCGTCGACCAGCCCGTTCCACAGCCGGGCGAACGCGACCGGTGAGAGCCGTTCATGCCCGGTGAGCAGCCGACGCCGGGAGGCCCACTCGGGGTCCTTCTTCCGGCCGCGGCGGCCGCGGAGCTCGCGGGTGGCGCGCTGCCGCACCGCGGTGACCATGTCGTTGCCCAGACGGACCAGGTGGAACCGGTCGGCGACCAGGACCGCGCCCGGGGAGGGCGTCGGCGACGGCCTTGGCGTAGGAGCCGGACAGGTCGATGCACACGTGGGTGACCCCGTCCAGCCACGCCTGCGGTTGGTCCCGGAGCCAGTCGGCGACGACCTCGGCGGTGCGCCCGTCGACGTGCCCGAGCAGGCCGCCGGTGCCGGCGGCGTCGACGATCCCGGTCAGCCACCGGTCGGCGACCAGGTGCCACCGACACGTGTCCGGGTCCTGGGCCCAGACCGGCTTGCCCCGTCGGGTCTCATCGATCCCGAGGACCTCCACCGGCGGTAGCGGCGCCGCGAGCTCGGCGTCGACGTGCGCGACGAACGCGGCATGCGCGACCGGCCAGGACACCCGGTACCGGGCCGCGGCCGCCTGCACACACGAGGCGTCCGTCGCGATCCGCTCCCCGCACTCCGAGCGGAGCCGCGTGGTCAGTCGGGACCGGGCCGGCACCGACGGCAGGCTTTCGGTGAACGACCCACGCGGGCAACGCGTTTCGCGGCACCGCCACCGGGTCTTGTGCCACACCAGCCGGATCGGCGCCACCCCGTACGGGAGGTCCCGACGACGGGTCGTCGCCCGCTCCTTCACCGACGTCGACAACACCCCGCACTCCGGGCAGGCCGCCGCCGTCTCCTCATCGGTGACGACCTCCACCACCCGGGCGCCGTCATCCTCGAGGCCGACCGAGGCGACCGCCAGCCCCTCGATCCCCAACAGCAACGTCGCCGGCCGCTGCCCTCCCCGACCCTGTGCATG
>NZ_BAAAPO010000037.1:56515-130305 GCF_039531185.1 Nostocoides veronense
CAACAGCCATGATCACCGAGGTCACGGGCCCTTACGCGTCACCACGAAGGACCGGCGTGCCCGGTCAAGTTAGAAGAGCCCCTTTGGGACAAGGCTGTCTGCCGAGCTCGGCGCGCTCATGCTAGCGCGCAGGGCCCAGGCATTGGTAACGATTCAGTCTCAGAGCGGCAGGGCTGAATGGCGACTGATAATTTCCGGGCACCCGCTCCGAAAGGTATGCCGATGTCCGCCCTCAGCACGCACGAGGAGTCCACGCACGGCACCGCCCACCTCTCCCGAAATTTGGGTTTGTGGGCGATCGTCGCGCTCGGCCTGGGCTATATGACGCCAACGGTCATTTTCGACACCTTCGGGATCGTTTCGGATGAGACCAATGGCGTCGTTCCATCGGCCTATGTCCTGGCGCTCGTGGCGATGACCTTCACCGCCATCAGCTATGGGCGGATGACGCGGATCTTCCCGTCGGCTGGATCGGCATACACCTACACCAGCAACACGATGAGCCCCAAGCTGGGCTTCCTCATCGGCTGGTCGTCCCTGTTGGACTATCTCCTCCTGCCGCTGGTCAATGCCCTGATCATCCGCAGTTATATGGAGGCCTTCTTCCCGGATGTGCCGCCGTGGATTTGGGTGAGTGTGTATGTCGTGGCCATCACCGCGATGTGCCTGTTCAGCATGAGCAATACCTCCAAGGTCAACGGCTTGTTGGTGGTCTTCGAGGTGGTGCTGATCGCCGTCTTCATCGTGCTGGCTTGGCGGGCGCTAACCAAGGGCGACGGAAATGGCACCATCTTCTCGACGCAACCCGCCTGGCACGCGGACGTCAGCTTGGGGCACGTGATCACCGGCGCCACGCTCGTGTGCTTCTCGTTCATCGGCTTTGACGCGATCACGATGTACACCGAAGAGGCCAAAGACCCGTCGACCGTGCCGAAAGCCATCGTCTTGGCCCTGCTTATCGGCGGCGCCATCTTCTTTGTCGCGGCGTGGTTCACGCAGTCGCTCTTCCCGACGATCGAGGACTTCAGTGCCGATTCCCTGGAGAACAGCGCCCTGCCCGAGATCGCCTTCCTCGTCGGCGGCACGCTCTTCAAGATTCTGCTCACATCGGCTGCCTTCGCGGCCACCGCGGCCTCGAGCTTGGCCTCGCACGCTTCGGTTTCCCGGCTGCTCTATGTCATGGGGCGCAATGGAACCGGCCCAATCGGCAAAACCTTCGGCGCCGTGCATCCGACCTTCCGCACGCCCGCAAATGCCGTGCTCTTTGTCGGCATCGTCTCCCTCGGTGCCATTCCCTTCAATCTCGACTTCGTGGCGGCGCTGATCAACTTTGGCGCGCTGATGGCGTTCAGCTTCGTCAACCTGACCGTGATCGCGCACTTTGCGGTCAAGCGCAAGGAGATCGGCACGCCGATGGCGATCTTCCGCAATGTGGTCTTGCCGCTGATCGGTGTCGCCTTCACGATCATGCTCTGGTGGAACCTCTCGCGCGAGTCCTTCAACTATGGCGTGATCTGGTTCTTCATCGGCGTTCTTGTCCTGCTGTGGATCACCCGCCTCTTCCGCCGCCCGATGAATATCAACATGGGCGACGGTCACTGATCACCACAAACAACAAGTGCTACCCTGTAGCACATGAGCACCGTAGGTATTCGCGCACTGCGGCAGGACGCCTCGACGGTGGTCGCTCAAGCGGCTGCCGGTGAGGTCATCACAGTCACCGACCGAGGTCGGCCCGTCGCGCGGCTCGGGCCGCTTCCGACATCGCGCTGGGCTGCGCTCCTCGCGGACGGGCAGGCCCGTCTACCGAGGGTGCCTTTTGAGCAGCTCGCAGCACCTCAACCCGGTCCATCTCTGACCGACGAGATTCTCCGATCACGCGCCGACGATCGCTACTGACGGTGGCCTACTACCTCGACACCTCGGCGCTGGCCAAACTCGTCGTTCAAGAACTAGAGAGTGCGGCGCTGCAGAAGTGGGCGAATGCCTGCGGCGACACCCTCATCACGACTGACCTCGCGCGAACGGAGTTGATGCGCGCAGTGCGTCGCATCGCGCCGGACTTCGCCCTCGCCGCGCGCCACGTGCTCGATGCCGTCGGCATAACAACCCTGCGCACAGAGCTTTTCGAGATCGCCGGTCGTCTCGACCCACCGAGTCTTCGTTCCTTAGACGCCCTGCACCTGGCTGCAGCCTTGGATCTCGGCGATGAGTTGGCTGGCTTTGTGACCTACGACGAGCGATTGGCACATAGTGCCGAACTCCTTGGCATCGACGTTCTAGCGCCCCGATGAGGCACCCGACCAGCCGCTGACTTCCTCGACGCGGAAGACGAGGACGCGGGAGAAGGGGGCCGCGGCATACGCCTCGTAAGAAGGGGGCCGCGGCATACGCCTCGTATTTGGTCGTTAGCCGGGTGGAAAGAGACTCGGCGACAACGGATTCCACGTCTTCGCCGAGCCATCTGAGGCAAGCGCGGACCCACCACAGGCGCGACCAGTCAGCGGCATCCCAGTGCTCGACAAGCAGCGTCGCGCGGGGGTCGGCAGCGAGATTGCGCTCGCGTTGCAGGCGCCCGGCGGCCTTGGGCTTCACGGTGTCTATGGGGATCGCCAAGTTGTCGCCGTCGACCGCAAAGACCACCGGAACTACGTCCGCGCCCCGCTCACGGTGTGTCGTTGCCTTCGCCGATGTGCCGGTCGCCAAGACGCTCGATGACATGAAGCGCCTGGTCAACGACATCATGCCGAAGGTCAACGACGCCTCCTGACCCTCACCGCAGGTGGCTGGCGCCATTGAAGTCGAGGACGGCGCCGCTGGCCCACTCGGCCAGCGGATCGGCGAGCGCGACGATGGCGGCAGCCACCTCGTGGGGGGTGGCGACCCGGTCGAAGGGTGACTGGGCGCGCACCGCCGCGCCCTCGGGCCCGTTCAGTGCGGCCGCACGGTCGGTGGCGACGAAGCCGGGCGCGATGGTCGTGACGGCAATGCCGTGCGGCGCGAGGGCGAGCGCCAGCGACTGACCGAAGGCATGCAGCCCGGCTTTGCTCGCGCCATACGCCGGCACCTCGGGCTCGCCTCGATAGGCGCCGCGGGAACCAACATTGACAATCCGGCCAGCCGGTATGCCGTCCGCTGGCTTTACCTCGATCATGTGCCGGGCGATCTGCCAAGTCAGATTCGCCGGGCCAAGCAGGTTGGCCGCCAGGGTGCGTTGCCAGATTTCGACCCAGTCGGCGTATGCCGTGTGCTCCAGCGGGTGGTCGCCGCGCCGTCCGCCGGTGCTCGACTCGGCGAGCAGGGCGGCGGCGTTCACGAGGACGTCGACGCGACCGAGGGCCGCGACTGCGGTGGCGGCGAGTTCGGCCACCTGACTCGCGTCGGCGAGATCGGCGGCGGCGATCGTGTGGCCGGTGCCGTCGAGGCGCTCGAGCACCTCGGCCGCGCGCTGCTGTTGCTGGTGGAAGTGGACGACGACGCGGTCACCCTTTTTGGCGAAGGCCCGCGCGGCCGCGGCCCCGATCCCTCGGGATGCGCCGGTGATGAGGATGCCGCGCGAGGGCGTCTTGGTGCGGCTCATGTCGGCCAGCATGCCAGGGCGTCGACGGTCAATCCGATGGGCTGTCGGTGGGGCCTGATTAGGTTGCCGGATGGACAAGACCACGATCTGGCGCATCGTCCGAGACGAGCGGGCGGCACTGTGCGATGACCTCGATTCGTTCTCCGCCGACGAGTGGGGGGCGCCGACCGCCTGCCCAGGGTGGAGCGTGCACGATGTCGTGGCCCATCTGGTCGACACCGCCAAGACGACACGTCGGAGTTTCGTGACTGGCTTGACGGCGGCGCGCTTTGACTTCGATCGGCAGAACGAGGTCGGGGTGCGGCGGGAGCGGCGGGCGGACCCGCGGCATACGGTCGAAGAGTTCCGTCGGGTTCTTGACCGGACCACGACACCGCCGGCAAATCTGGCCACCCGGTTGGTCGAGGCGATCGTGCATGGCGAGGACATCCGGCGCGCCGTGGGGCGGCGCGGCAGCTATCCGGTCGAGGCAATCGTGGCCGCACTCGACTATCAATTGCGGACGTCGGTGTCGATGGGCGGTGGCAAGCAACGCGCTGCGGGACTGCACGTGCAAGCCACCGACGCCGACATTTCGCGGGGCGATGGCCCGCTGGTGCGCGGCAGCGCGCTGGCGTTGCTCTTGTCCGTCTCCGGGCGGGCCGTCGCGTCCGACGAACTCAGCGGGGAGGGGGTGCCGCAGATGACAGAAGGTGCTGCCTCGCCGGGCTAGGCCCGTCCGTCGCGGGCCCGCTGGGTCCAGGTGCCATCGGTGACGGAGGCGTAGGACGTGGCGATCATCGATTCCAGCACGTCGAGGTCGACCTGGTCGAGGTCCTTCAGATAGAGGCACCCGACCCCGGTCGTATGCGGACCGAGTTGCTCCAGCGATGCGGCGTGCGACCCGATGCCGTCAGGGAAGTAGATCGTCAGGGCGTTCTTGCGGCCGGCGAAAGCCGCCGCACCGGCCTCGCCGCTGTGGCCGCTGTCGTAGCGGTAGGAGTAGCGGCCGAACGCGATCATGGTGCCCCACATCGCCGGGGCCAGTCCGGTCACGCGCTGCATCATCGCGACCATCGTCCGGGCGTCGCGCTGGCGCTTGGCGGGGGTGATGGAGTCGAGGTGCGCGGCGACGTCGGCGGGAATCTGGTTGGGGGCCGCAATCTGAGTGCGGTCTGGGTTCTCGCTCATGAGAGGACTTCGACGGACAGGATCGTCGGGAGGTGGCGGGCGATCTCTTCCCATGTTTCGCCCTCGTCGCGGCTCGCGAAGACCGAGCCGGAGTTGGTGCCGAAATAAAGTCCGGCCGGCTCAAGGCGGTCCCCGCCCATGCCTTGGCGCAGGACGGTGAAGAAGCACGACTCCTGCGGGAGGCCGTCGCGCTGCGCTGCCCAGGTCCGGCCGCCGTCGTGCGAAACCCACACGGCCGCAGCGGCATCGGGTGGGAAGCGCCCGGCCATGTCGCCATTGAGCGGCAGGGTCCAGACCGTCTGCGGGTCGCGGGGATGAACGCGCATGGGGAAGCCGAAAGTCGACGGCAGGCCCGTGGTGATGTCGTGCCACGTCTGGCCGCCGTCCTCGGAACGCCATACGCCGTAGTGGTTCTGTTGGTAGAGGACATCGGAGTCCCCCGGCGCGCGCACGATGTGATGGACGCACAATCCGACCTTGCCGTCGCTTGGCGCGGCCGGGTGCTCGGCCGCGTCGACCTCGTCGGGGTCGGCGAGGTCATTGCGACGCTCCCAGTGCGCGCCGCCATCCTTGCTCGCGAAGACGCCGGCGGAGGAGATGCCGATCCAGAGCTTCTCGGGGTCGGACGGGTCGGCGATGATCGTATGGAGCACCAGTCCCGCCGCTCCTCCGATCCACTCCGCTGCGGACGGGTGGTCGGTGAGGGACTCGACCACCGACCAGCTCTGGCCATCGTCGTCACTGACGAGGAGAGTGGCTGGCTTGGTCCCGGCATACAGCAGGTCCCCGATGCGGGCGAGTGACCAGATCTGGCCGAAGCGTTTGCCGTGCGGCGCCGGCTCGTCCGTCCAGCCGATCGACTCGGCGAATTCGGGATCGTTGGCGGCCCACTCGTCGACCTGTCCGGAGGTGAGTTTGGCGACCGACCAGGTGTGCCCGCCGTCGGTGGATCGCCATATGCCGGCACCGGTCCACTCGCCGCCGCCACCGGCCCACAGGTGGCCGGTGGCCGGATCACCGATGACGTGATTGATCGGCCAGCCGTCGCAATAGGGTCCGCGGACGGTCCACCGATCACGGGCTGCGGTGCCGTCGAGGACGAAGGCACCCTTCGTCGTGCCGAGCAGGACGCGAACGGGGTTCTCGGACATGGGCTGTACTCCTCGCTTCGATAGCGGGACGGCTAGGTATGCCGCGGGGCGGCACGGTGTGCCTCCGGACGCCATCTTTCACCCTGGGCGTCAGGGTTCACCCAGCCAGCGGTTACACCGATCCTTCGAGTGGGCCGGGATAGCGCACATTGCCGTCGGCCTCGACGAGCGGCTGGGCGCCCCAACGCCCGAACTCGTGAGGTGTCGGCGGGCGATCGGTGAAGAGATGTTCGACCGGGCGACCGTGTGCGGTGAGGACATTCGCGACGAGCAGTCGGTGACAGCGCCACGGCATTGGCTCGCCGCACAAGAGGGTGACCCGGTGGTCGGCGGCCAGGGAGATCAGCTGATCGAGGCCGCGGCGGAAGGGCTCGGTCCGGGTGTAGTCGGCGTAGTTGTGGAAACTTTGGTTGCGCCATCCCGCGTTAAGGGCTGGGTCGATATCGGGCTGCTTGGGCCGTCGCCCGCCGAGTTCCTCGATGTGCTGGTAGCCAATTCCATTGTCGGTCAACCATTTCAGAGTCTGATCCCGACCGAAGTGCGGTGTTGATCGGGATCCCGGATGGGCCCGAACATCCACGACCACATCGATCTCCTGCTCCCGCAAGGGCGCGAGGAAGACCTCCTGCGGACACGTCCAGTGCCCGATCGTCCAGATCGGCGACGGGACGGGGGCGGGCGTCATACCCCTGGGTTGTGCTCCTGCTTGATGACGAAGTAAGTACCGCGGATCTCCCCGGCGAGCTTCGACTTCTGGCGGGCGAATTTGAACGAGGAGAGCTCGTCCGGAATGGGCATGCCCTGCGAGAGCTTGAACCCCACTGCGCGCTTCCCGGCCTCGGCCAGGGTGTAGAGCACATTGACAGCCAGGCCGGATTCATAGAAGACATGCACCCAATGGATGCCGTCGACATCGGCGATGGCGATCTCCAGCGGCCGCGAGGCGATGGTGATATCGCGCTCGCTGCTCAGGATGTCGGTGACCCAGGCAAGGGTCTTCGGGTCCTGCTCGGCCGGGGTGACGGTGAAGTCGTGGTCGTACTTGTTCTTGAAGTAGCGGGCTTCGTTGGCGCGCAGCCCGGCCAGCGCATCGGCCACCGGCGAGGACTCCAGCCCCTGCGTGGACACCGTGACGAAATCAACGACCTGACCCATGTGCTTTCCCTTGACTGACTCGGCGGACGTCCGGGGCGGCGCCCCCGCGGGGGCTTCCTAACCTCTGCTAGCACAGGTTAGGTCACTGTGGACACCTTGCAAGGTATGCGGATTCGACCAACGTGTGCTAGCAGAGGTTAGTCAATCCGGCTGTGCGGCAGTTGGTTTGGATCGATGCCGCGCAACATGGCATCAACGGCACGGCGTAGTTCGAGTTCGGTGTCCGACCAATCCCGGTCGAGTTCGTCGGCGAGACGCGGATAGCGCTCGGCGATGATGGAGGGCAGCCATGCGGGCGGGGGCGGGGGCCTCGTCCAGTGGCACGCACCGGTCGAAGAGTGTGCGGGGTCCCAGGTGCACACGGTCCAACTCGGGTCTTCTAGCTCCTCCGGCAGGTTCAGGACCCGCCCGGTGAGCTCGCCCGTGCTCGCCGCCGCGCCGGCTAGACCGCTGGCTGACGCGGACGTTGGAGCGGTGAGCGCAACGGCCAAGACGGCCGCCAGGATCACGAGCAGGGCGGATCTGGCGCGCGCGACGGGGCGCGAACGGACGGCATACGACATGACGAAATTCCCTCCGAGACAAGGCGGGTCGAGCGATCCCCCCGCGCTCAGCCTGTCGGGGCGGGAGGTCGCAAGACAGGGACTTTGTCCCGCTTGTCGATTTCGCATGCCGTCATCCGTCATGGTGGTGAGGACTCGATTCGTCCTCGCTGCATCCACCCCGAGAAGGAGATCTCCATGAGCCGCTATTTATTGCTGCTGCCCGCGCCCGAGGCCGAGTGGGCCGACCTGCCGCCCGAGGAGCACGAGAAGGGCCACCGATCGCACGGCCAGTTCCACCGCGACCTGGCGGCGGGCGGACACCGGCTGATCGTCTCGAACCCGTTGGAGCCGTCGGCTCAGGCCACGTCGATGCGCCCCGACGGCGAGGGTGGGGCGCTGATCAGCGACGGCCCGTTCACCGAATCCGCCGAGCAGATCGTCGGCTTCTATTTCATCGAGAGCGACGACGAGCCGGGGCTGCGGGCGATCACGGAGCAGTTCGCCGCGCGGGGAGAGCACATCGAGTTCCGGAAGCTGGCGGAGTAGGCCATGAAGTACCTCGTGTTGTTGATCGGCGAGGGCGATGCCGGATCGTGGGAGGCGATGACGCCGGAGCAGCAGGGCGCCGAGATGCTGAAGTTTGAGGACTTCGGCGCCGCGTGCGCGCAGCGGGATGGCGTGGAGATCCTCGGCGGCGAAGCTCTCGGGGGCCCGGACACGATGACGGTCATGCGCACCCGCGCGGGCGCCGTATCGCTCACCGATGGGCCATATGCCGAGTCGGTCGAGCAGCTCGGCGGCTTCTATCTCGTGGAAGCCCCGGACCTTGACACCCTCGTCGACCTCCTGCGCCTGCTGCCCGATTACGACATCCAGATCAGCCCGGTCATCGACGTCGACGTATGACGGAGCCCCCCGCCAACCTGCCAGCGCTAGCGCCTGACCTACCGCTTGGTATGGGTCGCGATCACGACCGGTACCAGGCGGTAGGCCGAGGGTTAGAGGCCGCCGCCCTCGAAGACGTCGTCCGCGACGACTGGGGGCGGCTGGCGGCGGTGCTCACCGGGCAGTTTCGGCGCCTTGACCTGGTCGAGGATGCGCTCGGCGATGCGGTCGAGGCGGCAGCCCGTCGCTGGCCGAGCGAGGGTATGCCGGATCGTCCCGCCGCCTGGCTGCTCACCGTCGCGCGGCGCCGGATCCTCGATCACCTGCGTTCCGAGGCGATGGCCGCGCGGCGGCGGCCACTGCTGGTCACCGACGCCGAGCGAACAGCCGACGGGAGGGGGGTGATGGTCGATCCCGGCGGACTGATCGAGGATGACCAGCTGCGATTGGTGCTGCTGTGCACCCACCCGGCTCTGGGCGCCGAGGGTGGGGCTGCGCTCGCCCTGCGCTTGGTCCTCGGCGTCAGCACGCACGACATTGCCCGCCTCTTCCTCGTGTCCGAGCCGACCATGGCGGCGCGGATCACCCGGGCGAAGAAGAAGATCGTGGCGGCCGGCATACCCTTCGGGATTCCTTCTGCCACAGCACTTCCCGAACGCTTGGATGCCCTCGCGACGACGGCATATCTCGCGTTCACGGCGGGCTACGCCCCGGCCAGCGGAGACGCGCTCCTGCGCGCAGAGCTCTCGGGCGAGGCCATCCGGCTGGCGCGCGTCGGGCTGTCCCTGCGTCCGAACGAGCCGGTTCTCGTCGCCCTCCTCGCGCTGATGCTCTTGCAACATTCGCGGCGGGACGCCCGGGTGGATGCCGGCGGAGATTTGGTGTTGTTGCCGGACCAGGACCGAAACCTGTGGCACCGCGGCGAGATTGACGAGGCGAGCGCCTTGCTCGCCGGCCCCGCTCTCGCCGGCCCGCTCACCCAGCAGGCGGCGGTGTATGCCGTGCAGGCGCGCATCGCGGCCGAGCATGCGCTCGCCCCCAGCCCAGCGGCAACCCGGTGGGATCGCATCGTCGCCTTGTATGACGTGCTGCTCGACCTCGGCGCCGGCCCGAGTGCCCAGCTCGCACGCGCCATTGCCATCGCCGAAGCGGACGGCCCAGCAGCCGGACTCGACGCCCTCGCGGGCCTCGCCATGTCCGGGCATCGACCCCTCGCTGCCCGAGCCGAGTTTCTCACCCGGCTCGGTGACCACGAGGGTGCGCGGGCGGCATACAACGAAGCAATCATGCTGTGCCACAACGACATCGAGCGACGGCATCTGAGCGCGAGAGCGGGCGCGCTCTAGCTGGTTATGACGATCGTTGGGCGCGGAGCGGAGCGGCGGCGTCTGATCACGCGCTCGGCCACGAGCGCTAGACGCCACTGCCAGCCATACTTCGCGAGCAGCGCCGACTCAACTCTTGATCGCGTTTCCTCGTCCCGATGCACGGCGGCGACTGCCTCGATCACCGGCGCTTCCGGTTTCGGCTGACCGCGTCGCGAGCACGCCTGCAGCGTCACCCGGGGCGTATGCCGCAGCCGCTTCAGCTTGCCCGTTCCCTCAGGAGTGCTCACGGCGAGTGCATCGCCGAGACCAGCCATCCAAACGGGCGTCGGCACCGATCGACCGTCCTTGCGAAAGGTGGTCAGCAGAACGAAGTCCTCAGCGGCGAGGTCGGCAAGGGGGTGGGCGAGCGGCATACGGCCGAGTCTGTCAGGAGATGACGGACCAGCCGCCGTTAGTGACTGCTGTCGATGACGCAGAACAGATTGCCGTCGGGGTCGGCGAGGACGACGAAGTCGGCATCCTCGGGGTAGTCCCAGTCCACCCGCGTCGCCCCAAGCGCCACCAGGCGAGCGACCTCCGCAGACTGCTCCGCCGCGCTATCGGTCCACAGATCGAGGTGCGTGCGATCGGAGTCGTCGAGGTGCAGCCGCGGGCCGCCCGTGGCACGTGGAGTCAGGAAGTCGGGATTGTCGCCACGGTCATACCCCAGCGCCTCGCTCCAGAACGTCCCCGCGCGCTCGCGGTCCGAGACGTGCAGGACGAGGGCACCGATGCGCAGCATCAGTTGTGGGTGACGACCGGGGTGCCGATCGGTGCCCAGTCGTAGATCCACTTGGCCGTCGGGATCGGGAGGTTGACGCAGCCGTGCGAGGCGGCATACCCCCAAGTTTCGCGCCAGTACGCGCCGTGCAGCGCCTCGCCGCCGTTGAAGAAGGAGGACCACGGCACGTTAGGGGTTTCGTAGTCGGTGCCGTCGGCGTTCTGGCCGCGCATCGTCATCATCGGATTCTTCCAATAGATGTGGAAGGTGCCGATATCGGTCGGGGTCGCCGGGGCGCCATTGACCATTTTGATCGGGCCGAGGACCACCTGGCCGCCGACATAGGCGGTCATCGTGTGGCTGGCCAGGTTCACGTCGACCCATTTTTCGCCGTCGACCGCGGGGTATGCCAGCCGCTCGGCTCCGCGCGCGATGCGCCGCTCATTCCACGTCGCGGCAACAGCTTTGGTCTGGAACTCGGCGGTCTTTGAGCGGCCCGAACTTAGGCTGGCCGCGAGCGCCTTTGCCACCGCGGAGGCATTGCTGACTTCCGCGCCGTCGGCGGCGGGGGTGACGACGCGCAGCAGTTTGCCGGACTGGTCGAGGTAGCGCATACCCGCGCGGGGCGCGACCTTCAGGGAGCTGGCAGCCTCGGTGACCCACGCCGTCACCGCTGACGCATCGACGGTGGGTGTGCCGAGCTCGCCGGTTGCCTGGGGGATGTCGACCCAGGACGCCTTTTGCTCCGTCGTCGCGGCAAAAGTCTTGGTGCCGGCGGAGATCTTGGCGGCGGCCTTGACGATGTCATTGGCCTGCGCGGCGACCTGCTCGGCTTGCTCGGTGGTCACGGTGGCGGGCTTTGCCACGGGAGCAAGGGTGACCTGGCTCGAGGTGAGGGTGCGTGCCGCAGTGGCCGCTGCCTCGCTCAGAGCGGTCGTGTCGAGGCTTTGACCAGCTTTGGCCGGGCCGACGGTGAACGATTTCTTGTCCGATGCGAGTCGCACCGAGGCATCTCGCGCGGGCTCTTCGGAGGCGGCGGAGAGCGACGCGACCAGCTTGGCCAGGGCAGCCTCGTCGGCGGCCGGCACGGCGCTCACGGCGCGCTGCTCGATCAGAGCTTTGGCGTATGACGACCAGTCCTGATTCGGTGCGAAGGTGCGGGCGAGCGTCGCGTCGATGTCGATCCCCGCGCCGAGGTCAGCGAGCGAAAGATCTTGTGTGCCAGTGGGAGTCGTCACTGCGACGGCCACCTGATCGGCACGCTCCTGGAGCGCGGCAGCGACCTGGGCGCGCGTCATACCCGAGACATCAACACCGGAAATGCTGCTGCCCGGCAGGGCCCGATCCTGGTAGTAGGCGCCATATGCCGTCGCGCCACCCCCCAGCGCGAGGCCCGCCACGAGTGCCCCGCCACTCGCGACCTTGGTGCGCCTCTTCACTGTTCTTCCCCTGGGTGTCGTGCGGCGCCCCTCCCGGGCATCCGCTTTTCGATTATGCCGCAGGGCTTCGGAGTGCGCGCCCACCCGCGCGGCACGGCGGAGCATCAGGTTGGGGTTGTCAGAGCGGGGTGGCACCGTTGCGTCATGGCCGATGACCCGACGTTCCCGCCGCCACCCATGCCTTGTCCGCGCTGCGGCCGCGAGGCCGGCGTGATGATCCTGCGCGGATTCCCCACGCCCGAGGCTGAGCGTGCCGCCCGGGCGGGTCTCATCGAGCATCGCGGGTGTTAGGTCGGCCCGAACGACAACGATCGGGTATGCCGTGCGTGCGGCGGGGAGTGGCGCACTGACTGACGTCGGCTGATCGCTCGGCTCTCGGCAGGCTCTAGATATCACCACGCCGTGCTGGCCCTCTTCTTGACGAGCGTGGCAGATCGCCAACGCCGACACGAGCGAAGCCGATTTCTCCTCGTCAAGGCTCCCGACGCCGGCCACCTTGTCCCAAGCGGCTTTCCTGAACCATGACAAGGCCAGTGCCAAGAAGCTGCGGAAATTGAACCGCGAGATCACCGATGCCTCGCCGGCGGAGATTCATGACGCCTTCGTCACCGTATTCGGCGTGACGGACGCGATTCTCGATGTCGTGATCACCGGAAAGACGCCAGCTGCGGGCCAAAAAGATCTCCTCAAAGCCCCCGCGGTGCTGGCCGCAGCGGCGCAAGAGCGGGCCTGGTTGACCATGAATTGCCCCAAGGCAATGATCCTGATGGGTGGTGTCCCCGGGGGTCTATAACGTCAGTCCATGGCCTCGATGCCGAGCTCGCCCAGGCCGACGGTGCTGGCGCGGATGCGCTCGATCAGGGCTGCCATGCGGGGCGCGCGGTTAGGGAGCGAGGACGTCCCGAACGTGGAGTGACATGCGCTTCGCGGCGGCGTCCACGACAGGTCAACTGCGGGATGAGGTGCAGCCATCCGTTCCGTCTCCACCGACCAGCTACGCGTCGACGGCGGGGAACTTTGCTGTTGCCCCCGCGACAGTAAGTTTTCCCGAGTCCTGTGGTCAGCGGCGATCGCCCCCTAGGACGTGTTAGGAACTTCGGAAAGTGTCTGTCGCCACACCTGATCGAGCACGGCGCAGGCGTGGTGCGCGGCGTCCCCAAGGACCCGGTGGATGACCTCACCACCGGCGGTCACCAGCCGAGTGGCGCCTGGCGCGGGCGGGCTCTCGACACCGAACGCGTACACCGCATCGAGGACCCGCGCGGGCGCCAGATCGGCGGCATGCAGGTCTTCCACGAGCACGGGTATGCCGTCGCGCGCCACCCGCGTCCGGCTCACCAGCTGCCCGGGCCATTCGCCGTGCCGCCCGAGCACGATCGTCTCGCGTAGCAGCGCCGCGGCGCTCGGCGCCAGGTCGAGGATCAGATCGCGTTCGACGCACGAGCCCTGCGCCGAGACCCAGGGAAGCGCCTCGTGCAGCAGACATCCGTCGGCAGCGATATCCACCTCGAACCGCCAGCGCGCTTGCCCGCCGCGCATGTCGTGCGCGATCGTCCCGGCAATGTCCTGGAGGTGCAGCTGCACACCCTCCCCAACATGAACACGGAAGACCACATCGTCACCGGCCAGCAGCAATGCGCGCTCCGGCACCACCGCAACCCGCACGCGCGCGCCATCGCAGGACTGCGTGAGCACTCGCAGCGCGCCTCCACCGGCGCGGACCTGCGCCCCGCGAGGGCCGAGGGTCACGTCGAGTTCGGTGGTCTCGGTCGCGAGCGTCATCGACTCAGTGCGTATGCCCGTGTCGCCCACCGGCGTGCGCATGCTCGGGTTCGCCGGGGCCGTGGCTGTGCGGTGCCATCGGACCCGGATCTGCCGGCTCAAGCCGTCCCTGAATGTATGCCGCGTGCTGGTCGAGCACCCACCCGCGCAGCTCGGCAACGGCTCGGAAGTCGTTGCGGGACAAGGCGATCACTGGGCCGCCCTGTCGAGCGGCGAGGGCATCGGCATACATCATCGGCACATCGACACCGACGTGCGGTCCCAGATCGGTCTTGTTGACCACCAAAAGATCCGCCCGCTCGATGCCCGGGCCACCCTTGCGTGCGACATCACCACCGCCGGCGACATCGATGAGGAAGATCTGGACGTCGACCAGGGCCGGCGAGAAGGTCGCGGTGAGGTTGTCGCCGCCGGACTCGACGAGGATCACATCGAGCGGCCCGTGCTGAGCCTCGAGGCGTTCACAGGCCATGGCGTTGGCCGTGATGTCGTCGCGGATGGCCGTATGCGGACACGCCCCCGTCTCGACAGCGAGGACGCGAGCAGGATCCAGCACTCCGGCGGCGCGGATCATCCGCGCATCCTCATCGGTATAGATGTCGTTCGTGACGACCCCGATGGCGATGTCGTGGGCGAGCTCTCGACAGATCATCATGATCAAGGAGCTCTTGCCGGTGCCGACGGGGCCGGCGATCCCCAGGCGCATGGCGCGACGCGTTGGGGCGCAGTGGTTTTCAGGCACGGAAGAGTCTCCTCATCGTGGTGGTGTGGGCTTCGGCGTAGCTCTCCAGGTGCGGCGCCGACCGGGCCGGGATCTGGTCGGGGGTGACAATGTCGGCGCTCGCCGAGACGACCGACGCGATGGCAGGGAAGGCCGCAAGGGTCCACCCCACCACCTCGAGGGGGTCACCGGGTCGCAGCTTGAGAGCGGCCGAGGTGATGGTCTGCACCGCGTCATAGGCGACGACTCGTGCGATGTCAGCGGCGTCGATGCCCGTGGCGGCCGCGATGGCGCCGAGGACGAGCGCACCGGGCGGGTTGGCCGGGAGGGGGACAAGCTGCCAGATCCGCGAGGCCAGGCGCACCAGGGCAGCCCCGACGATCTCGGCGTCGGCTCGCAAGGCCGCACTCGGCGTGCGAGCGCGCCACGCGTCCAGCACCGGCTCAAGGGGCAGCCCCGCGAGCGCGTGTCGACGGGCCACGACGGCAGTTCCGGCGTCGGTTCGCACGACAGTGCGCAGGTGCAGGTTGATGAAACTGGGGATGTCGTCGACGCCGGCAGCAAGCGCGGGCTCCAGAGATCCCGAGCGCGTATGACCGCCGATCGGCAGCCGCGCGTCGGCGAGGAGCAGGGCGGTGAGGGCGCCGTGCTCGGGCTGAATCTGCGGCTCCCACGCGAGCTTCACGGGCGACTCACTCATCAGAAGAGCGAATAGAGCTGTCCGAGAGGAACTCTCGAAACAGGCGCGGGATCGACGAGTTCACCGTCGATGCTGATGGCGAAGGTCTCGGGGTCGACGACGATTGCGGGAAGCGCGTCATTGTTGATCATCTGTGCCTTGCCGATGGCGCGGGTGTCGGTCACGGGGAGCAGCTCTCGACGCAGCCCGAGCCGGTCCGCCAGACCGGCCTCCAGGGCGGCCGGCGCGACAAAGGAGACGCTGTGGTCGGCCCCATCCTGCTCGACGAGGGTCGGGCGCATCAGCACCGGCTGCGGGGTCGGGATCGAGGCGTTGGGGTCGCCGAGCGCGGCATACACCAACGCCCCACCCTTGAGCACCACGGACGGACGGATGCCGAAGAAGCGTGGCTCCCACAACACCAGGTCCGCGAGCTTGCCGGGCTCCACCGAGCCGATCTGGGAGTCGACGCCATGCGCGATCGCCGGATTGATCGTGTACTTCGCGACATACCGGCGGGCCCGCTCGTTGTCCGCGGGCAGGTTCTCTCCAAGCCGGCCGAAGCGATCCTTCATCGCGTGCGCGACCTGCCAGGTCCGGCAGATGACTTCGCCGATGCGCCCCATCGCTTGCGCGTCGGAGGAGGTGATCGAGAGGGCACCGAGATCGTGCAGCAGGTCCTCCGCGGCGATGGTTGTGCCTCGGATCCGGGACTCGGCGAAGGCCAGGTCCTCCGGGACTCGCGGGTTCAGGTGATGGCAGACCATCAGCATGTCGAGATGCTCGGCAATGGTGTTGACCGTGTGCGGCAGCGTCGGATTCGTCGACCCGGGGATGATGTGCGGCTCACCGGCGATCGTGATGATGTCGGGTGCGTGGCCGCCACCGGCACCCTCGGTGTGGAAGGCGTGGATCGAGCGGCCCCCGATTGCCGCCACCGTGGACGCGACATAGCCAGCCTCGTTGAGCGAGTCGGAATGCAGCGTCACCTGCAGCCCCCACTCCTGCGCGGCCCGCAGGGCGGCGTCGATCGCCGCCGGCGTCGAGCCCCAATCTTCGTGCACCTTGTATGCCGCGGCGCCCCCGAGCGCTTGTTCGGCCAGACCGGCCGCGCTCACCGTATTGCCCTTGCCCATCAGCAGCACGTTGACCGGGAGTGGATCGAGGGCGCGGTGCACTGCACTCAAATGCCAGGCGCCGGGGGTGACGGTGGTGGCCTTGGAACCCTCCGAGGGGCCTGTTCCACCGCCGCCGATCGTCGTGATTCCGGTGGCCAGCGCCTCATGGATCTGGGAGCGCGACAACAGGTGGACGTGGGTGTCGAAGGCGCCGGCCGTGAGGATTTTTCCCTCTCCCGCAATGACATCCGTGGAGGGACCGATGATGAGTGCGGGATGGACACCATCGGCGATGTCGGGATTGCCGGAGCGGCCGAGGGCGACGATGCGTCCGTCACGGATGCCGACATCCGCGCGGACGATGCCCCAATGGTCCAAGACGATGGCATTGGTGATGACGGTGTCCAGGGCACCGTCATCGCGGGAACGGGTGGACTGGGCCATCGATTCGCGGATCGACTTGCCGCCACCGAAGATGGCTTCCTCCCCTCCGACTGTGTGATCGGCCTCGATCTCGATCCACAGATTGGTGTCGCCGAGCCGGACTTGGTCGCCGACAGTGGGGCCATACAGCGCGGCGTACGCTTCCCGGCTGATCCACGCCATCAGCGCGCCCCGCCGATCTGGATGCCCGGCACTCGGCGTTGCCCGCGCAAGGCGACGATGTCGACCTCCCGGGAGACGCCTGGCTCGAATCGCTGCGATGTGCCGGACGGGATATCGAGTCGATGGCCCTGACAGGCGGCTCGGTCGAAGTCCAAGGCGGGATTGACGCTCGGAAGGTGGATATGGGAACCAATCTGGACGGGGCGATCTCCGGTGTTGACGATGACGATGCGCCGTCGCTCCTGGGGCGTGCGATCGGCATTGATCTCGATCTGGCCGGGGACGATGCGAAGGGCACCGGGCCCGGGGCCGGGCATGCTGGTCATGGAAATCCTCAGGTGATCGGCTGGTGGAGAGTGACGAGCTTGCGCCCGTCCGGGAAGGTCGCTTCGACCTGAACGTCGAGGAGCATCGCCGGAACGTCCGCCATCACCTGCTCGGCGGTGAGCACCTGCCGGCCGGCGTCCATCAACTCCGCCACGGAGGCGCCCTCGCGAGCGCGTTCGATGACCCAGGTGCTCAGCAGCGCCACGGATTCGGGATAGTTGAGCAGCACGCCCCGGGCCAACCGGTCGCGCGCCACCATCCCCGCGGTGGCCAGCAACAATTTCTCGACGTCGCCGGGTGTCAGATGCATCTCAGACCGCCATCATCGAGCGCACCCTCGACCCGGCGTCGTTGCCGCCCTCACCGCTGCCCGTGATCCGGCCCGACTCCAGAACGTAGAAGTGCTCCGCCGCGCGCAGGGCGAACCCGACATGTTGCTCGACGAGCAACACCCCGAGCTCCCCGGTCGAGTTCAACTCGAGAATGGTCCGCTCGATCTCGGCGACCACATTGGGCGCGATGCCCTCTGTTGGCTCGTCGAGGATGAGCAGCTTGGGTTTGGTCAGCAGGGCGCGGCCGATGGCGAGTTGCTGTCGCTGCCCGCCCGAAAGCAGCCCGGCGCGCCGGTCGAGGACGGCACGCAGTGCCGGGAAGAGATCGAGGATCTGATCGATCGCCGCCGCGTTTTTGGGCGCGACGAGCTGCAAGTTCTCGCGGGTGGTCATGGTGGGGAAGCTCAGCTGCCCTTGCGGGACATATCCGAGGCCGCGCCGGACCCGCTCGCTGGGCCGGGTTCCGGTGACATCCTCGCCATCGATCACGATCGAGCCAGACGTTATGGGCAGCAGCCCCATCGCCACCCGCAAGAGGGTGGTCTTACCCGCCCCGTTGAGACCCATGACCGCAACCGCGCGGCCGGTGGGCACCGTGATCGAGACATCGTGAAGGACCCGCGTTCGGCCGTATCCCGCTGTCACAGAGCGTAGTTCAAGCATTCGAGACTCCTTCGGCGTGGTCGCCCAGATAGACGCGTTGCACCTCGGGATTGGCGCGGATCTGCTCCATCGAGCCGGACGCGAGTACCCGGCCGGCATGCAGGACCGTGACCACATCGGCATAGCGCCGCACGAATTCCATGTCGTGCTCCACGACGACGATCGTGCGCTCGCGACCGATCCGGTGCAGCAATTCGCCGGTCGCGTCCCGCTCCTGCGCGCTCATGCCGGCGACCGGTTCGTCGAGCAAGAGGACGCGGGCATCCTGGACCAGCAGCATCCCGATCTCCAGCCACTGCTTCTGACCGTGGCTCAGCACTCCGGCGGGTCGATCCAGCAGATGGCTCAGCCCGACGGCCTCCGCCGCCTCGGCGACGGCATCCGGTATGCCGTTCCGGGCCCGCCACAACGACCGCCGGCGACGGTGCCGCAGCCCGGCGATGTCGAGATTCTGTAGAACGGTCAGGTCGTTGAAGACCGTGGCGGTCTGGAAGGTGCGACCAACCCCGAGCCGCGCGATCGCGTGCGACGAACGACCCAGGAGGTCCTCGCCGTCGAAGGTCGCGACGCCTTGACCGCGAGCGAGTCCGGTAAGCGCATCGATGACCGTGGTCTTGCCGGCCCCATTCGGGCCGACGAGAAAGTGCACCTGCCCCTGCAACAAGGTCAGGACGACGCCGTCCACGGCGACAAAGTCCCCGAAGGAGACCCGAAGGTCGCGCACCTCCAAGTAGTCGTCCGTGCGCATCGGCTCGGCCGTCATATCGCCGCCACCTCCCCTGCCTCGGCGTGGACGCGGCGCAAGCGCCGGCCACCCACCGCCTCGCGCGCCTTAGCGAGGACGCTGGACAGGCCACCGGGCAGGAGAAGCAGGACAACAACGAAGAGCGCACCCTGGAAGTACGTCCACGAGCCGGCGAAGCGTTCGGAGAGGGTGGACTCGGCATACCCAACCGCGATAGCCCCGAGGGCCGGCCCGAAGAGCGAGGCGCGCCCGCCGAGCGCGACCCCGGCGATGAGGCCGATCGAGGCGACAACGCCGACATCGTCCGGCGAGATGATGCCGACGATCGGGACGTAGAGGGCACCGCCGACGGCCGCGAGGACGGCCGCGACGACATACGCCAGGAGCTTGGGGAATGCCGGGTCTTGCCCGAGGAACCGGACGCGCTCCTCGGCATCGCGGGTGGCGATGAGCAACTCACCGAAGCGCGAGCGCTGCAGGTGCGCAACGAGCGCCAGGCTGAGCAGGAGCACACCCGCCGCGATGAGATAGAGCATCTGCTTGTTCGCCGGGTCATAGAGCGAGTAGCCGAAGAAGCCGCGGAAATTGTTCAGGCCGTTAAAGCCCCCCGTGGTCTTGACCTGCCCGATGAGCAGCAGCGCGAACGCCGCCGTGAGGGCCTGCGAAAGGATCGCGAAGTAGGCCCCCTTGATCCGACGCTTGAAGATGGCCAGGCCCAGGATCGTGGCGAGCAGGCCCGGCACCAGCACGATGGCCGCCAGCGTCACGAGGGGCGACCGGAAGGGTTCCCACCAAAGCGGCATGTGCCCATCGGCATACAGCAGCATGAAGTCGGGTATGCCGTTCGGGCCGGCGTCGGCGAGCTTGAGGTGCATGGCCATCGCATAACCGCCAAGGCCGAAGTACATGCCCTGGCCCAGGACGAGCATGCCGCCTCGCCCCCAGGCCAGGCCGATGCCGACCGCGGCGATCGCATAACAGAGGTACTTCGCCAACAAGCCGAGCCGGAATGGCGAGAGCGCGAGCGGCGCGATGACCAGCAGGGCAACGGCCAGCACTGCCAGGCCGATCCACGGGCCGGCCTTGGCGAACCGCGTCGGTTCTGCGAAAGACGTTCTCGGAGAAGTCATGCCAGGCTCCTAGTCGTCGTGGTGAAGATGCCCTGGGGGCGAATCTGCAAGAAGGCGACGATCGTCAGCAGCATGAGGACCTGCGCCATGGACCCCGAAGTCCAGGACTCCAGGAAGCTGCGACCGATGCCGATGCCCAGGGCCGCGAGGATCGTTCCTTTGAGTTGCCCGATGCCGCCGACGACGACCACGAGGAAGGCCTCCACGATGTAGGAGGTGCCCACCGTGGGACCCGTCGATCCGAGCAGGGTCAAGGCGACCCCCGCGACCCCGGCGAGACCGGAGCCGATGAAGAAGGTGGTCCGGTCGGTGCGCCGCGTCGAGATCCCGAGGGACTCCGCGAGGTCGCGGTTGGCGACAGTGGCGCGAATGCGGCGACCCAGATCGGTCAGTCGAAGCATCGCGAACAAGCCGGCCACGCAGAGCGCGGACAGCGCGATGATGAACAGCCGTGTCACCGGAAAGCCGTAGCCCAAGATCGGCACGGTCCCCGACAACCAGGTTGGCGTCGACACCTCCTTCGCCGGCGCGCCGAAGATATCCCTGGCCAGCTGTTGCAGGATCAGGCCGACACCGAAGGTGACGAGGAGAGTGTCCAGGGGACGGTCATACATCCAGCGCAGGATGGTGGCCTCCAAGGCGATGCCCAGGAGTCCGCCGATCAGGAAGCCGACGACCAGCGCAACGGGAAGGCTGAGCGCACTGCCCCGCAGGATTGAGGCGGTGACAAAAGCGGTGTAGGAACCGGCCATCAGGAACTCCCCGTGCGCCATATTGATCACGCCCATCTGACCGAAGGTCAAGGTGAGGCCGATCGCGACGAGGAGCAGGACCGATGCCGAGGAGAGACCCGTAAAGACTTGGGCGACAACGGTTTCCATAGCTCAGCCGGTCGCGCCCTTCCACCACGGGTAGCCCTTGAGGAAGGGATCGGGTTCGATGGGACCCTTCGACGACCACACCGTGTAGATCAGGCCGTCGTCGTGGATCTGGCCGATGAGGGCGGTCTTGGCGATGTGGTGGTTCTCGCCGTTGACGGTGACCTTGCCCTCGGGTGCGTCGAAGCTGACACCGCCGGCGGCGGCCTGGACGTCGGCGACCTTGAAGGACTTCGCCTTCTCGACCATGCCCTTCCACAGATAGAGGCTGGTGTATGCCGCTTCCATCGGGTCCGAGGTCACGGCCTTCGCGCCATTGGCCTTCTTGAAGTCCGCGACGAACTTCTTGTTCACGGGGGTGTCGATGGTCTCGTAGTAGTTCCACGCGGTGTACTGCCCGACGAGGTTGTCGACGCCGACGCCCGGCACCTCCTCCTCGGCGATCGAGACCGAGACGACCGGCATCGAGTCGGCGGTCAGGCCCTTGCCCTTGTATTCCTTGAAGAAGGCGACATTGGAGTCGCCATTGAGAGTGTTGAAGACGGCGTCCGCGCCGGCTGCCTTGACCTTGTCGACGACGGACCCGAAGTTGGTCGAGCCGAGCGGTTGGTATTCCTCTCCGAGCACCTTGATGCCGTTGGCGGCGGCATACTGCTTGATGATCGCGTTGGCGGTGCGCGGGAAGACGTAGTCCGAGCCGACGAGGAAGATCGAGGTGATCTTCTTCTCGTTCTTGAGCCACTCCAGGGCGGGAACGATCTGCTGGTTGGTCGTGGCGCCGGTGTAGAAGATGTTCTTGGATGCCTCAAGGCCCTCGTATTGCACGGGATAGAACAGCAAGGCGTTGTTGCCTTCGAAGACCGGCAGCATCGCCTTGCGAGAGCTCGACGTCCAGCCCCCGAAAACCGCTGCGACACAGTCCTTCTGGATGAGCTTGGTGGCCTTCTCGGCAAAGACGGAGGGCTCGGAGGCACCGTCCTCGGAGACGATCGAGAGCTTCTTGCCGAGGACCCCGCCGGCGGCGTTGATCTCGTTGGCCGCCATGGTTAGCGACGTGAAAACTGTTGTTTCGCTGATGGCCATCGTGCCGGACAGCGAGTTGAGGAAGCCGATCTTGATGCTGTCGCCGGACGTGTCGACACAGGAGGTCGCGCCGGCTGCCGAGGTTCCACCGGTGCTGGTGCCGTCGGTCTTGGCGCCGCACGCGGCGGTGGCGAGAGCCATCGCGAGGACGGCGCTGGCGGCCAGAGTGCGGCGGGTGATGAATTGCGTCACGAGGCAAATCCCTTCGAATTCATGCCAGGGGCGAGGAGATTCGGTCGCGAGGCCACGCTGCCTCGGCATCCCGATCTGCGGGATGCTCCCGAATGGACGGGATTCTTGGGGCGGCCTGTTTCGCCGGTGTTTCGGGTGGCGACGGTGATTGTTTCTCTCCATCGCCGATGCGCGGCCGCCTTGGGGAACTTTGCTGTTGCCCCCGCGACAGCAAAGTTCCCCACCGTCGCGCTACGCCCTAGCGGCTAGCCTCGAGAGCATCACCGTCACGAACAAAGGGGCTGGCATGCCGCACGGAGATATCACCCACATCGACATTCCGGTCGCCGACCAGGAACGGGCCAAGGCGTTCTATTCGACCCTGTTCGGTTGGCAGATCGCGGCGCCGCCGGGGTTCGAGGACTACCCGATGTGGCAGGCGCCGAACAAAATCAGCGGCGGCGGGCTGGCGCCTCGCAGCGACGGCTTCACCCAGCCCCGGTCCTATGTCGAGGTCGACTCGATCGACGACACACTCCGCCTGGTCAAGGCCCACGGCGGCACGGTGGCGATAGAGAAGTCCCCGATCAGCGACACCAGTTGGTGGGCCATCTTCACCGACCCGGACGGCAACACGATCGGTCTGTATGAGGGCACGACCGACTCCGGGGCAGAGGGCTGACCGGCTCGGGCGGCATACGACCTGCTCGGGTGGGCACCGGAGGAGGCCGAGGACTCGGGCGTATGGCGCTGGGCGGCTTCCTGCTCTTCGCCGGGATCGCGCACCTGACCTTTGCCCGGGAGGCCTTTCGGGGGCCATCCGACAAAGAGCGCTGCGTCTGTCGGGAGACGTCGTCATCGATGTCCACAGTCCTGCGGTCCGTGCGTCGGCTGGCTCACGACCCTGTCCGCGGCTTCGCCCATTGTTTCGGGTCCGGTCACCACTGCCTTCGGCGGCCGCACGAGCCAACCCTTCCCCTTTGCACTGGGGTCCGGCGTGTCATGCGTCCGCGATCAGCGGTGGCGACGCCGCCGCACCGTTGGACAACGCCGCCGCGTTCCCCCTACCCACGTCGAGTCGAGGGGCCAGCGGTGTGCGCTGGACTCAGTTGTTGGCAAGGTTTCGGTGGGACTCGAGGTAGCGCAGGACGGCGAGGACGCGGCGGTGCTCGTTGGTGGTGGTCTCGCCGAGGCCGAGCTTGTGGAGGATGCGGCTGACGTGGGTCTCTACGGTGCGGTCGGTGAGGACGAGGCGTGCGGCGATGCCGGAGTTGGTCAGGCCCTCGGCCATGAGGGCGAGGACCTCACGCTCGCGGGTCGTCAAGGGGGTGAGGGCTGTGCTGCCGCCGACCATGAGGCGGGCGACCACCTCGGGGTCGAGGGCGGACCCACCCGTGGCGACCCGTTCGAGGGCGGCCGTGAAGTCGCCGACGTCGAGCACGCGGTCCTTGAGGAGGTAGCCGAAGTGGCCTGCGGCGACGAGGTCGACGGACAGGCGTGACTCGACGTGCTGGGACAGGAGCAGGACGCCGGTGTCCGGGAGCTCGGTGCGGATGTGCGCCGCGAGCCGGGCGCCGTCGTCGGCGTGGTCCGGTGGCATCCGGATGTCGAGGACGGCGATGTCCGGACGGTGCTCGAGGACAGCCGCCAGCGTCGACGGTGCGTCGGGGGTGTCGGCGACGACGTCGTGCCCGACCTCGGTGAGCAGGGACCGCAGCCCGGCCCGGAAGAGGGCCGAGTCCTCGCCGATCACGATCCGCACGGGATCACCGCGACGAGGGAGGTGCCCGCGGGCTGGCGGTCGGTGACGCTGAGACGTCCGCCGAGGGCGCGGACACGGTCATGCAGCATGGCCAGCCCCGTCCCTCCCGCGATCCGGGCTCCGCCGGCACCGTCGTCGTGCACGGCGACGTGGAGCCCGTTGTCGGTGCGCCACACATCGAGGGCGACGCGCCGGGCGCCGGAGTGCTTGACGGCGTTGGTGACGCCCTCGCTGGCGACGTAGTAAGCGGTGACGCTGACGTGGTCGGGGAGGTCGCCGCCGCTGTACGACACGTGCAGCGGCAGCGCGCTGGACCGGCTGAGGCTCTCGAGGGCGGGGCCGAGCCCGTCGTCGAGGCAGCTGGGCCGCAGGCCGTGGGCGATCTCGCGCAGCTCGCGGACGGCGAGCGCGAGCTCCTCCACGGCGTCGTCGACGAGCGGGTCGATGGCGACGGTCCCACCCGCGGCGACCTGGTGCTGGGCGACGCGCAGCCGCATCCCCAGGGACACGAGCCGTTGTTGGGCCCCGTCGTGCAGGTCCATCTCGAGCCGGCGCCGCTCCTCGTACCCGGCCCGCAGGAGGCGCTCGCGGCTCGCGTCGACCTCGACGAGGGCCTGCGACAGCTCGCCGCGCAGGCGGACCGACTCCGCGAGCAACGCGGCCTCGCGCGCGACGTCGGCCGGGACCCGGGAGTGCCCCGGTCCGGCGACGATGACGCCGATGTCGCTGCCGGAGAGCCGGATCGGCGTACCGTCGCCCAGCACCGGGAGCCCGTCGACGCCCACCGGCGTCGGGTGGCCGGGTTGCCGGTACCCGACGCGCAACCCGGGATCACGCAGCGCCTCCTGCAGCACGGGCTCGAGCCGCTCCGGTTGTGCCGTGCCCGCGTGCACCTCGCTGACGAGCGCCCGCAGGGCGTCGACCCCGCGGGCCCGGCGGGGGTGGAGGCGGGCGCCCAGGACGCGCAGGAGCAGGGCGCGAGCGGGGAGCAGCAGGACGACGACGACCACGGTGGCCAGCACCGCGGGGACGGTGGACGCGGCTCCGAGGGCCAGGGCCAGGGCGGCGGACAGGCCGGCGTGCGCGGCGACGACCCCGAAGGCGAGGAGGGGGTAGACGGTCGCGGCGACGACGGCCCGGTCGACGTCGTACAGCTCGTGCCGGAGCATCGCGACGAGCGTCGCGGCCGGGATGGCCACGTTCATCGCGATGAGGCCGCCGAGGGCCACCACGGGGGTGCCGGTGAGCAGGTAGCCCGCCCAGCACAACAGGATCGTCGCGGGGACGGTGAGACAGGTCAGGAACATCCAGCGCAGGCGGGCCCGGGCGACCTCGTCGGTCGCGGCGCGGTAGCGGCGCCTCGTCGCGAGGGCGGCCATGACGAGGGAGCCGTAGAACACGAGCAGGGCCGGGATCGAGCCGTTCCCGACCCAGTGCTCCCCGAACGGGCGGGGCCAGTCCTGAAGCGGGGGCATGAGCGGCCCCGGGGCGACGGCGAGCAGGAGGTTGAACGCGACGACCGACCCGAGCAGCGCGAAGACCGTCCGGCGAGCTCGCCGGTCGGCCGGGCGACCGTCGGGGAAGAGCAGCAGCACCATCGCGAAGGGGACGAACCAACCCATCCAGACGCCCTGGGTCAGGTTGAGCAGGACGGCGCTCGCCGGGAGGTCGCTGGGTGCCGCGGCCAACGCGTCGGCCCAGTTGCCGTGCGCCATCTGGAGCAGGATGTTCGTCCCCGCGGCCGTCAGCCACGTGCCCACCCAGTTGGCCGGGTCGTGCCGGGTCGCCAGCCAGCCCGCGGCGAAGGGGACGAGGGAGGCCAGGACGGTGCCGCCGACGATCCAGGTCCCGGCCGGCTCGGCGAGGTCGCGCACCGCGACCACCGTCAGGGCGAGGAGCGCGACGGAGACCCCCCACAGCAGGAAGGTCGTCCGTCTCGCCCAAGGCATGGCTCAGGCTAGGGCGGCGGTCCGCGCCGTGTCATCCGTGCTGGTACCGACACCAGGTCGCGTACCTGCCCCGACGCGCCCACCCCGGCCCGACGGTGACGGTGGAGTCCTCATCCGCACACCGTCAGGAGCACGATCGTGACCACCACCGACCACCTCACGCAGAGCGCGACGACCGACGCTCGCGACACCCGCGACCTGCGCCGCACCTGGCGCCGGGTCGCCGCCCTCGCCCTCATCGCCGGCCCGCTCGGCGTCACCGTCATCCGGCTCGTCATGCCCTACTGGACCGACGATGCCCCCGCCCAGATGGTCGCCGGCTTCGCGGCCCACCCCGGCCGGGGTGCGGCGATGAACTGGCTCTCGTTCGTCGTCACCCCGTTCCTGTTGCTCAGCGCCTTGGCCATGGGCTACGTCGCCCGCCGCCGCGCACCGGTCATCGCGACCTGGGGCGCCGCGGTCCTGTTCGGCGCCTACGCCCTCGGCAGCGCCGTCAGCGCACCGGATATCCTCGTCACCGCGCTCCTCGGGCGCGGTGACGGCGAAGCATCCGTGGCCGGGACCGCGCAGCTCCTCATGGACACCCCGGTCATGCTCGCCGGCGCACTGTCGTTCGTCCTCGGACACCTCGTCGGGATGGTGCTCGTCGCCATCGCCGTCGTCCGGGCGCGCATCGTGCCGCTGTGGGTCGGGCTCGTCATCGCCGTGGCCCAACCGGTTCACGTGGTCTCGGCCGTCGTCGTCCCCAGCCGGATGCTCGACGTCGTCCTCGGCTGGGGCGCCACGACCCTCGGCTACGCCCTCGTCGCCCGCGCCGTCCTGCGGACCCCGGACGACGAGTGGGACCTGCCGCCCGTCCCGCGGTGACCGCCCGGCGGTCAGGCGCCCAGACCTGAGGGGGACGGCGGGTCACGACCTCGTCGTCCACCCTCTCGCCGGTCGGGGCGAACCCCAGCGAACCGTACAGCCGTGCCGCGGCGGTGTTCTCGTCCTCGTAGAACAGGGCGAAACCGGCCGTCGACCCGTGGTCCGACAACCGGTCGAGGGCGGCGAGCACCGCCGCCCGGCCCCGGCCGCGGCCCTGGTGGGTCGCGTCGATGATGACGCCGCCCAGCCAGCAGCTGTCGTCGTCCTCGCCGAGGACGCCGCAGCGCCGCGCTCACCGAGCGGTGCCAAACAGAGCGAGCTCGTTGGGGCGAGCACGTGTCGTTCGAGACAGTGGGCAGTTGTGATCCGGGTCGGATCGCGCGAACTCTTCGTCGCCACCACGGGCTCTGGTCCGGCCCTCGTTCTCCTCCACGGCGGCGGCCCGGGCGCCAGTGGCGTCGCCAACTGAACGCGCAATATCGCGCCGCTCGCCGAGCACTTCACCCTCGTCATCCCCGACCTGCCGGGCTACGGCCGCTCCAGCAAGGACCTCGACCAGAGCGATCCCTTCGGGGATCTGGCGGATGCCGTGCGGACCTTTCACGCCACCGTGCGCTCGACACTTGCCCGGTCCCGACCTTGGCCAAGCGTCGGCAGCGCACTCACGATGCCCTGGTGGAGGCGGCCTCCGCCCTGCTCGGCGAGGGGCGCACGCACGCGACGATCGAGGAGATCACGACCCGCGCGGGGGTCGGGTTCGGGTCGTTCCACAACCATTTCGCGAGCCGGGAGGACCTCTTCCGCGAGGCGGTGCTGGCCACGCTGGAGAACTTCGGAACCCTCCTGACGGCCGCCGCTGCCGGCATCGAGGACCCGGCGGAGCGCTTCGCTCGCAGCTTTCGACTCTGCGGGCGGCTGGCGGTCAGTTCCCCCGAACTGCTGGCTCCGTTGGACACCATCGGCACCGAAGCGCTGGTCGTCCATCGTGGCCTGCGTCCGCTGGGGCTGGCGGATCTGCGTCGGGGGGTCGAGACCGGCCGGTTTGTCGAGGTCGATCCCGAACTGCTGCTGGCTAGCGCGGGCGGCGCCCTGCTCGGCCTGATCCGACTGCTCAGCCACGACCGCACCATCGACGGCATCTCGGCGACAGACACCGTAACCGAGCGGGTGCTGTGCTTGTTGGGCGTGGCGCCACAAGAAGCGCACATACTGGCCACGACGCCCTTGTCCCAGAGCACCTGAGGAGGCACGCATGCGACCCCTGCGCTACTCGATCAATGTCACGCTGGACGGTTGCGTGCACCACGAGGCCGGGCTCGCGCCCGATGAGGAGTCGATGCGCTACTGGACAGACCAGATGACGCAGGTCGACGCTCTGATCCTCGGTCGCGTGACCTACTCGATGATGGAGTCGGCGTGGCGGCGGCCGGCCAGTGGGGAGTGGCCCGACTGGATGACCGCCCAAGACCTCCCGTTCGCCGAGGCCATCGACACGGCTCGGAAGTATGTCGTGTCGAGCACCCTCGATGCCGTCGACTGGAACGCCGAACTGCTGACGGGAGATGTTGGGTCAGCGATCCGGCGACTCAAGGCCGAGCCGGGCGGCCCCCTGTGGGTGGGCGGCGTGACCCTTCCGGTGGCGCTGGGCGACCTGGGATTGATCGACGAATACGAGTTTGTCGTGCAGCCGGTGCTCGCCGGCCATGGGCCGCACTTGCTGGCCGGGCTGCGCGAACGCCTGCACTTGGAGCTGCTCGACCGGCGCGAATTCCGCTCGGGCGCAGTGGTTCTGCGCTATCGCTCAACCGTCGATGGCTAGGCGTCGAGCCAGTCGGTGAGCAGTCGAACCATCGGCCAGGCCGCATCGGTCCAGTTGCCGAGGACCGTGATCGTGGTCTGGGTAGCCGGGTCGTGCAGGCTGGTCATGGAGACGCCCGCGTCATAACCCTCCATCCAGACTCGCTCGCTGGACGTATGCCGATGGAAGCCCAGGCCGTACCGCCTCGACTCCTCGGGCGAGTCGCTGTGCGGGCGCAGCGCCTCGGCCAGGAGGCCGGGCCCGAGGATGTTGCCGGCCGTCAGTTCGTCCCAGAAGCGCGCCAAATCGGCTGTCGTGGAATAGATCCCGCCATCACCGCTGCCGTGAACGGGCAAGTGTAGGGCGTTGGTGCGCAGGCTGTCGCGCTCTAGGTAGCCAATGGCCGCGGAGCCGGGGAGTTGGTCCATCCGCTCAAATGCGGTCGCCGTGAGGCCGGCTGGTCGGCATACCTCTTCCTCGATCAGGTCGGGGAAGGCGCGGCCGGACGCGCGCTCGGCCAGCAGCGCGAGGACGACATAGCCGGCGTTGTTGTAGGTGCAACGCTCCCCGGGGGCGAACTGGGTTGGGTTTCCGTCGAGGGCCGGGAGGTAGTCCTCGGTCGTGGCAAGGCGATGCACCGGGACGGTCATGACATAGCTGGTCATGTCGTCGATCGCCGACTCGTCGAGGTAGTCACCGATGCCGGAGCGATGCGCAAGCAAGTGCCCGATCGAGACGGCGTCGTCGATGAGCGGCAGGTCGCCGCGGAGCAGCGAGCGAGCCGAAGTGTCCAGCGCCAGGAACCCGCGCTCGATCAAACGCAGAACGGTCACGGCGGTGAATGTCTTTGTCCCACTGGCGATTCCGAAGCGAGTCTCTGTGGTGTTGCGGATCGAGTGGGCCCGGTCCGCCAGGCCGTATGCCGTGTCCACCACCCGCTCCCCGGCCTGGTCCACCCGCACCACCCCGGAGAAGCCGGTGCGTTCGGCGGCCTCGTCGATGGTGTTGGCGAGGCCGTGCGTTGACGCGGAAACTGCGTGTGGTGGCGTCGCGGCGGCCGTAACGCCCGAGCCGCAGGACGCGAGGTCGGCGAGGTCGAACTCGAAGGCTGTCTCGTCATCGATGATCTCGCCCGTGAGGCGTGCGCCGAGGCCAAGATAGAAGGCGCGCGGCCCGCCAGCGCCCTCGATGAAACTGGACCACAACTGCGAGTTACCTTGGGCCAGGAGCTCTTCCGCCAGAAGCGCCAACGCCCGGCGACCGATCCCGCGGCCCTGGAAGCGCCGGTCGATGAGCATTCGCCAAAGGTAGGGAACGGCCATCGTCGGGGAGCGATCGGCATACATCAAGAAGCCGGCCGGCTCGCCGTCGGCGCGGATTCCGCGCAGGACGGGCACGAGGCGCCCGCCGAGCCAGATCTCAGGGCGGAGGGCATCGGCATACGAAATGTCCATCGGGGCGACGAATCGTCTTTGCGTCCAATGGGTTTCGAGGCGACGCCAGTCCCACACGTTGCGGCTGTCGACGGGTTCGATGGTGACCTCGGCCGGCGGTCCGGTCGGCCGGTCACGCCAAGCACGCCAGTCGTCCGCGGTGCTGGCGTAATAGGTCGTGTCAGTCCACGCGCCCCGCCAGAGGTAGCTCTGCTTGCCCTCGTGCTCGTGGACCAGGCCGATCGCTTCGAGGGCGCGCTGCGAGGCGATATTGCGGGGGTCGGCTTCACCGGTGATCCGGACGACACCGAGCCGTTCCACGAGGTCCTCGACCACCGCGCGCGCCGCCTCCTGGGCGTAGCCGCGGCCCCAGTGCGCGCGGGCGAGCGAAAAGCCAACCGAGGCTTGCTGACCGGACTCGTCACGGCCTACGGGGATCTCACCGATGTGCGTGCCGTCGAGGTCGATGGCGAGTTCCGTCCAGCCCGTCGGCTTAAGGTCGTCGAGGTCATCCTGGCTGGCAAGCCAGGCGGCGCGCTCGGGTGTGTAGGGCAGCTCCCAGTCCTGCAGTTCCGCGACCTCGGGATCGTTGCGGTAGGCGCACTGGGTCTCGATGTCTGTGCTGCGCATGATGCGGACCGTGAGGCGGTCGGTGTGCAACGGGTAGCCCATCGCGCAACGATCCCATCCGCCCGGCCAACTCCGCAACGGAATGAGGAAGTCAGCGCCGAGGCATCACAAGGACTCCCTCGTCGCGCTGGGCAGCGTGCTCCGCGTTCAGCGACCGGAGTTCAGGAGTTGGGCGAGCACCTGAGCTTCGCTGTGCTCGACGACCTTGCTGGCGGTGAGGAGGGTCTGGGTCGTGGGAGTACCACGTGCGCTGCTCGGTCGTCGGCGCGACCGCCTTGAGCCACTGATCGAGGTGAGCGCGCTCCTTGCTCACCCCGCGTGGCAAGAGGCGGTCGACGAGGACCCGAGCGCCGTCGGAGTCCGCGGGATCGTCGTACACCCGCTTCACAGAAACCTTGGCCACGCTGACCCCCCGTCAGAGTCCGCCGGAGGTGTTGACAATCAGGCTCATCCCTTGCCGCCTCCGACGGCACGCCGGACGAGCGCCTCGACGGCCTTCCGCTCGGCCGCTCTCGCTGGTGGTCTTGCGTTCGGCCATGGTGACCTCCGATCGGCTGGATGTCGTCCGCTCGAATGGCGGCCGCAACTCCACCGTAGGCCAAGGGACCTTGTCGTCCGAAAGACATCGACTGGTAAAGGCCCATCCGGCGGTCGGATGACCTACCTTTGACAAACCTTAGACAATCGAAGAGCTTCGGAGGAAGCCATGAGTACTGAGCACGACGACGTCCTCGCCGAAATCCTGGAAGTCATTCAGGCCACGCGGATCGCCTTCCTGACCTATGTCGACCAGGAGGGGCGCCTGGTTTCGACGCCGATGGGCACACAGGACACGGAGGACCCAGGCACGCTGTGGTTCATCACCGAAGCCGACAGCGACAAGGTCCTCGCGATCGGCGCGGACGCGCGCGTGAACGTGGCATACGCCTCGGACAAGGGCTGGGTCTCCGTCTCGGGGACGGCTGAACTGAGCCGCGATCGAGCCAAGCTTGAGGAGCTGTGGGATCCGTCGGCCTCGGCGTTCATGTCGGGCGGACCGGACGACCCGAACAGCGCCCTGCTCAAGGTCACGGGCAATACGGCTCAGCTGTGGAAGTCGCCCGGCAGCGTCGGGTTCCTGCTGACCATGGCCAAGGGACTGCTCGGCAAGGACCCGGCCAAGGACGAAGACGCCCCGATCGTCGAACTCTGACCCGAACCGGGCCAACTCAGCAGAGGTTGGTCGAATCTGCACACCGTGCAAGGTGTGCAGATTCGACCAACCTCTGTTAGCAGCACTTAGGCAACTTGGGCGGGCGAACGGGCGAACGACATACAGTCCAGGGATGGGCGACGACACGGCATACCGGATCGAGGCACTGACCCCGCAGACGTGGCCGGCCTTCGAGGCGTTGGTGATGCGGCACAACGGGATCTTCGGCGGGTGCTGGTGCACGTGGTTCCACGACGGGCACCCGAGTTGCGAGGGGCGCGGGGAGACCTATGAGGGCAACCGTGCGGTGAAGAAGCGGCTCGTCGACGAAGGTGTCGCGCACGCGGCGCTGGTGATGGCCGGCGAGGAGGCGGTGGCCTGGGCGGAATACGGGACGCCCGAGGAACTGCCGACGATCCACCACCGCAAGGAGTACGACGCGACGAAGGAGGCCGAACCGGACTACCGGATCACCTGCGTCTTCGTCGACAAGCGGCACCGCCGGCAGGGGGTGACCGAGATGGCGATCCAGGGCGCGCTGGATCAGATTGCGCGCGCTGGCGGCGGGCGCGTCGAGAGCTACCCGCACGACCTCACTGAGCAGACGAAGAAGATGTCCTCTTCCTTCCTCTACAACGGGACGCGCCGGCTGTATGAGCGGCTCGGGTTCACCTATGACCGACCAAAGGGTCTGAAGAACTGCGTGATGTTCAGGGATGTCGCGCCAGCCTGAGATCTCGAAAGCTACTGCGCCAGTTGCCAACTCACGCCGAAGCGGTCGGCGACCCAGCCGAAGCGCGGGTTGAAGCCGTAGTCCGCGAGGGGCATGAAGACGAAGCCGCTCTCGGCGAGAGCCGTGAAGAGACGGTCCACCTCGGCGGCGGTGCCGCACTCGAGGAAGATCGAGACGGCCGGCGTGAAATCCCAGGCGTGCACCGGTGGGCTGTCGGCGGCGATGAACGGTCGGCCGGCCAGGGTGAACCGGATCATCTCGCGCCCCTCGCCGACGGGGACCCGCTCGTCGATGCGTGAGTCCGGGATCAACCCGACATAGAACTCGATGGCCTCGCCGGCGCGGTGGTGCTGAAAGGTGAGATGCGTGAGGACCTGGACCATGCCGCGAGGGTAGCCGTGCGGACAGAATGCGGGTATGCCCGATCCCGAAACCGGCCGCCCGCGCATCGTGTGCCTCTGCGGCAGCACCCGAGCGCGCCGGCACACTGGCCACACCGAGCCGCGAGTATGACGCGGCGGCGGAGCCGTCTGGCCTTGTTGGCGTTGCCGATTGCGCCGTTCCAAGGAATCTGGCTAACCCGGACGATGGTGCGGTATGCCGATGCCGACGGCCGCGCCGGAACGGTGGGCTCCGGGCCGGGGCGACTGATGGTCGTCGCGCTCGGGGACAGTGTCACGGCGGGGTATGCCGTGCCCCACCACCGCGCGAGCGTCGCCGGACAACTCGCGGCCCGCCTCGCCGCCCGCGCGACGATGCCACGGTCACATGGCGGGTGTGCGCGAAGAGCGGGGCCACGGCATACGACGCCCTGGACTTGGTCGACGTGGCGGCACTCGCCGACGCGGACCTGATCTTCGTCTCAGTCGGGGTCAACGATCTGAAGAATGGGCACTCGGCGCGGCGCTACCGGCAGGACCTGGGCGCCCTGCTTGACGCGGTTCTCGCGGCGGCGCCGAGGGCGCGGGTGTGCCTGCTCGGCATACCTCCCCTCGACCATTTCCCCGCCTTTCCTCGACCTCTAGCTGACGTACTCGGTTGGCGCGGAAGGGCTTTCGACGCGATCGCGGCGGAGGAGCTGGCGCGGCGACCCCGCACGCTGCGGATCGAGACGCATGAGCCCTTGGAGAGGGAAATGTTCGGACCGGACGGTTTTCACCCGAGCGAGGCGCTGCATGCAGCGTTCGCTGACGCGGTGATGCGCGAGTTGGCGCGCCTCGACGGTCGCTGACTCCGTCAGGGCGCCTGCTCCACGGTCGCGCAGGTCGCCATGATCTGCCGGGCGCCGCAGTCGGCGTGGAACGTCATGGATTGGAGTCTCTTGGCCGCCTCAGCGAGGGGGTGGTTGGCGCCAGGAAACGAGCCAATTCTCCTGTCTGTCAACAAATTTCATCCATTTTTCGCTTGCATCCGGTATCGAACTGGTGTACCATCTGAGGATGACGGCGATGGCGCAGCACCCCACAGACGGGCCCCTCGTGCCCGCTGCCGGTTTGCGCCCTGCGGGCGGGCGTGAGGGGTTGACTCCGCTTGATGACGCGTGGTGGCCGCCGTTGAATGTCGAGGAGTTGGTCGCGGATTTTGAGGCGTGGCAGGACGAGCTGGGCTGGGATGACGAAGATGAGGCAGACGAGCGGGACTCATGGGCGCTCGCCGCGACCGAGCCCCGCTGGTGCGAGCAGCCGGCCGGCCATGCGTGCGAGCACGAGTCGATCCTCGTCGAGCCAAACCCTGGTGATCCGACCCCCGTAGTGCCGACGACGGCATCACCCAGCTCCGAGATTCGGGGCCTGATCGATTGGTTCGCCACGCTGGTGCCAGACGCCGCTGCCGGCGGCAGCGAATGCACGGAACCCGCCATTGAATTCAGCCTGGCGGAGTTGATCGACGTGATCAGCGGCTTGGAGCATGTCAAAGGTGCGATCGCCGCGGCCCAAGCCCGGGCCACCGCGCAGTTCGGGCGGGCGACGGTGCGGGAGGCGCTCGCGAACCGGGCCTCGCTGCCGAAAGCCCGATCCTCCATCGCGCCGCAGATCGCGCTCGCCCGGCGCTGCTCACCCGCGACTGCGGATCGGCACCTCGGGCTCGCGCGGGCGTTGCCGGGGATGCGGCACACGCGGGCCGCATTGACGGCCGGGGTCATCGATGAACGCTGTGCGGCCGCGATCGTCCGGGAAACCAATGTCCTCAATCCCGAGTTGCGGGCGCGCGTCGATGAGTTGCTCGCGCCACGACTGGCCACTTCGAGCCTGAAACAACTCGCCGGCGCGGCAGCGCGGTACGCCGCGGAACTCGACCCCGCCGCGATCGTCGCCAAACACGAACGAGCGATGTCCGAGCGCGGCGTGTGGACCCGGCCCGCTCCGGACGGGATGGCGTACCTGTCGATCTTCGGGCCGTTGACGGGGATCGTCGGCGCGTATGCGTCCTTGCATCGGCACGCCACCGCGGTGGTCGCCGGCCATCACGAAACCGACACCCCCGACACGCCGGCGGATCCGCTGGATGAGCGGACCCACGCCCAGGTGATGGCCGATGCCGCGCTGCGCTGGCTCGCCGGCCTCACGCCCGGCCAAGCCTGCCCCGTCGCCCTCAACCTCGTCATGCCCGCCGAAAGCCTCTTCGCGACGCAGCCCGCGACCGTTAACACAACGACTACCGACTCCGCCGCCACTGGTGAGACCGCGACGAGCGACGAGACCGCAACCGGCCGGGCCCCCCGCGGCGCCGGCGCCCAGCCTGACCCGGCGTACAGCGTCCACCCGACTCCAGGACTTACCGCTACGCGCGGGCCGCGGAGCACCGAGACACCCGCACGGATCCCGGGACACGGCATACTCCCGGCCGCGCTCGCCAGGCGCCTGCTGCTCCACGGGTGCGAACCACCTGACCCAGTGAAAACCGCGACACTGCAACACGATTCGGCGCCGCCGGGAATGAACCCGGAAGACAACCGAGTAGCCGAGCCAGCGCAGGTCTACCTGACCCGGGTCTACACCAGCCCCGACGGCCGCGACCTCCTCGCCCTCGACGCCACCGCCCGACTCTTCCCACCCCGACTCCGCGCCGCGCTCATCCTGCGCGACGACACCTGCCGAACCCCATCCTGCGACGCCACCATCCGCCACGCCGACCACATCGAACCAGCCGCCAACGGCGGACCCACCTCACTCCGCAACGGGCAAGGACTCTGCCCCCGCTGCAACTACACCAAAGAACTCCCCGGCTTCACCACTCGGGCCCTCGACCCGCAGCCAGAGCACGGAGCCGGACCGCATACCCATGCCACCGAGGTCACCACTCCGACCGGCCACAGGTACCTTTCCGTCGCGCCCCCACTACTCGAGTGACGTGGCGTCCGTCCCGCGGATTTGGCGGGAGTACTTGCGCTCCACCCACCCCTGATCACTGGTCCACGTCACGTCGGCGGCCAGCAAGCCGGCTTTCTCCAGGATTGGGATGCTGGCGGGGTTGTCGTCCTCGCAGAAGGCGATGAAGGTGTGGACATCCAACTCGCCGCTGCCGCATCCATCAGGGCGCGCAGCGCGTCGGGGATCAGGCCACGCCCGCGGCCGGCGGCACCGAGGGAGTAGCCGAAGCCCTAATCGTCGGGGTTAGCGAGATCAGGGCCTCTCGACCACGTGGACGATCCCATGGGCGCCGCGCTCGGCGTCGACCATCAGGTGTGAGACGAGCGGATAGTAGCCTGCCTCGGGCATGACCAATTCGACGAAACCGCCCTGGCCGGGCATCAGCCCGAGCACCTGCGAGCCACCAGCATCCGGGCCGGGTCGAAGCAGCCAGGCGCCCTCGGCATACACCGTGTCGAACTGGCCACCGACGACGTGGAAGGACGACGGACGATTAGGGCCAGCGTCGAGCACCCAAATGCGCACCCGATCGCCGACCTGGGCGGTGAGGGGGCGCTGGTCGTACTGCCCGGCGATGCCATTGAAGGTCATCCCCGTCGGCTGCTCGGCGAGGACAGCATCGGCCGAGATCTCGTCGGCGCTGCCCTTGGCCCGGTTGGCACCGAGGTAGAGCTCGGACTGCACGAGCACAAACTCGCGATCGACCTTGGGAAGGTTGGGCGGGTCGATGATGACGGCGCCGTGCATGCCCGCCGCGATGTGCGCGGACATGGGCATCGAGGAGCAGTGATACATCCAAATGCCGGACTTCGTGGCGGTGAAGGTGTAGGTCAGCGAGGCGCCGGGCGGGATGGTGCGCATCGGCCGGTCGGGCGCCAGCGCCCCAGCGTGGAAGTCGATCGAGTGCCCCATCGACCCGTCATTGACCAAGGTAATGATGAAACGGTCGCCGACCTTGCCGCGCAGGGTAGGCCCGGGGACGGCGCCGTTAAAGGTCCAGCGGCGCTGCCATACACCCGGCGCGACCTCCAACTCGAGTTCGCGCACGGTGAGGGTGACGCGGTGGACGGTGGCGCTCGGGGCGGGTGGGAGATCGGGGTCGACTGCGGTGAAGCCTGGTCCGAAGGCGGCGTGCAGATCGAGGGGTGCCGTGGTGGTCGCCGGATTGCTCGTCGTATGGCCGTCGTGCCCGGCGCTCGCCGTCCCGCCCGCTGTCGCGCCGGTCACCTCGACAGCGAAGACCATGCCCATCTGGCGGTGTCCGACGACGGAGCACCACCCCTTCAGACTGGCGCCGACGACGCCGACGTCGAGGGTGGTCGACGTGCCAGGGCGCAGGCGATTGGTGCGCGCGCCATTGGCGAGGACGAGGTCGTGGGTTGTCGTCGGGTCGGTGTTGGTGAGGTCAATGACGAGCCGATTGCCGGCCGGCACGGTGACGCTGGCCGGCTCGAAACGCATGCCCTTCATCACCACCTTGACCGTGGTGGTCTGGCCGGTCGCGACGACGCCCGCTGAGGCATCCCGGCTCCCGGCCAGCGGCAAGCCGGCCGATGTGGGGTCGACGACCACCCCGACGGCAACGGCCATACCCAGGGCGATCAGGCCCGCAACCAATTGCCCGCCGGACCAGACCGAGCGTGACCCAGGGGCGGGTATGCCGGGTGGCTGGGGCGGGGGCAAACCCTCGTCACCCGCGGCGCGGCGCGCGCGAAGAGAACCGCGCAGACCCAGGCCCATCAACGGCAAGAAGCTGACATATGCCGCGAGCACCAGTGTGGTCGTCAGCACCCGAACCACGGAGGGCACGGGGAGGAGGCTGAGCAGAAGTCCGCCATTGATGAGGACGAGGCGCAGCACGGCATACCGGCCCATGGTCTCGGTCGCGGCCCGCACGGCCGCGGGGCCACCGCCAAGGACGACCGGCACGAGATAGGACAAAGCGCCGAGGAGCAGCTGCGGTGCGAAGCCCGCGGCGAGGACCGCGGTCGCGCGCCCGTGCGCGACAGATAGGTCGGCCCAACTGCTGCCACGCAGCAGCACGATGCTCACCCAGACGAGCAGCACAACCAGCCACAACAGCGCGAAAAGCACTGACAGGGAAGCGAACTCACGCGGCGGGCGTCGCCGGGCCGGCGCCCACAGCGCGCGTCCCCACCACAGCGCCGAGCAAAGCCAGGCGAGGACGCCGGCGGCGGCGAGCGGCATACGGCCGAGCAGGGCGCCGGCCACGATGACGGTGACGGAGGCGAGGAAAAGGGGAAGCGCCGTGGTCGCGAGGCGCTCGGCGCGGTCGTCCATCCGGGAGCGCAGCATCGTCGGCCAGAGCGTGACGAGGGTGCCGGTGACGGTCAGCCCGATCCAGCCGAGGACGAGGACGGCGGTGTGCGCGAGGAGCAGTCGGCCGTGGATGTCATCGGCGTAGCCGCGCGCGAGCAGCACGCCGAGCGTCGCGCCGATGGGCACGCAGAGGGTGGACGCGATGTAGTAGCGGACCGTGATCTTGAAGCGCGGCGCCATCGCCGCGCGGAGGCGTCGCCAGAGTTGCCAGCCATGCCACAGGAGCGCGCAGGCGACGGCGGTGGCGCCGATGACGGCGATCCACCAGAACTCGCCAACCACGCCAGTCGCGACCGCGGCGACGCCGATGAAGAGGAGCATGGCGCGGCGGTCCTGCGTGGCGCGCGAGTCCAGATCGGGGCCGGTCTTGAGCAGCGCCTGACTGAAGTGGGTGCTCCAGACCATCGCCGAATGGGTCAGCGCGCCAAGCAGCACGAGGTGGACCATCAGCCAGCGTGCGTGTTCGAGGAATGGGTGGACGATCGTCACCGCCGCCACGGCGACCAGCCAGAGCACCGCGGGCAGGTCGCGCCAGGGCCAAAAGCCCTGGCGGCCGGGTCGGCGCTGCCTCTCCAACCCCTTGTTTGGGTATGCCGTCCGCGCCGCCTCGGGGCGACCGATACCGGTGGTCATGCGCTGACCTGGGCCGGCTCAGACGCCTGTGGGCGGACAGCGGAAGTTCGGCGCCCAGCGACAACGCACGCGATCGCGGCCACCGGCAAGGCAAGGAGGGCGGCGATCGTGACGAAGGCGCCGAACTGCCAGGGCGTGGCATGCCCGTCCACGAGCCCCGCGACGACACGAATCAGGAGCCCAATGTGCAAGAGCACCAACGGAATCCAGAGCACGGGTCGGTATGGCAGTGCCACGCGCAGCACCGCCGGCAGGATCACCGGCGCGTGCGCCATCACCATGGACATGCCGAATCCCAAGAAGCACGAGTGGACGAGCAGGTCATAACGTTCGGGCGACGCCGGCGGCCCGCCAATCAGCCACCCGAGCCCGGCGACGCCGAGCCAGGCGTAGCCCGCGAGCATGGCCACCGCGGCATACCGCGGCAGGCCGCGGCTGCGGATGGTGCGCCGAGCGACATCGTGGCGGACCAGCCACAGCACCAAGACCACCAGGGAGGCGCCGAACAGCCGCGTGCCCACGCGCGGCCAGAGGGTCGCCGCGATGACCCCGGCGTGGACTGTCGTCGCTAAGGCAAGCAGCCACAGCCCGGCTGTCGCCGGCAGGGTCAGCCGGGCGAGTTCGACGCGCTCGGCACAGACGGTGAGCACGACGAAGCCGACCAGCCACGGCAGCAGATCCGCCACATCGAGCCGCAGCCACAGCACCGCCGCGCCCAGCGCGAGCGAGGCGGCGAGCACCTGAGTGATCGTCGTGTCATCGTGCGCGCGCCGCCACAGCGCGACCAGCACCGCGGTGGCCAGCGCGCAACCTGCCACCAACAGCACCTGGGCGACCAGCCGCGGCGACGGCGCGACGAGCGCGAGCCCGCCCGCCCCGAGGAGGGCGGGGGCGGCATACCCCCAGGCAGCGCGGAGCGCGACCGATCGCTCCAGGGAGATCAGGGTGCCGAGAAAGCCCAGCACCATGAGAATGCCGTGCACCCCGGCGACCCGATCCGTCGTGGCCTCATCGAGGACGAGGCGAGTGGCGGCATACAGACCGGCGAGGAGGCTGAGCGCGGCAGGAAGGAAGAACGGCAGGCGAGCGCCCGCCGTCGTGGGCACGGACATCGAGCGGTATGCCGCCTCAGCGGACGCGGGCGAGCTTCAGGCGCCAGGCGTCGGGGCCCTCTTGGAGGTAGCTCACCTCGATGGCGTCGCCCTCGCGGTCATTGAGCTGCTTCAACAGGGGCAGGGGGTTGTGCGGGGCCACGAGAACCATGGCGGCACCCGGGCGGAGCTGGCCGAAGGCGCCGAAGACGGCGCCGTGGCGGATCGCGTGCGGGATGGCGCGTGCGTCGAGCTCCGGTAGCCCGGAGTCCGCCTCGTGGCAGCCGCAGTCGTGGCCGTGCTGCGCCTCGGTGAGTGGGATGGTGTTGAGCGGGGTGTCCTGGGTCATCTCAGGCCTTTCGGGGTTGGGTGGTGCGGGTGATGGTGCAGGCGCCGGGTTCGGCGAACGGATGGAGGTCGAAGTCGCCGAGATCGTGGTCGGCAGCCCAGCGGTCGATGAGACCGGCATGGAAGCTGCAGACGACATCGGCGTCTGCCCGCGCGACGGTGACGAGCGGACAGGTGTGGAGCCGCATGGTGTCGTCCGCTCCGTCCTCGGGCGCAAAGCCGAGGTCGGCGAAGTGGCGTTCGAGAGGCGATAGCTCACCGTCGTCCGCTGGATACGAGGTGGGAGCAACCCACCCACTCGGGCGCTCGACCAACACCTCGGGTTGAACCGACCGGCCAAGCTCGCGGGCTGCGGCGGCCGGGTCGGGGGCAGTGCGGCGCAACTCCCCGGCCAAGGCGGCGATGAGGACGAGCGCGGGGCGGGCGATCGTGGGCGTGACCACGGCATACAAATATGAGGGCCGCCCTCTCCCGGCTGAGTCAGCCTTGACTCGCTCGACGAGCCCGAGATCGACGAGGCCCTCGAGATGCTCCCGGACCGTATTGCCGTGCTGATCGGTCGCCTCGGCCAACTCGGCCACGGTGAGCGGCGCGCCCGCTCGGTCGAGGACGGCGAGCACCTGAGCCTGCGCAGGCGTCGGCGGCGCCAATCGGGTCGGCACAGGTCCCTTTGCCCTCGCCTCTTTTTTCACGATGTTTACCGTATCAAATACGACCGACCGCCCACCCGCCGTTTGGTTGAGTTCGGGAAACACGCCGACGCAACGGCCCGGCGATCGGCGTGTTTCCCGAACTCGACGGGAACGGCGCCTGCATCCTCGGCGACGAGCCAATGCCTAAACTGCTGGGCATGCCGGACAGCACCCCCGCCGAGCGCCTGCGCATCGCGTTGGATCTGTTCGACCTGGGCGTCGAAATGACGCGGGCCCGCCTAATGCGCGAGCACCCAGACTGGACGCCCGAGCAAGTTCAGGAGGGCGTGACCGCGTGGCTTCGGGACCGACCAGGTGCCGAACTCGGCGATTGCGTCGGCCGACTCGCGTCGCCGGAACGGATCCAGCGGATAACCGGATGAACTCGCCTATCTGGGAGTCGCTTCGCCGGCTTACCAACGACGCCACAAATCTGGGTTTGCGTTGGGCCCTGATTGGCGGGATGGCCGTGTCCGCACGCGTCGAGCCCCGCTTCACACGGGACATCGACATATGTGTCCTCGTCGACGCTGACGCCGACGCCGAGGCGGTCATCGCGTCGTTCTTCCAGCGGGGATACACCCTGGATTCGCTGGTTGAGCATGAATATCTCGAGCGCCTTGCGACCGTGCGGCTGCGCCCACCCGTGTCCGAGGGCATGCTCGTGGACGTTTTGTTCGCCTCGTCGGGCCTCGAGCCCGAGATCACCCGCGAGGCCGACCAGATGCAACTCGTCCCCGGGCTTACCGTGCCCGTGGCCAGGCCAGCCCACCTCGTGGTCCTCAAGCTCCTGGCGCGCGATGACTCCACGCGACCGCAAGACGGGGCAGACCTCGCGTCGCTCCGGCCAATCTTGACTCAGCAGGACAAGACGGAGGTGCGGCGACTGGCGCACCTCGTCATCGAGCGCGGGTTCCACCGTGGGCGCGACCTCCCGACCTTGGCCGAGGACTATCTCGCCTCGCCCAAATCCGGCAACGTCTAGCGTCTCGGGTCAGGCGTGCCGGAGGTGAGCGAAGCGCCGAGGACGCAGCCACGCGAGGCCCTCGCGCCGCGCGCTTTGCGCTGCGCGCTCGGGGCGGGGCAGGGCGCGAAGTTCGTCGTTGAGGCGCTCGATGTCGCGGTCGACTGGGACTGATGCGTAGCGGCTGTAGTTCGTCATGCCTCAAAACTGCAACAGCGAACCCGTCAGCACAAGCGAATGTTTCTTCACAATCATTCAGTCAGAACGTACGATTCGACCATGATCGACCTCAACCGCCTCCGCGTCTTCCGTGCCGTTGTCCACTCCGGAACTGTCCACGCGGCCGCGGCCAATCTCGGCTACTCGCCAAGCGCGGTGAGCCAGCACATCACCGCCCTGCAGCGCGAAACCGGGCTGATGCTGTTCGAGAAGTCGGGACGGGGAATTAGCCCCACCCCGGCCGGCATTGCGCTGGTGACTGGGAGTGAGGACGTCATCGAGGCCGCCGGGCGTCTCGAGGGCTTGGTCGACGACCTGCGCGAGGGTCGCACGGGAAGCCTGTCCATCGGCACCTTCCCCTCCGCGGGCCAGTACTGGGTCCCCGAGGTCGCCCGGACCCTGTCCGCCGAGTTCCCTTCCCTCCTCTTAAACCTCGATCTGATCGATGTCACCGACGGCCCGCGCTCGCCATACGACATCGAGCTTCGGGCAGAGGACCCGTCACTCGGCCCGACCCATGTCGAGGGACACCGGCGGTTCGAGCTGCTGGAGGAGCCGTATGTCGCGGTCCTCCCGGCAGCCCATCCGCTCGCGTCGCAAAGTCAGGTCGCGCTGACCGACCTGGCCGGCGAGCGTCTGATCGCCGAGGGCATGGCCGACACCACGTGCTCGGGGATCCTGCGCCGCGCCTACGCCGCCTCCGGCGCCAGCCCTCGGTATGTCGCGCGGTCCAGTGACCACCACGCCGCCCTCGGTCTCGTCGCGGCGGGACTAGGAATCACGCTGCTTCCGCGACTGGCGATGGGACGGCTTGACGATGGCCTGGTCCAACGACCGGTCTCCGGGGAGGCCGCGCCACGCCGCCGCATCGTCGGCTTCGTGAGCGAAGGGGCCGCGCCGCGAAGGGCAGTCGTCCGCGCCGTCCAACTCCTGCACGAGGTAGCTCGCCGGCGCGAGGCCACCGCCGCCTAAACCCAGCAGGTCGCCCGGCACCATGACCCGGCATCGCACGCCGGCCGCCCGCGCAATCCGGCGATCCAGGGTGACCGAGGGTGCCCCCAGTTGCTCGGCCAGGGCGGCATACGCGGCGTTGATGCAGAAATGATGCTGCCCTGACCCGTTGTCGGTGGCCCCTCGTAGGGTTCTCCATATGGACCCCGAAGAGACGCTGGCAGGCCTGCAAGGGCCCGCACTGCCAACGTCTCCGCCGGTCGATCGCCAGCGGCTGGAGGCGCTGCGCTATGCCGTCAATGAGGAGTCGGGCCAGTACATCGCCATCATGCGAGTCTTCACGACCGGGCTCGCGGGCCTGCTCTCGGATCAGTCCGCCGTGGACGTGCGGGAGGCGCTGACCGCGCAGGGGGTGTCGCTCGACCTCGACACGGTCGACGCCCGCCTCTCCTATCTCGTAGAGCACGGCAATATCGCGCGAAGCCCCCGCGAGACCGAGGCCCGCACGCTGGCCGACTATCTGCGCAACCGGGCCCGCTACCAGTTGACGCAACGAGGTGAGCTGGTCCACCGACAGGTCGAGGAGTTGCTCGGTCACAGTGAGTCCGCGCGCGAGGTGTCGAGCCAGATGCTAGGCGGCATCCTCGCCGGCCTGACCGCTCTCGCGGCGCTGGATGCGACCCATCTCGAAGGCGTCGAGCCGGACCGACTTGCCCGCGACATCACCACCGTCTTCGCCCAGTTCGATGAACTCGTGCACAGCACGCGCGAGTTCTACACCTATCTGACCCAAGTCCTCTCGCGCTTCGACCTCGACCGGTCCGAGTTCCAGCTGTTCAAGGTCGCGCTGATCGACTATCTCCAGCGCTTCGTCGATGAGATCTCCCGACACATGCCGCAGATCGCGGACATCTTGGCCACCCTCGACCCAGCTGTGCCCGACCTTGTTGCTCGGGCCAACGCCGGCGAACGTTTGCTCGACACCGGTGGCCGCCTGGCCCGGCGCTCGGCGGGGCTCGACCCGCTCGACTGGCGGAGTCTGCGAGCCTGGTTCACCGGTGAGGGAGGTCGCGGCAGCGACGCCGACGGGGTGCGCAATCTCGCGACATCGGCGATGCGTTCCCTCCTGACCAATCTGCGGCGGATTGCCACGTCTGCCGAGCGTGAGCATGGGCGGTATGCCGATCTGGTTCGCGTCGCGCGATGGTTCGACCATGCTGACGACGACACCGCACACGCCCTCTTTGCCAGTGTCTTCGGGCTCTACTCCGCCCGCCATCTCGGCTTTATCAGCGACGACCCGGAGCAGCCGGCCTCTCCGATGACGTCTTGGTGGACCGGTCCACGCGCCGACGTGCCGGTCATGCTCAGGGAGCAGGGCGAACGCACCATCGCCGGGCGATCCGGGCGCCGCGAAGACTTTGCCGTTGCCAAGGCGGCACGGCTGGCCGAGCGCACGCGTGCCGAGCGAGACCGGGCGGCGGCCTTCGCGGAGATCGTCGCCCACGAGGGACGACTCGGACGAGTCCGTGTCTCCGACCTCGCGCGCGATCTCCTGCTGGAGTTGTATGCCGGTGCGCTGGCCGCCGCGATCGACGGCGATGCTCCCGTCGTGGCCGTCCCAGGCACCGCCGCAGTCCTGTTCGTCCACGAAACCCCGGGTGACGGGACCGCCGTGACGAGCCCCGCCGGCCGCCTCACCCTCGTCGGCCGCACTCTTGAAGTGCGTGCCGAGCAGGCTGTCCGCACCGATCACAAGGTGGCGCAGTGACGACCACCGCCGATCGGATCGCCGCGACCGCCGACCCGCAGGACCTCGCCGAACGCCGCCGGGCGGCTCGGGCGCTCCTCAAACGCCCACTGCTCGCCAGCGGCAGCACGGACCCCGACGACCTCCGGCTTGTCCGCCGCCACCAAAGTGAGCTGATCCAGCTCTTTGCCGACGGGCTGGGCTATCGCCTCCAAGTTGATCCCACCTCAGCCCGGCTCTTCAAGACCGGACTCGGCCCCGACTCCACGCGACCGCTGCGACGGCGCAGCGGCGCTTCCTTCACGCCGCGCGCGTATGCCCTGCTGTGTCTCACGATCGCCGCCCTAACGCGTGCGCGCACGCAACTTTTGGTCGACGAACTCGTTGCCCAGGTCCGGGCGGCTGCGGTCGACGCCGGCCTTGACGTCGACCTGGACGCAATTGGCGATCGACGAGCGCTTCATGCGGCGATCGTCGTCCTGGTCGATCTTGGGGTCCTGCGTGAGCGCGATGGCGACTTGGAGCACTGGGCCGATCAGCGCACCCAATCCCTCCTCGACGTCCGACGAGACCTGCTCTCCCTCCTGGTGGCTGCCCCGCTCACGGCCGCCTCGTCGGCCGCCGATCTGCTCACCCTCGCGGCTCTGCCCTCGGCCGTCGGCGGTGCGCGCATCGCCACCCGGCGAGCCCTGCTGGAACGCCCCTTGCTCACCACCGATGACCTGACAGCTGAGCACGCCGAGTGGTGGCGGCGCAATCGCAATCGCGAACGCGATTGGTATGAAACGCATTTCGGGCTAGAGCTGGAGTTGCGCGCCGAGGGTGCCGCGGTGATCGACCCGGACGACGACCTGAGCGACGAACGCTTCCCAGGAACCGACAAGACCCGACAACTTGCCCTCTTGGTCCTCGAAGCGTTGGCCGACGAGGTCCACCGCACCGCGCCCGGGGGCGCAGGCACCGCGTGGCGCGGACTCCCGCTCACCACGGTCGAGCGCTGTGCTCAGGACGTCCATGCCAGGTGGCATGATCGGCTGCGCCGAGACCAACGCGAGGACCCCGACCGCGCCCTCCGCGAGGCCCTGGGCGTCCTTGCTCGGTTCGGGCTCATCCGCCGCGAGGACGGGGCCGTGTTGGTCCACGCCGCCGCCACCCGCTACGCACCCCGAGTGGCGCTGCTCGCCCAGAGTGCGACCGGCGAGACCTCCCTTTTCGACGACCTGACCGACGGCGAGGACTGAGATGGCGATCGATGGCAGCCGATTCCGGATGCGGCGCGCTGGCGTGCTCAATGTCTGGCAATACGACGAGCAAGTCTTCGACTTCGCCGACGGCCGGCTACTGCTGCGCGGGGCCAATGGCGCCGGCAAATCCAAGACCATGGAGATGTTGCTGCCCTTCGTCATCGACGGGGACAAGTCACGGCTGACCTCATCGGGTCGCCACCACACCAGCCTGCTCTGGCTGCTCCTCGACGGCTACGACGGATCCGCCCGCACTGGCTACGTGTGGGTTGAGTTCGGCCGCGACAACGCCGACGGCACAACCGACGTGATCACCTGCGGCGTGGGCTTGCGGGCCACCGAGAAGGCACGAGCCGCCACGTCGTGGTTCTTCACGACCCCCCGCCGGGTCGGGCATGACCTCGCTTTGGAGAACGCGGCCGGGCCGCTGAGCCAGCCTGCGCTCGCCGCGGCACTCGAGGACGAGTCCGGGGCGAGCCGCGTCTTCGACAACCCCCGGCACTATCGCGAGCACGTGGGCGCGCTGCTGTTCGGCCTGCCCCTGGACCAATACGAATCGTTGCTCCGGCTCCTTTACTGGCTGCGGCAGCCGCAGGTCGGGGAGGACATCGATCCGCGGCGCCTCGCCGAGCAACTCGTCAATGCCCTGCCCACCCTGGATGGCGACACCCTGAGCGCAGCGGGCACGACCTTCGATGAACTCGAGGCGTTCGGCGAGGACATCGACCGTCGCGAACGCGCCGCCGCCGCGCTCGCCACCTTCGTCGAGACGTATGCCGCGTACGCCCGCTCCGTCGTTACTGACCGCACCCGCGTCGCTCTGGAGGCCGCGAAGGCGGTCGGCGCCGCCCGGCGACGATTGCGGCGGAGCGAGGGCTCGCTCACGGAGGTGACCGAGGGTCTCTCGGCGGCGGCGATGGCGATCGACGCGGCCGAGCAAGCACAGCGGGAAGCCGCATCGCGGATCGCCGCCCTCGAACAGAGCCCGGAAGCGCAGGCGCGAACCGATCTTGCGCAGTCCGCCGAGCTGGTGCAAACCCTGGAGAAAGCAGCCAGCGACCTGCGGGCTGTGGCCGAGAAGGCACACGTCCGGGCGCAGGCCAGTGCCCGCGAGGCGTCAGCGGCCAGCGACCGCCTGATGGACCGGGCTGGTGAACTGCACGACGCGACCGAGCGCGCCGAGGCTGCTCTTGCCACGTGTGGGGCCGAGGCTGCCCCCGGTCCGACGGCGGCCCAGGTGCTTAGACGACCGGATTGGCGCGATGCCGACGCGGCCAGCGCCGTGGAATCGGCGGTCGCGCACGCGGGGCAGACACACGCCGAGTGGGCCGAGACTGGCGCTCGCGCCGCGGGTCAAGTCGGCGCGGCCATCACCGTGGTGGAGGAGGCCCGCGGCACCCATGTGCGTGCTCAGGAGACCACCCGGCGGGCCGAGGCCGGGGTCGATCGCGCGGAAGCCGCGGAGACGGCCGCCCTGGCTGACCTGGAGACCGCGCGGACGCGGACGCAAACTCGCGAGCGCGAGCTGACCGACGCCTTGCAGACGTGGCAGGCCGCCCCGGGCGCCGTCTCGGTCGTCCTTCCGACGCTGGACGCGGACGGCTTGGCGCACCTGGAGTCCATCGTCGCGGAGGCAGCCGCGCCGGACCAGGAGCGGCTGGCGACGCAGGTCGCGGAGGCGAGCGCGCGGCATACGCAGATCGTGGCCGCCCTCGCCCGACTCACCAGCGAGCGCGCCGCGATCGAGGCGGAGCGAGATCCTGCTCCCGCCGTGCCGGCGTGGCTTCGAGACGACCGACGCAACCTCCCCGGCGCCCCCTTGTGGCTCCTGGTGGACTTCCGTTCGGAGGTCGAGGCGCAGGTGCGCGCCGCGGTGGAAGCCGCCCTCGAGGGGTCGGGGCTACTTGATGCCTGGGTGACCCCGGACGGCACCCTGCTCGATCCCGCCCGCCACGATGTCGTCCTGACCGCAAACCCGGTGCCGGTTGCGGCAGATGCCAGTCTCCTGGCCATCCTGGGCGCAGACCCCTCGGCCCACGAGGCCGTGCCGGCGCGGGTCGTCACCGACCTGCTTGGCTCGATCGCGTTCGCCTCGGCTGGTGCCGGACAACACGGCGCACGGGACGAGGTCGCCGCCGTCGTCGCGGCGGACGGGTCGTGGCGCCTCGGACCCGCGCGGGGCCGCACAGCAAAGCCGGTTGCGCAGTACGTCGGCGCCTCCGCCCGGGCGCAGGAGCGTGCCCGCCGCCTCGCCGAGTTGGACGAGCGCATCCGTCAGGAAGAGCAGGCGCGCGACACGGCCAAGCAGGCCGCTGCCGAGGCACAGCAGGCGCTCACCGCCCTGATGGCGTGGCTGCGCGCGCGGCCTCGACACGACGCCGTCCTGACGGCCTGGGCCACCGAAGCCGCGCGAACCGCCGTCGCGGAGCGCGCCTCCGCCGAAGCCATGGGTGCGCGGGACCTCGCCCGGGATGCCCGGTCGCAGGAGGCCGCCGCGCTGAGCGACCTCACGGCGACCGCGGCACGACACGGCCTGCCCATCACGCACGAGGGGCTCGCCGCTCGCCGCGAACTGGTGGCGAGGGCAGGGAAGGACCTGGACCGGGTCGGGTCCGCCCGACGCGCCCTCGACACCGCCTTGGACTTATGGCGCGGCGTCGTCGCCCGCGCGACCGACGACGCCGCCGAGGCCGACCTGGGGGGCACCCGGGCGCGCATCGCCCGGAGTGAAGCCGCCAGCCGACGCGCCGCCCACAACGAGTTGGTGGCGGCTCGCGGCAAGAGTGTCGAGGACCTGGAGCGGCGCCTCGCGGAGCAGCGCACGCTGCGCCAGGAGGCCGTCGAGGCACAGCGCCGACACCGCGGCGAACACGATCACCTGCTCGGCCGGCAGGGGCAGCTGCGGCAAGAGGCGGACGGTCACCGCGCGGCCCTCGCCGAGGCCGAGCCGGCGCGGGACGCGGCATACGACGCCGTCCGCGCACTGCATGCGGTTCCCGGCTTGATTAGCGCGGCCGACGTCGGGGCCGATCCGGCACGCCCGCCGACGGAGCGGGACGAGATCACCTCCCTGCACGAGCGAGCAGCGGCCGGTACGCAGGCGGGCGCCAACGCGGTCCTTGCGGCCCTGACCGGCCTTCAAACCGGGCCGGCCTCCATCGTCGAGCCGCGGTTGGCCGAGCTCGACGGCACTTTCGCGGCACTCGGACGGGACGAGTCGGCGGGCGATATCGCACTCACCGAACTCGCCAACCGCCTGGCTGCACAGGTCGCCGCCGACCGTGAGCTGTTGACCGACCGGGAGCGACACCTCTTCGAGACGCACGTGCTCGGCCAGCTCGGCGACACCCTTCGCGGCGTCCGCCGGCAGGCCGACGAGCTGGTCGCGGCCATGAACGTGCAGCTCGGGCGAGTCTCCACCTCCCAGGGAATCCGGGTGCGGCTGCGCTGGCGGCTCCGCGACGACATCCCCTCGGATGCCCGCCGCGCGGTCCAGCTGCTCGGCGAGGCCAGCGGGGCGCTCCTGCCCGGGGAGCGCACCGAGCTGCGCGACGCGCTGCACCGGCTCATCGACACCTCCCGGGTCGAGGCGCCCGAGGAGTCCTACACCGAGCACCTCACCCGGGCACTGGACTACCGTCAATGGTTTGCCTTCACGGTCCAATATCAGCGGCCCGAGTCCGGCGATTGGCGCGACCTGCACCGCAAGAGTCCGTTGTCGCAGGGCGAGCAAAAGGTGCTGTGCTACCTCCCGCTCTTCGCCGCCGCGGCTGCACATTTCACGTCCTTGGCCGGCGCCGCACCGCACGCTCCCCGATTCGTGCTCCTCGACGATGCCTTCCCCAAGGTCGATGCCCGCACCCATCCCCTGCTGTTCGGCTTGCTCGTCGATCTCGACCTCGATTTCGTCGTGACCAGCGAACGCTTGTGGGGCACCCACGCAACCGTGCCATCGCTGGCGATCTATGAAGCGCTGCGCAATCCGGCCGAACGCGGGATCGCCCAATACGAGCATCGCTGGGACGGCCGCCAGCTGACCGCGGTCGGGGCGCGTGCCTGACGGCTGGTGGACCGCGCCAGCCTTGGAGCGGTCCTGGCTGGCCGTCGCCGATCGCCTTGAGCGGGCGGGTCTGGTCGCGCAGGGCCGGGTGCGCGTTCGCGACCTCCATCGCGACGAGCAGCAGGCCCTCTCCGGTCTGCTCGGTCGCACCATCGTGACGTCTAGCGTGGAAGTAGACCTTGCCTCCCTCGATGACCGGCTGCGCTCCCGCGCGGGCATCGAGCTCATTGACGCCGCCGCCACCGTCACCGGCCGGGTCCTGGTCGATCGCCCGGCCCGGAGGGCGGATCACCGTGAGCGCCACGAGGCCCCTACACGAGCTTTCGCCGCCTGGCACCAAGCGCATCCCGATGCTGGCCTGCCGCCGCTGGCGGAGTGGCTGGACGGACTTCGCCGCGACGGGCTACTCGGCCGGCGAGGCGGCGATCCAGCAGCCTTGGTGACTGCTGCCCTCGACGTGCTCGCCCACCGCGCTGAGCACCTTAGCGGGGTCGGTCTGTCCCCGCCGATCGCCCGGACCGAGCTCGCAGCGCAACTCTTCGGCGACGCGCATGCCCTGGACGACGACCGATTGCTGACACGCACGATCCTGCGCGCGGTCCCCGATGGCGGCGAAGGCAGCACCCAACGGGCCTTGTGGGAGCGGCTCGGGGTGCTCTCGGACCGGATCTCGTCAACCTGCCTAACGTTCGGGCTGCGCTGGGCCGCCGGCGCGGCGGGGGCGCGCGCCTCGGCATACACCCTCGAGAGGGCCGTCCTGCACCTGACCTGGCGTGACCTCGATGAGGGTCTGGAGCCAGCGCCGGGCCAGACCGTATTGGTCTGCGAGAACCCCCGCGTGCTGGAGGCCGCGGCCGAGATCGGGGTTGGGGTGGGCGTCGTCTGCGCCAGTGGGCGAGCGAACCTGGCGACGATTGAACTCCTGGACCGCATCCAGTCCGCGGGCGGCCAGCTGCTCTATCACGGCGACTTCGACTGGGCCGGTATCGCGATGGCGAATCATCTGCGCGCGCGCTGCGGCGTGCAGCCGTGGCGGATGGGCGTGGATGACTACCTGGCGGCGCCCGCATCGCTCGCCCTGAAGGGCAGCCGGGTCGACGCGAGCTGGGACCCGGAACTCACCGCCGCGATGGCGCACCGTGGCCGGGCCGTGCACGAGGAGGCACTGCTCCCGGCACTGCTCGAGGGCGTACACTCAAACCCATGGTCTACACCGTAGAACATGACCGTCATTCACCAGACGTGGCGACGGCGATTGAGCGCTACCGACACCCCGTCCTCTTCTATGGACTCGCCACGGCAATCCCCTGGGTGACCTGGGGAATCGCCGGCTACCTGAGCCACCGACCGTCCCAAACCACGGCGGTCCAGGGACTCACCGCAACCCTGGGCGTCCTCGGCTTGCTCGCCCCGATGCTGGTGGCCGCTGCCCTCGTATGGCGAGATCCCGCTCTGGTGCGCGACGTGCGCGAGCGGCTGCTCGCCATACGTGGCATCACCCTGCCTCGCGCACTCCTGATGCTGCTGCAGCCCGTGGGGGCGTTGATGCTGGCGACGGCCATCTCGCTGCCGCTGGGCTATTCGCCGGATCAGTTCCGGCTCGCCAACGGCATCTCCTTCAGCTGCGGACTACTGCCCGCCTGGCTCATCCTCACCGCCGCCCCGATTGTCGAGGATTGGCCTGGCACAGCTACGGCACCGACGCGCTCGCCGCGCGCTGGTCGATCTTCCGCACGTCGATGGTCTTCGCGATCATCTGGGCCGTGTGGCATCTGCCGCTGGGCCTGATCAAGGGCTACTACCAGGCTGAAGTCGTCGAGACGGGGCCCTGGCGACGCTCAACTTCCTCGGGTCGATCTTCCCGTTCGTGCTGATCATGAACTGGCTCTCCTACCGCTGTGGGCGCAGCATCCTGGTTGCCGTCGTTTTCCATCTCGTCGCGAACATCACCAATGAGGCCTTCCACACCGCACCGGATACCAAGGCGATCCAGACGGCAATCCTCCTCGTCGTCGCCGTCGTTCTCGTATGGCGCGATCGCGCCCTCTTCTTCGCCCGTCCGGACCGCGTGGCGCGCTCCTGATGGCACCCACTCCAGCGCGCATCTCGCGAGAGCAGGCCGTCGAGGCCGCCTTCGTTGTCCTCGACCGTGACGGGCTCGACGGCTTCTCGATGCGTGCCCTCGGCCGGGAACTCGGCGTGGACGCGATGGCGGTGTATCACCACGTGCCGAACAAGGCAGCGCTCATTGACCTTGTCGTCGATGAGGTGTGGTCGATGGCCGCGCGCGGCGGGAGCAAGCGGGACGTTGCCGCGACAGGGCGGGCGGCCGAGCCGAGATGGCAGGAGATCATCGCCGCGCCGATGCGCACCATACGAAGAATCCTGCTGGCTCACCCGAATCTCGCGCCCATCGTGGGTACGCGACCCGCGTCCACGCCGACCGTGCTGGGCTTGCTCGACCACATAGTCGGGGAGTGCGCGGGGGCCGGGTTGCCACCCGCCTCCGCGCTGCCATTGGTCGACTGCTTGGTCGCGTTTACGGTCGGCAAGGTGCTCGCCGAAGTCCGCCAATCGGTCGGGGCCCCCGCCCCGGATCAGGAGGCAATCGCCGCGGGACTGACGCCGGCGGGCTTCCCGCACATCGTTGCCGCGTTGCAGAGTGGCTACTCCTGGTCGCCGGACGAGCAGTTCGAGCGTGGACTATCAGCCCTGATCGACGGATGGGACCGCGGTTGACAGCGCCCTAACGCCGGGCGGCTCGGGTCAGCAGAACGACCAGTCGGGGGTGACGTAGCCATTGCCATACGTCGTGGCCGTGCCGCTGCCTGAACTCGGCGTCACGAGCCGGCCGCCGCCAATACCGGCATAGCTCGACCCGGCACCGCCGGTGCCCCCATTGCTGTTGTGCCCGGTGTAGGTCACACCGCCTCGCGTGGTGGTGGCCCCAATTGCGGCGCTACTTCCGCCGGCGCCGCCGGCGTAGCCGCCGCCACCACCGCCCTGCCACAACGAGTGGCGTGCCGCCGATGAGAATGGCCGAGCCGCCCCCGCCGCCGGAACCCGTACGGCTGGCAGACGGACCCGAATCGCCGCCATTGCCAAAACCGGTGCCGCCCTTGGCGACATAGGCCGCTCCCGCCAGGTAGTTGTTGGAGATCTTCGTGTCTCCGACACCGCCGGCGATCAGGGTCAGCGTCGTGCCCGCGGGAACCGAGATGGTCCCGATCAACGACGCCCCCTTGCCCGCGCCCTGGAAGGCCGTGCCGGCGTCCGCGCCGCCCGACCCACCGACGACCGTATAGGTGAGAACCCGCGGGCAAGCGAAGGTAATGGTCGTCGTGCTCACGGCCCCAGAGCCGTTGCCGGTGATCGTGAACGTCGCCGGCTCCGGCTCAGCCAACATGGCGTGAGTCTCCTCCGATCGGTGGTTCGCGGCTAGCGAGCACCGGCACGATCTATGCACGTCGCCCTAGGGTGAGGCGTATGAGCAGTGCGCTGGCCCGGGCGGCCTACGAGGCGTTGGAGCCATATCACGTTCTCGCGTACTTCAATCCGTACAACAAGGCGGCGCGGACGTCGCTGGGAATCGATCAACTCGGGCTGTACTTCGGGGGTCGCGCCGCACCGCTCGGGCGCTGCCCATCGGCGGTGGTAGCCGCGACCTTCGTCAACTTCAACCCGGCGTGGGTCAGTCACGGCTGGTCGCAGGCCCTGGCCGCGGGGCTCCCCGAGGTGGCCGCGGCCAGTGCCGTCGCGACGGACCGAGCCCTGCGCGACGCGCTCGGTGAGCGGATCACCGCGCCGGAACTGAGGCAGATCGTCGGCGCGCTGCGCGTCGGAATCAACGACGCGGCATACGTGGGCAGACCCCTTGCGGCGGCGTGGGCGGCGTGGCCGTGGCCGGACGAGGCGCACCTGCAGTTGTGGCACGCGTGCACGATCATTCGTGAGCACCGCGGCGACGGCCACGTGGCCGCGCTCGTGCTCGCGGGCCTAGGGCCAGTTGAGATGCTGGTCCTGCATGAGGCTCCGCATCCCGACCCCGCGCTGCGCCGCCGGACCATGGGCAAGGAGCAACTGCTGCTCACCCGAGGCTGGGCCGAGGAGGACTGGGCCGCCGCCGTTGACTCCCTGCAGTCGCGCGGACTTCTGGACGGCGCGGGGGCCATGACGCCGGCCGGGGCCACGCACTACGACCACCTCGAAGAGCAGACCGACTCGGCGGCTGCCGGGTTCTGGAGCGGGGTGCCGGACGCCGAGACGGTGCTCCAAGCGGCGCGCCCCTTCGTCAAAGCCGTCATTGATGTCGGTTACCTGCCCGGCACCCGCAAGCCACGATGACGGACCGACGAGTCAGCGATCAAACATCTCGCATACCCAGTCGGCGGGCATGAGGCCGTCGGACAGGGAGCCGCGGACGGCCTCGGCGACGGTGGCGTCGAGCACCTGATCGCCCGCCGGGTAGAGGATTCCAGCAGCCGAACGAGCGATTCGTCTCCGAGGTCGGGGAGGCTCTGGAGGCGGTAGCCCAGGAGGTGCCGGACGTATGGCGCGGCGCCTGATTCTGGACACGAACGTCCTTATCGACTACGAGCGGGGGAGCATCGACGCCGCCGCGCTCGATGACGCGGACCTGGCCATCGCCGCCCTCACGGTGGCCGAATACCGCACGGGTATCGAGTTGGCCGACTCCCCTGAGCGCGCGGCCACCAGCCCGAATCAGGCAATGGCCGCGAGGCCCTGCCCCGCCCTGTTCAGGCCACGCTCGACCAGGCGGGCCGCGCCGTTAAGGATCTGGGTGAGCCACGCGCCGACGTGAGCGCCGAGCACCAGGCTCTCGTCGACGCCATTGCCGAGCGTCGCGCCCAGGACGCCGCGCGGGTGATGAGTGAACACATCGACGGGAGCCTGGGCGCCGGACTCGCCCAGACTGGCGGTCAGCCGGGGCGGGAGGCGGCGAGCACCGGATCGTGACCGTGCCGGCTCAGCGCCTCCCGGACCCAACCGGTGGCTAGGAGTTCGTCGACAACGTCACGCATCCACGCGATCGTCTCCGGCGCGTGCTGCCGGGAGATCGCGACCGCTTGCGGGATCTGCATGAACGCACCATCGAGGGCCCGCAGACCGTCGTGGGCGGCGACATACGCCTCGATCGGCTGCCGGACACCGGCCGCCACCTCGAGTCCCTGCCCGGCGAAGACGTCGACACCATCGGTGCCGCGGACGATCTCGGCCGCGGTCAGGGCTCGGGTGAGGTGCAGGTCGTATGCCGATCCCAGCTTGACGCCGACCCGAACCCCGGCGCGGTCGACGTCCGCGACGGTGCGGATCGCGGAGTGTGCGCGCACGGCATACGCCCCCTCGATCACGACGTATGGCGCGGAGAAGGCGAGTTCCTCGGCGCGAACCGGGTCAACGGCGAGGAAACAGACATCGGCCATCCCGTCGCGCACCGCGTCGACGGACTTGCGCGCGGCATCCCAGAGAACGAGCTCAACGGGAACCCCGAGCCGCCCGCCGAGCCCATGGGACAGATCGACCGTGATGCCGCCGGGGTCGTCGAAGGACCCGTTGGTGAGGACGGCGTTTCCAAGGTTGATGGAGGCACGAAGCGCCCCGGTCGGCGCAAGTCGGGTGCGGTGGGCCGCATCGTCACGGGCGATTCCGGGCATGCGTGAAGTCTAGGGATGCGGCGCAAACGGGTTCCGGACGATCACTCCACGCACAACTGCACCGTCAGTCAGATGCTCCGACCACAGAGTCTGGCAGCCGGCAAGGGGCACACTCTCGATCATCATCGCGTCCCAGATCGACAGTTGGTGAGCCGCCGCGCACTGGGCAGCCCGCACCACCCGCGACGTGGCACCGTTCGAGGCAGCCGGAGTCAGGCCCGTGATCAATCCCGTCGCGGCCGACCGCGTCGCGCAGGGGTAACGGGAGATGTCGAATGTGCTCGGGGCGACCTGTCAGCGCCTGCCGTAGGCGTCACGCCGGTGCTCGATGTGGAGCACCACCACCTCTTGGGATTCGTCGTTGCTCCGGTAAAGGATGCGATAGGTACCTCGTCTTGCGGAGCGGATTCCCGCGAGGTCTCCGCGCAGCGGCTTGCCGACGCGCTGCGGGTTCTCGATCAGCGCTCCTGTCACGAACTCGATGACGGCAGCTGCGACAGGCTCTGGGAGGTTGCCCTGAATCGCCCTAATGGCGGGTGGGGTCAGGACGAGTTCGTAGGGCGTCACGGACGGAGCGCTCGGGCTGCCTCGACCCCTCGAACGACATTGCCCGCAAGGTATGCCGCGTCAGCCTCCCGGATGTCGGCCAGCGCCTCGGGATCGCTTAGCACCGCGAGGGTCTCCTCCAACTGCTCGAGGTCGTCCGGACTCAAGATCACCGCAGCGGCCTTGCCGTTGCGCGTCACGGTGACTCGATCGTGCTCACGTTGGACGCGGTCGACCACGTCGCTGAAGTGGTCGCGGACCTCACGTAGAGAGGCAATGCTCATGGCCACAATTGTGGCCCCTCGAGATCGCAAAGGCAATCTGCGCGCCAGTTGCCCGCATCAACACCTGCGACCCGCGTCAACCGGTCAGCGATTTCGCGAGTCTCGCGCCCGGAAGGACTGCGGGGCCACCCCGTGCTGCCGCTTGAAGGCCGTCGAGAAGGCGAACGCGTTGTCGTAGCCGACGTCCCGCCCCACCTGCGCGCCACTGCGGGTCGTTCGACACAGCAGGTCCGCGGCGAGCATCATTCGCCATCGTGTCAGGTAGGCCATCGGCGGTAGCCCGACGAGCTCGGTGAACCGCCGCGCCACGGTCGCTCTGGACCAGCCGACCCGGTCCGCCAGCGCCCCGACCGTCCATGGCTCGGCGGGCCGCCCGTGCATGAGGTCGAGCACCGGCCCGATCATCGGGTCGCGCTGGGCATGCCAGCCGGCGGGTGCCTCGTGCTCCGGGTCGGCGAACCACGCGCGCAGCGTTGCGGCCAGCAGCAGGTCGACCACCCGGTCGAGCACCGCGGCCTGCCCCGGCTCATCGGTCGCGAGCTCGGCGGTCAGGAGGCTGAGTAGTTGCGGGGGTGCGGGCGCGACGGCGATCGCCCGAAGGCGCTCGAGCAGCAGCCCGCCCAACTGGTCGGCGCGGTCATAGCTGCCGGTCACGAACGCGTGCGACCCGCCGAGCCGGGTCCCCCAGACCCGCGTGTCCAGCCACATCTGCGCGGAGAGGTCGTTGCCGTGCTCGTCGGCGCAGTGCCCGCCCGGCAGGATCCGAACGGCACGGCTGTCGCCGGCGCCGTCGATGGGTCGCACGCTGTATGCCGTGAGCTGGGGGATCACCGCCACCTCGCCCGGGTGCACCCTGGCCTCGGGCAGGTCGGGTGGGCGGATCAGCAGCGCACCCCGCACGGGGGCGACCACGCTCACGACGGCCAGGTCCTCAACCTGCACGAGGAAGGGCGCTTCGAGCTCACATCGCAGCACGAACGCACCCTGGCCACGCAAGCGGTCAAGCGCGGCGGAGGCGGCGTCCATACGGCCTAACGTAGACGATCACAAAGGTTTCTGCGCTGATCACCTATGGATCGACTCATCTCGGCGGGACAGGCTGGAGCCATGAACCTTTCGAGTCTCCTTGCGGGCGCCGCTGGCGCCGCCGGCCTCCTCGCCGGTGGCGCGCTGTTCGCGTTCTCCTCTTTCGTCATGCCGGCGCTCCGCGACCTCCCCACCGAGACCGCGGTCCGCGCCATGCAGTCGATCAACGACTGGGCGCCCCGCAGCGTGCTGATGGTGCCGCTCATGGGCTCGCCGGCGCTCGGGGCGCTGGTCGGCGGCCTGGCCCTAGCCGACCGGTTGCCCGGCGATCGGCGCCTGCTGCTGGCCGGGGCCGCGCTGTCGGTGGTCGCCTTCGCCGTCACCGCGGCATACCACGTGCCCCGCAACAACCAGCTCGCGACGTTGGCTCCTGGCACCCCGGAGGCCGCCGCGTACTGGCAGACCTACCTCGGGGAGTGGACGCGGATGAACCACGTGCGCGTCGTCCTGCTCCTGGCCTCGGGCGTATCACTCTGGCTGGGGGCGCGGCGGGGCTGACGAGGGACCTGACAGGATCGGCTGAGCCCCGTCACTCGACACGCTCGGCTGGCGGCAGGAAGGGGTAGTGGGTGGGGTAGATACCGACCGCGAAGCCATACATGGTCTCGCCCGATCGCGGTAGCCGGTCGAACTCCTCGACGAGGGCTGTCATCCGGTCCCAGAAGTGAGACGCCTGGTCCTTGGAGAGGCGGGCGTGCCGGATGAAACCCCAGAGCGTGCCCTCCTCGTATGCCGTGGCCGACTCGCCAGCAGCGACGACGAAGTCGTTGAAGTCGCGAGGCATCTCCTCTGCGGTGGTCATGCGGTCTGGTGCGACGTAGAACAACCGAGCAGTACGGCCGTAGAACCGCTCCTCGATGGCCCTGATCCGCCGCGTGCGCACGACCTGCAACAGGCCGTTGCGCGCGAGGACGTCGACGTGGTGCGCGACCGTGCTCTTGGGCCGTTTCAGGGCGGCCGCAAGCTCACTCACGGTGGCGGCTCGCTCGTGGAGAAGCTGCAGGATCGCCGTGCGCAACGGGTGGCCGAGTGCTCGCACCTGGGCAGCCGTCGTCAGGGCTTTGCGGTCGTCGAGCTCGTAGTCCGGCGGGTTGTCCGTCACGGCTGATCAGACTATCGTGATCGAATGTTCCAGAAAGTTCGATCATTCACCGATCGCCCGATCAGGGAGACCTGACATGGCCGACGTCCTGCTCTACCACCACATTCAGGGCCTGACCAACGGCGTTCGCGCCTTCGCCGACGACCTGCGCCGTGCCGGGCACGTGGTGCACACGCCTGACCTCTTCGACGGGCACGTCTTCGACACCGTCGAGGAGGGCTTCGCCTTCGCCAAGGAGGCCGGTTTGGACGCCATCCGGGCTCGCGGGCTCGCGGCGGCCGAGGACCTGGGCGACGGCGTGGTGTACGCGGGAATGTCCTTCTGTGTCACCATCGCGCAGCGGTTGGCCCAGTCGACGCCGAGCGCGCGCGGGGCTCTCCTGCTGTTCTCCTGCCTCCGCGTGTCCGAGTTCGGGGACGCCTGGCCCGACGGGGTTCCGGTACAGGTCCACGGCATGGAAGGGGATGGGTTCTTCGAGGAAGACCTGCCTGCGGCCACAGAGCTCGTGCAGTCGACCCAGAACGCTGAGCTCTTCGTCTACCCCGGCGAACGGCACCTCTTCGCGGACCGGTCGCTCAAGGACTACGACGCCGCGGCCGCGGCGCTGCTCCAAGCGCGGATCGGGGCATTCCTCACCCAGGTCTGACGTATCTCGTCGGCGTGCCCGCTGAGCAGTAGCCAGTCGCTCGCCGCTACGCGCCCGCCACCGGATGACCGGCCACACGTCGCGCACCGTCTCCTACTCCGCCGCGGCAGGAGTCAGGACCGCGCGGTCGTCGAGGCGACGCTCTGCATCGGGGTCGTGTGCGGGCAGCAGCACGGTCGGTTCCTGGGCGGCCAAGCCAGCGATTCGGTCCATGGTGGCCAGCGACACGGTGACGTCTTCGGCGGGCCCGTCGACGACCCGACGCAGCAGCAGGTCCTGATCGTAGGTCGCGTCGCCGGCGAGGAACCAGGTGACATCGGGCGTGCGCACCACGACGGAGAGGTGCCCTGCCATGTGCATCTGGACTTCCCTCGCGCCCAGCGAGTCTCACACCCATGGAGACATCCTCACCCAAATCACGCAGGGCGGCAGATCAGGACGTCGCGCGGCGCTCTTCCTCGGAGCGCAGAACGGAGAACTGGTTTCCCGCGGGGTCGGCCACGGTGACCCAGCCGATGCCGGGGCCGTGGCGACATACTGGACTGAACGGCAAACGTGTTAGGTTTTCCTTCGATCTTTAACGCATTACGTCGACATGTCGAGGGAGCTGACATATGAGCCACATTCCCGAGGTTCCCTACAACGACCTGCCGCCAGTGCCACCCCAGGGTCTCGACCTCGAACCTAAGCGGGTCCTGAAGGCGACCATCGAGGCTCGGGCAGCGCTCGCGACGTTGACGCAGGCCACTCGCCTGCTGCCGAACCCAGGCGTGCTGCTCAGCAGCCTCTCGTTGCTCGAAGCGCAGGCGAGTTCGGAGATCGAGAACATCGTCACCACGAGCGACGCCCTGTTCCGGCACGCCGAGCTCGGCGATGGTAATCAGGCGACCAAGGAGGCCTACCGCTACCGGCAAGCCCTGTTCGTCGGCGTCGAGTCGATCAAGCACCGGCCCCTGACCGCTGCCACAGCGTCCGAGATTTGCTCGGCCCTGCACGGCCGAGAGATGTTGGTGCGCGCTGTCCCGGGGACGCGTATCGCCAACCCCGTTACCCACAGCATCATCTATGCACCCCCCGAAGGCCGCGACCTCATCCTCGACAAGCTCGCGGCCTGGGAGCGCTTCATCCACGCGGACGACGACCTTGACCCCCTGGTCCGGATGGCCGTCGCGCACTATCAGTTCGAGGCCATCCACCCATTCCATGACGGCAACGGCCGCACCGGTCGAGTGCTCAACATCCTGATGCTCATCGACGCAGGGCTGCTCGATCAGCCCATCCTCTACCTCTCGCGCGGGATCATCGCGCGCAAGGGCGACTACTACCGGCTGCTGCGCGCGGTGACCGAAGAGCAGGCCTGGCACGAATGGACGGTCTACCTGCTCGACGTGGTGCGCGAGTCAGCCGAGTCCACGCTCCGCAAGATCACCGCAATCCAGACGTGCCAGCAGCAGCTCGCCGAGCGCGCTCGCGAGGCGACAACGGGCGGGCGAGACGGGCGCTTCCTGGACGTGCTTTTCGAGCAGCCATACACCCGGATCAGCACGGTGACCAAGCGCTGCGATGTCTCGCGGCAAACCGCATCCATCTGGCTCCACGCGCTGACCGAGGCCGGGATCCTCAGGAGTATGAAGATTGGCCGAGACCTGGTCTTCCTCAATCGCGAGCTGCTCGACGTGCTCGTCCGCCCTGAATAGCTCCCGCCTATCCGCACCCTTACTAGGGTTACCTGAGTTTTTTAGGTCTCGATAAACCTGGATAACTTTTGTAAATTTGCCGCGTGGATCCCGTCCTCAACCCCTACACCCCGAACGCCGGCGCCGAACCGCAGGTGTTGATCGGACGTGACGATCAGCTTGCCAGCTTCGACCTTCCTGCTTGACCAAGAAGTCCCTCCAGTCTTGGCGCGCGAGGGACATGGCGTTGGCCATCTAACTCTGGCGAGCCTGGCGCCTGGTTGTCGTAACGCCCAGGTCCCGAGTATGCGTCGTAGATGAAAACCCTCTTGCCCGGCGCCCGCGAGCCGACCTTGCCCGCCCACGCAGGTACGTAGGTGCGCAGGAGGCGATGCTTGTAGACGGCCGCCGCCTGCGGCGACTCGAAGAAGGTCGAGTTGCTCGTCACGAACTCAGGCTTTCACCCAGGGGGCGGCAGACAGCGCGGAGGGCGTCAAAGTCACTCATAAGCACCGGGAGGGAAATCATTCCGACCCATAACTGCGCTGTCGAGATGCACTCAAGATTGCGTGATCTTGTGAGGGGTACTTTGCTCGTTCGGCGCCTTCCGGAAGAGTCGTGCAGCATCGAGCGTGACGGGGACGGACGGTGTCACATGTGGCCGGCGTGCGGGTTTAGTTGGCCGCATGGAGTTCGTACACGGCGCCCTTGGCCTGCCTTTGTTTGCGTCATGCCGAGTCCAGGCTCGGTGGTTGGGGTGGCGGAGCTTGGCCTGAGTTCTCGGGGCTGAGGGGCATGGTTGCCCAAGCGCTGGACAGTGCTTCTCTCTCGAGTTCGCGGCGGTCACCGGGGGTGAGGTCGGCCAGGTCGAGGGCCTGCCAATAGTCGAGGTGCTGTTCGCAGTGGAGCACGGCGGTGATGTCGCCGCGGATCGGCGCTTTGCTGCGGTGGGCTGACACCTGCAGGTAGCGGTGCCCGGAGTCGCCGGCCCGCCAGGCAACGATGTGGGGGCTGGAGAGGATGAGCGCCCAGGCGAGGAGTTCCGAGGGGTTGTCGACCGTGGCGGTGACGTCTCCGATGATGTCCAGCTCGCGGCTGATGCGAAGGAGGATCGCGAGTTCTCGCGCGTCTTTGGTGGGGTACATGGTTGCTCGACTCCGTTGGCTCGTGCCGACGATGCCCGACTGCGCATGAGTGCGCGATGTCGAGCGTGGGTTAGGTTCTCAAGGTTCGCGGGGACCCGGCCTTGATGCCGGGTCCCCGCGAGCCGAACGCGAGCGGCGCGAACTGAGCGCTGCGCGCGTTTCGGCGGGCTCTCCTGCGTCCCGCCGCGGGATGGTGCGTGTGCTGCAGGACTGGCGGACCTCCTTCCCGAGGGCACTGGTCGCGTGCGAGGGACGGTGTGGCTCGGCTCAGGCGTTGATCGCCTTTGCAGAGTCCCCTGCGGTGATCTCGACCTTGCGCGGCTTGGCCTTCTCGGCGATGGGGATCCGGAGGGTGAGCACGCCCGCCTCGTAGTTCGCCGCTACCTGCTCGGCGTCGAGGGTCTCGCCCAGGAACAGCTGGCGGCTGAACACGCCATAGCTGCGCTCGTCGACGACGCGCTCAGTCTCGCCGGCCGGGGGCTTGCGCTCGGCGTGCACGGTGAGAACGTTCTGCTCGACGGTCAGATCGATGGAGTCCGCCGAGACACCGGGCAGGTCGAGGTGGACCACGAACGAGCTGTTGTCCCGGTAGGCCGTCATCGGCATGACAGCTGGGCGGGCGCGGGTCCCAATCATGGCCTGGGCGAGACGGTCGAGGTCACGGAACGGGTCGGTGCGCATCAGCATGAGATCTTCCTCCTCACTTGTCGCTCTGAAGCCGACACTCCACACGCTCGACTTCAGATAATCTCATGTTGCTGTTTTAGATTGTCTCCATCTGTGGGAGGATGTCAAGTGACAGTCACAACAAGTCCTGAGGGACGGTCCAGGAGGGAGGCGTGGCGTGGACGAGCACCGAAGCGAGGCGTTCCGTGTGCTGGGGATCCCCACTGACAGCGACCGGGAGGCAATCGCCCAGACCTACCGGAGGCTCGCGCGGGCTTGCCATCCTGACGTCTCGAACGACCCCGGGGCGGCTGAACGGTTCGCGGCGGTCGCGGCGGCGTACCGACTGTTGTCAGCCGGGACCGGGACGGCGCCGGTCTCGGTGCGAGTGACGACCCCGGCAGAGCCGAGGAACAGCGGCGGTACAGGGGGTTCGGGGAACGCTGCCGACCGAATCCCCTGGTTCTGGCCGGGCACAGGGCGATGGGCGGCGCCGATGGTGTGGAGGGCGAACGTCGGGCGAGCTGACTCCCCGCCGATCGTGGCTGGCCCGCCGCGGGTCACCCCGCTGCCCGGCCACGAAGATGACAGGGGGGTGCGTGATGGTTGACCTCGGTGGCGACCGGGCGCTGTTCTCCATCTCTGTCGCGGCCGAGGTGACCGGGGTGAACCCCCAGATGCTGCGCGTCTACGAGCAGAAGGGCCTGTTGGAGCCGCAGCGGACCCAGGGCGGCACCCGTCGCTACAGCGGCAAGGAGTTGGAACGGGTCCTGGAGATCACGACCCTTCTCGCCGCCGGGCTCAACCTGGCCGGAGTGGAGCAGGTGTTCCGGCTCCGAGCCGAGAACCTGCAACTACAGCGTCAGGTCGACCGGCTCCGCCGAGGCGAGTCATCCGACGGGACGATCGACTCGAGCGCACCACAGTCCGGCGCGTAACGGCGCGACCCTTCATCACACGGGATCGATGACGCCTGTGATCGGCCCTCGACAAGTCACGCACGCTCGTGCAGGGCGCGAGCCAGACCCAGCTGCTGTCCGGCGTCAAGGGACTTCTCGAACCGGCCGTTCTTACAAGATCCGCTGCATCTCGACAGCCGTTTGTGAAATCTTCGCTGCATCTCGACATCAGATGTCGAGATGCAGCGAGGATTGCACGAGTGTGTGCAGGCTACTTTGCGTGATCGACCCAATTGCAGGGGATCGCGCGAGGTGTGTTTCAGCGTCTCTCACGCAAGAGCCCGCCGGTCAGGAGATCTCTTGGGCGCGAAGGCGTAGCGCGTTGCCGATCACGCTGACGCTGGAGAAGGCCATGGCGGCTGCGGCGATGATGGGCGACAGCAGGAGCCCGAAGACCGGGTAGAGGACACCGGCGGCGATGGGGATTCCGGCAGCGTTGTACGCGAAGGCGAAGAACAGGTTCTGGCGGATGTTGCGCATCGTCTTCTCGGAGAGGCGGCGGGCGCGCACGATGCCAGTGAGGTCGCCCTTGAGGAGGGTGACCCCGGCGCTTTCCATGGCGACGTCGGTGCCGGAGCCCATGGCGATGCCGACGTCGGCTGCCGCGAGGGCGGGTGCGTCGTTGATGCCGTCGCCGGCCATGGCCACGATCCGCCCCTGACTGCGCAGCCGGGTGACGACGTCGGCCTTGTGGTCGGGCAGAACTTCGGCTTCGACCTGGTCGATGCCGAGGGTGCGGGCGACGGCTTGGGCGGTGACGCGGTTGTCGCCGGTGAGCATGACGACCCGTATGCCGTCCTCGCGCAGTGCCTGCAGCGCGGCTGGGGTGGTCTGCTTGATCGGGTCGGCGATGGCGAAGAGGCCGGCAGCCTGGCCGTCGATGCCGATGTGGATGACGGTCGCCCCGTCGCCGCGCAGCTGGTCGGCGTGACCGTGCGAGGCAGTGGTGTCGATTCCTTGCGATGCGAGGAAGTCCGCGCTGCCGAGGGTGACCTGGTGTCCCTCCACCGTGCCAGTGACACCTTTGCCCACCGGGGAGTCGAAGTCGGCCACCGGCGGAATCTCCAGGCCCTTGGCCGTGGCGGCCTCCACGATCGCATGGGCGAGAGGGTGCTCGGAGGCGCGCTCGACGGCGGCCGCGATGCGAAGCAGCTCGTCGGGGGTGCGGTCGCCGACCGGTTCGGGGGGTGCGGTCGCCGACCGGTTCGGTGGCGGTGACGGTGGGTCGGCCTTCGGTGAGGGTGCCGGTCTTGTCGAGGACGATGGTGTCGACCTTCTCCATCTGCTCGAGGGCCTCGGCGTTCTTGATCAGGACGCCGAGGCCGGCGCCGCGGCCGACGCCGACCATGATGGACATGGGCGTGGCCAGCCCGAGGGCGCAGGGGCACGCGATGATGAGGACGGCGACCGCGACGACGAGGGCGTGGGCGAGCTTGGGGTCGGGGCCGACGAGCGCCCAGACGATGAACGCGACGATGGCGACGACGATCACGATGGGCACGAAGATGCCGGAGACCTTGTCGGCCATGCGCTGGATGGGTGCGCGGGAGCGTTGGGCGTCGGCGACCATGGCGACGATCCGTGCGAGCATCGTGTCTCGGCCGACCTTCTCGGCGCGCATGACCAGGCCGCCGCTGCCGTTGATGGTGCCGCCGATGACCGTGTCGCCGGTGGTCTTGGTGACGGGCATGGACTCACCGGTGACCAAGGACTCGTCGACGGCGGAGCGTCCTTCCTCGACGGTGCCGTCGACGGGGACCGCTTCGCCGGGGCGGACTCGGAGACGGTCGCCGATGTGGACGTCCTCGAGGGGGACCTCGTTCTCGGTCCCGTCGTCGGCCAGTCGGCGTGCGGTCTTGGGGCTGAGGTCGAGGAGTGCCTTGATGGCGCCGGAGGTCTGCTCCCGGGCGCGCAGTTCGAGGACTTGTCCGAGCAGGACGAGTGTGGTGATGACGGCCGCGGCTTCGAAGTAGACGTCGACGGTGCCGTCGGCGGCGCGGAAGGAACTCGGGAAGATCCCGGGGGCGAGGGTGGCGACAAGGCTGAAGAGCCACGCGACGCCGGTTCCCATGGCGATGAGGGTGAACATGTTGAGGTTGAGGCTGCGGACGGAGGCCCAGCCGCGGACGAAGAATGGCCAACCCGCCCACAGCACGACCGGGGTGGCCAGGACGAGTTGCGCCCAGATGGCCGCCGGACCCGGGATCAGGTCGTGCAGCCAGGGGATGAAGTGGCGTCCCATCTCGAGGATGACGATGGGGATGGTCAGGGCGACCCCAGCCCAGAAGCGACGCGTCATGTCGGTCAGTTCGTGGCTCGGACCAGCCTCTGCAGCCACGTCCACCGGCTCGAGCGCCATCCCACAGATGGGGCACGGTCCCGGTCCCGGCCGGCGGATCTCCGGGTGCATCGGGCAGGTCCACTCACTGGCCGTGGACTGCACACCGGGGGTCTCCCGGGCCTGGTGGGACTCAGCGCCGACGTCACCAGGGGTGAACTTCGCCGGATCGGCTACGAACCGGTCGCGGCAGCGCTCGGAGCAGAAGTGGACCTGCCGACCATCGTTTTCGACGCTGAGTGCCGTGACCGGGTCGACGGTCATCCCGCAGACAGGGTCGGTCACGGCCGAGTTGGGTTGACTGGACGATGGCGCGTGCTCGTGCGTGGACATGGCAGCCTTCCGATGTCGGTGGGGGCGGGAGCGCGTCCGGGTGTCGGAGAGCGTTAGAGCATTCCCTGCATGGTGGCGATCTCGGCGTTCTGCGCCTTGATGATCGCTTCGGCGAGCTGCTTCACCTCAGGGTTGTCGGTCGTGGTGAGGACCTGTTGCGCCATGGTGACGGCGCCTCGGTGGTGCTGGACCATCATCGTCAGCCACATTCGGTCGAAGTCGGCACCTTGGGCCGTCTCGAGCTTGGCCATGTCATCGCTGCTCATCATGCCGCTGCCGTGGTCCATGCCTCCGCCAGCACTTGGGGCCGCGCCCCAGCTGGACAGCCAGCCGCGCATGGTCGCGATCTCGGGGTCCTGCGCCTTCTTGACGTCGGCAGCCAACGTGCGGACCTCGGGGGAGGCCGTGGAGTTCTTCAGCGCCAGGTCGGCCATCTCGATGGCCTGCTCGTGATGAGGAATCATCATCTGCGAGAACATGACATCGCCCGTCCGGGCGGCGGAACTGCCAGTGACAGCGGGCGAACCCCCGCTGGTCATCGGGCTGGCGCCATGGTCCATGCCGCTCATGCCTGAGTCGTTCGACGTGGTCGAGCAGGCGGACAGAGTGGCGGCGGTCAGTGCGGCGACGAGCACGGCGATGGTGCGTCGGACGGGCTGGCGCATGGGTGACTCCTGGGATGTGGACATGGAAGGGGTGTCGACGGACACGTCCTCCACCCTTCGTTCCCCGCGTTGTCGCGAGACTGTCCTTGTGTTGAGGTTTGGTCAAGGTCGGCCCGACGCGACGTGTTCACCGAGGCGGGCTGGTTGGCCATTGAAGAGAAGAACGCACGCCAGGGTTGCGTTCCCGATCAGCGTGAGCGGTCGGCGTGGTTCATCCAGGTCATCATGATGGCCATCATGGCCAGGCACCCCACGGCATACAGGAGGGCGCCGACGCCGAGGGTGCCGGTGGCGATCAGGACGCCGATGAGGGCGAGCATGGGCAGGCACATGAGCCACATGAGCCAGCCGTGGCCGCGTCCGTGTTGGTGGGTGACGGGGCGCTCGGTTGGTGCCGCCGGCTCGTGGCTCGTGAAGTCGGCGTAGTGATGGTCGGGGGGGTTCGAGGTCATCGTCGGCTCCGTGGTTGAGTTGCGGAAACGCGGGGTCGTCTCCGTCACTTCAGGATTGAGCCCGAGTGTGGCGCTCGGGGTTCGGTCGCGTTCAGATCTGGTCAAGACTTCCGGTTCAGGCAAGCGCGTCGGTGGTGGTCGCGCCGTTGTCGGTGGTGCGCAGGACCCGGTCGTGCAGGGCGACGACGACCTCCACCTCGCCGGAGCCGGATCGGCCGGCCCAGAGCGCTTCGACGGGTCCGACGACGCGTGTGCCGAGGGTCCAGGTGGCGCCTTGGTCGGTGCTGGTGGCCAGCCGGCCGTCGGTCGTGGCGATGACCAGGGTGGACTCGTCGGCCCAAGCGGTGAGGACGGATAGGGCGGGGGTGGTGAGGGTCTGCCAGGTGGCGCCGTGGTCGGTGCTGCGGAGCAGTCCCTTCTCGGTGGTGGCGACCAAGGTGCCGGAGGTGGGTGAGGTAGATATGGACCGTGGTGGAGCGGGTATGCCGCGATCGGCCCATTGCTTGCCGTCGCTGGTGGTCCGCAGCGCGCCGTCGAAGCCGACGACCATCTGGGGTCCGGCGGTCAAGGCGTGGAAGTCGGATTGCCCGCCGCGGGAGGTGACCTGCCAGGTGCGGCCACGGTCGGTGGAGCGAATCAACCCCAGGGGTTGCGGCAGGTCGACTGCCCCAAGGCCAGGGTGGCCGGAGGCGTAGAAGGTTCCGTCCGGGCTGACCGTGAACCCCATGAGGTCCATGACGGGTCCGCGCAGGGTCAGGCCATCGGCCTCCTTCGCATAGAGCCCTTCGTGCGTGGCCAGGAGCAGCGTGCCGTCGCTGGGGTCGCGGGCGATGGCATGGATGTGCGTGATGGCGACGGGTTTCGCGCTGGCGCTCGGTGGAGCGGTCACCGAGCTGGGCGGCGTCATGGTTGTTGGGGCTGCGGTCTGGCCCGCAGGGGTCGAGGAGCCGGCGGGGGTGGCCGTTGCGCCGCACGCGGTCAGGGTCGTACTCGCGGCAAGGGCGGCTGCGGCGAGGAGCAGCCGCTTGCCTCGTGGCGTCCTCATGCGACGTAGTTGAGGGCGATCATCATGCCGGCCTCTGCGTGGTAGATGTTGTGGCAGTGGATCATCCAGTCGCCGGCGTTGTCGGCGTCGAGGTCGATCGCGAACGACTGCATGGGGGCCATCAGAACGGTGTCCTTGCGCAGGCCTGAAGGCAGCGCGAAGGTGTGTCCATGCAGGTGCAGGGGGTGAGTCATCATCGTCATGTTGGTGGCGTTGATCCGCAGACGTTGCCCGGCCTTGACGGTGAGGGGCTCGTTCTGCCCGAACGGCGCGCCGTTGATGCCCCACTGGTAGGGCTTCATCGACCCCTGCAGGCTCAGGTCGACGGTCGCGTCGGGTGACTTGTTGGGCAGCCGGGAGGACTCGGCCGGTTGCAGCTGGGACCCGATCAGGACCTGCCCTGACAGCTCAGCTGGCGTGACCCCGGGGTCGGGTGCCGCACCCGAACCGGTACGCAACAGCGCGACGGCTTGGCCGCCGCTGGTCTTGCCGAAGGGTCGGGCCACGAGCGGGAACACGCCGTCCTTGACGGTGACGATCGCGTCGTAACGTTCACCCATCCCGATGTAGAACGCGTCGACCTCGGCGGGTTGCACAGCGTGGCCGTCGGTCTCGGTGATGGTCATCCGGTGACCGCCGAGCGCGACCGTGAAGATGGTGTCGGAGGCGGCGTTGATCACCCGCAGTCGCACCTTTTGGCCCGGTGTGGCGGTCAGCACGTCCGGGTCGGTCGCCGGCTTCCCATTGATGAGGAACAAGGGGTACTGGACGTCACCGGCGTCACCCCACGGTGGTGTCCCCATCGACATGCCGCCCATCGACCCGTGGTCCATGCCACCCATGCCGCCCATCCCGCCCATCCCGCCAGGGCTGGTGGTGCCACCGTCGGCGATGAGCTTCTTCAGGACGTCATCGGGGGTGGTGCCGGTGCCGTCGATCCAGTCGTCGAGGACCACGATCCATTCGGCGTCATACCTGCCGGGGTCGGCGGGGTCGTCGATGACCATCGGCGCGTAGAGGGCCCGGTCGAGCTGGACGCCGACGTGCGGGTGGAAGAAGTAGGTGCCCGGGTCGGGGGCGGTGAACTCATAGACGTACTTCGCCCCGGGCTTGACCGGGTCCTGGGTCAACCCGGGGACCCCGTCGGCGGAGTTGCGCAGCCGGATGCCGTGCCAGTGGATGGTGGTGTCGGCGGGGAGCTGGTTGTCCAAGGTCACGCGCAGGAAGTCACCTGCGGTGGCGCGCACCAGCGGACCGGGCGCGGCCTCACCGTACGCCCACGTGGAAACCTGCCGTCCGGCCAGATCGAGAGTGGCCGGCCTGGCGGTCAGGCTCGCCTCGACCACCTTCTGCCCGGCCGACGGGGAGACCGACGAGGGGGCACCAAAGGTGCGCGACGGCATACCGGCTTTGTTGCCACCGCTGGAGGTGCAGGCGGACAACGCGCCGACGGACGCGAGGCCGAGACCTCCCACGAGCAGGGTGCGACGAGACAGCAGGGGGTTGGTCACCGGAGGTGGCTCCTTGGTCAGGGTGTTGGGGTCAGTGAATGTCGGACAGGATGCGGCGGCGATGCTCGTACTCCTCGACGGAGACCTCGCCTCGCGCCAGGGCCTCCTTGAGCAAGGTCAACGGGTCGGTCCGCGGCGCCGTGTTGTCCTTCGTGCGGTCGGGCAGCAGTGAGCGAATCACGAGGATGACCACCAGCCAGAACGCCAGCGCCCCCGATCCCATCACCAGCCACATGCCCCACCCCATGCCAGTGCCGTTGTTCCACATCATGATCGGTGCTTCCTTCCATGGGAGCGTGATCAGGTCACCGTGTGTGGCCCGTGAGCGCCACGCTCGCGGCAGGACCCGTCGATCCGGTCGTGGCGAGGTTGAGGTTTGACGAAGATCGCCCCCATCGAGCGCGGGGATCGGGCGGGGTGCACGAGGAGGCCGGGCAGACTGGACGGCGTGACTGATCAGCCCAGCCCTGCCGCGACCGGCCGCGTCCTGGTGGTCGAAGACGAGAGGACGCTGGCCGGAATGGTCGCGGCGTACCTCTCGCGCGCCGGATTCGAGACCGCGGTCGTGCACACCGGCATCGCGGCCGTGGACGCCGTCCGCGAAAACGAACCCGATGTCGTCATCCTCGACCTAGGCCTACCCGGACTGGACGGCATCGAGGTCTGCCGGCAGATCCGCACCTTCTCCGACTGCTACATCCTGATCACCACGGCCCGTAAGGAAGAGATCGACACCCTCATCGGACTGTCCGTCGGCGCCGACGACTACCTGACCAAACCGTTCAGTGTGCGTGAGCTGGTCGCCCGTGTCCAGACCGTCCTACGGCGTCCACGCACCGGGTCCCGCGCCCACGCCCAGAAAGACGCGACGGTTTGGTCGTTCGGGAACCTGCGCGTCGACCCCGTCGGTCACGAGGTCCACCTCGGCGGTGAGCCGGTCGCGTTGACCCCGACCGAACGAGACCTGCTCATCACCTTGGCCTCGCGTCCAGCGGTGGCTTTCACCCGGGGGCAACTCATCGAGGAGGTCTGGGGCGCCGGGTGGGTCGGTGACGAGCATCTGGTCGACGTCCACATCGCCCACCTGCGACGCAAACTCCGCGACGACCCCGACACCGCCCGATACATCACCACCGTCCGCGGCGTCGGCTACCGAATGGGCAGAGGATGACACCCCCGACACGGTTCACCACTGGCCGCGGCCTGGCCAGCCGGCTGCTCGCCGGACAGACGATCGTTCTCATCGCCGGGGCGCTGACCACTGGCCTGGTGGCGGCACTGCTGGGTCCCTCAATCTTCCACCAGCACCTGCTCGAAGCCGGCCACGCCGAGAACTCCCCGGAGCTTGTCCACATCGAGATGGCCTACCGCGACGCGTCCTTCCTGGCACTCGGCACCGGGTTGACGATCTCCCTGCTGGCAGCCGGCATCGTCACATGGCTGCTGACCCGAAGGATCCGCACGCCCTTGGCCAACCTCACCCATGGAGCCCGCGAACTGTCCCGGGGCCACTACTCCACCCGCGTGAGCGACACCGGCTCCGGGACCGAACTGGACACCCTCGCCGACGCGTTCAACGTCATGGCCGAACGCCTCCAAGGGATCGAGGACACCAGGCGACGCATGCTCGCCGACCTCGCCCACGAACTGCGCACCCCCATCACCACACTGACCGCCTACCACGACGGCCTGCACGACGGAGTCGTCACGCTCGGCCCCGACTCCCAAACTGCCCTCACCGAACAGACCGACCGGCTCGCCCGCCTCGCCGAGGACATCGATGAGGTCTCCACCGCCGAAGAAGGCCGGCTCAGCCTCCAGCCCGAAGTGGTCGCGGTCTCGGACCTGCTGTGGAACGCCGGCGAAGCCGTCCGGGACCGCTACCGCGACGCCGGCGTCAACCTCGCCGTCGACACCACCAGCGCCGCAGGACTCACCATCGACATCGACCGGCAACGCCTCGGGCAAGTCCTCAGCAACCTCCTGAACAATGCCCTGCGCCACACGCCCGCCGGCGGCATCGTCACAGTCTCCGCACGTCAGGTCGACGACGAGATCGACATCACCGTCACGGACACCGGCGAAGGGATCACACCCGAACACCTGCCCCACGTCTTCGAACGGTTCTACCGAGGCGACGCCGCCCGAAGCCGCGACCACTCCGGATCCGGCATCGGCCTGACCATCAGCAAAGCCATCATCGACGCCCACCACGGAACCATCCAGGCCCTGAGCCAAGGCCCAGGGCAAGGGGCGACCTTCGTGGTCACCCTGCCCCGGCGCCAGACCTGACCCGACGGGGCTCATGGCTCCTTTTCGGCGGACCGAGTCCGAATCCGGTACGGTCGTAATGCTTTACTACCACTGTGAGCCCCAAGTCTTCCACGCATGTGTCCCGCAGCCAGGTACTCGGCTCCCGCATCGCGTACGCGCGTCGGGAGCGGGGCATGACTCAGGAACGCCTGGCAGCCGATGCTGGCGTGGGACTTGAGTCGCTGCGGAAGGTCGAGCAGGGACACGTCGTTCAGCCTGGAGTCTTCCGCATCGCCGACATCGCCAATGCTCTGGGCATGACCATCGATGGGCTGCTGCCGGCACGAGCGAGTCGAGTGACCTCCATCGGATATGAGGGTTACGACATTGGTGGCTTCGTCGAGGGGGTCAAAATTGCCGGGATCGATCTTGTGGCCGACGTGCGCCTCACTCCGTTGAGCCGCAAGCAAGGTTTCAGCAAGCGTGGCCTTGGTGACGCGCTCGGGGAGGTTGGGGTGCGGTACGAGCATCTTCGGCCGCTCGGAAACGCGAAGGAGAACCGGCCACTGTTTGCCGGTTCAGATCTGGAGGTGGGGAGAGAGCGTTATCGCGCGAGCCTGCGGACTCCCGAGGCACGGGCCGCTCTCAAGCAACTGACCTTCTGGCGACAGGATCATCATGTCGCGCTGCTCTGCTTTGAACGGGACGAGGAGAGATGCCATCGCTCCGTAGTGCTCGAGGAGCTCGCTTAGACGCCGCAGACCCTCCTATGAAACATAGGTAGCGGTTCATGAAAAGTAGCCCCCATCTCGACATCAGTGTCGAGATGCACTGAAGATTGCGTCCGCCTGCTGAGCACATTGCGCAAACGGCGTGTTCAGGGGCGACCGTGCAAAGCAGCCGTCCCTTGTGCTCACGGAGGGTCTCGGAGCAATGGATGCCGAACCAGCCTCAGTAGATGCATGGTGGCGGATCGTGGGGCCGGTCTGAACGCGCTCGTTCGTATAGGGCCCCGTCACCGGAACACCTCGCCGGGCGGGTCATACGGTCACCGGCCAGAGTCGCAGTGTGGCTTGCGCCGTTAAATGGCGGGGTTCTGTAGGTGATATGTGGCGGGCCCCGGTCAACTGACG
>NZ_BAAAPO010000038.1:0-61166 GCF_039531185.1 Nostocoides veronense
CCTGCACTCGTCAACACCGACGAGCTACAGCTGGGACCAACGAGTTGCCCGCTCAAGTTCGATGAGCCTCTATGGCGGGTCGTATAACGCCTATCTCGAGGAGCGATCGATCGCGCGGCGGCGGGCGCGCGAGAGCTTCGAGGAGTATGCCGCGCGGCGCTCCTCCCTCGAGGATCGGGCTCGGCGGCAGCGGGCCTGGATGGACAAGGGCACGCGAAATGCCTTGCGCAAGAGGAACTCTGGGTCCGAAGCGGACAAGCACATCTTGGCGAAGGCGCGGGCGAGCTTGGAGAAGCAGGCGGCCAAGGCGCGCCAGACCGAGCGGATGATCGAGCGGCTCGATGTCGTCGAGGAGCCGCGCAAGGAATGGGAGCTGCAGTTCACCATCGCCTCCGCTGGCCGCTCCGGCGAGATCGTGGCGACGGCAACGCGGGCGGTCGTGCAAAGGGGCGCTTTCACGCTGGGGCCGCTGGATCTGCAGCTGAACTTCGGGGACCGGGTCGCGATCACGGGTCCGAATGGCGGGGGCAAGACGACGCTGCTCGGGTTGCTCTTGGGGCGCCTCCAGCCGGATGACGGCTCGGCGGGGTTGCGCGCATCGGTCGTCGTCGGTGAGGTGGATCAGGCTCGGGCCGCCTTCCAGAGCGGGCTGACGCTCGGGCGGGCGATGGAGGAGGAACTGCCCGACTGGTCGCAGGCGGACGTGCGCACGCTGCTGGCGAAGTTCGGGCTGCGCGCCGACCAGGTCTCGCGGGCGGCGGCCACGCTCTCCCCCGGCGAACGGACATGGGCGGCGCTGGCGCTGCTGCAGGCTCGCGGGGTGAATCTGCTGGTGCTGGACGAGCCGACCAACCACCTCGACCTGCCCGCCATCGAGCAGTTGGAGCAGGCGCTGGATGCCTTCGACGGCACGGTGCTGCTGGTCACCCACGACCGCCGGATGCTGGAAACCGTCCGCCTCACCCGCCGCTGGCAGGTAGAGGACGGCCAGGTGCGTGAGATCGAGCCGTAGGGACTACCAGCCCGCCGGCTCCTGCGGGCATTGTTCATACAACTGGTTGATATCTTTCGGATTCTTGACCGCGCCGTAGGCATACCATTCGGGCGCTCCATTGCGCCTGGCCTGATCGAGATATTCTGCCTCCGAGGGCGCCTCAACCAATGGTGGGTAGCCTTCCTTCGTCAGGCATCCCATCAGCCAGACGTTGTGAGCGTACATTCGCCGCCAACCCTCGACATCCACCGTAGGCCGGGGGTAACTCTTGAGAAAGTCAGATGTACAGGATTTCATGTCTCCCAGGAGCTTGGATTCTTGCGCCTGGGAGACCTCATAATTGATGACATTGTTTTCATCCAACTGCACATCCCACCCCTTGTCGACCAGGCATCGCGCTTGCATACGCGTTTGTAAATCGGAGTGCTGCGCCTGACTTAAGCTAGTCCCGGGCCTAGGGATTTCAGACTCCGCTTTCGAAGCCGAACTAGATTTAGCGCCCTCCCGGCACCCCGCCATGAGGAATAAGGAAACACCAAAAAGGACACAACAAGTCGTGGCCCTACTCGCTACAGGTCTCATAACCTCCACGATCCTGAAAAACGGGAACATTCATATCCCAACCTGGGGATATGCAGTAGCGCCTCCATTAGGCTAGACAGTAGGCATACGTCTCACTCATGTAAAGATAGCCGGGATCAATCTGCACAGACCACAGCGAAACGTTAGTGAACCCATAATTGGAGTAGTCGCCATGCCTGTAGTTCTTGCTCGGAAAAAACTGACCTTTGACAGTTCCAGTTGCCGTCTTCTGCGAGTGGCCTTGCTGGCCAGGCCCGCTATCACCTTTCACAACAACATCTTCACCAGTACGGCATCCTTTAGAACCACTGTCGAAGCCACCCGTCGCCTGCGCCTGACTCACACCCGAAGCCAAAAGCGCTGCCGCACACGCCGCCAAAGCGATCCCTGCTCGCTTACCGAACATACCTACCACACTTCCTATCCTGGCTCGCATCGCAGCGGTCGCCACTACTTCACGAAAGTACTCCCCTACTACCCCAGTGGCAATACTTTCAGGCGGACAAGGATGCTGGCACCTCCGGCGGCACCGATCGATCTGAATCGGCACGGGTTCTCTGCCGCTGTCATACGGGCTGCGGCTCGGGTTTGAGGGCAGCGTAGTGGGCTTGCTCGTATTCCACTGGTGGGACCATGCCGATGCCGCTGTGGAGCCGGTCGTGGTTGTACCAGTCGACCCATGCGGCGGTGGCGAATTCGACGTCTGCGAGGGTCTTGTAGGGGCCTTGGTGGAAGATCGTGGTGCGGATGCACTCGGTCTTGTAGAGCCCGTTTCCGGACTCCATCATGGCGTTGTCGAGGGCGTCGCCGACCGACCCGATCGAGGCTGCGATCTCGGCCAGTTCGAGGTGGCCGGTGAGCCGGATCGAGGTGTACTGGGAGCCGGCATCGCTGTGATGGATCAGGGTGCCCGCTCGTACCGGGTGACCATCGCGGACGCGTTGCCACAGCGCCATCCGCAGCGGGGTCATCACAAGGTCGGTGTGTTTGGACGTCGCGGCGTGCCAGGCCACGATCCGTCGCGAGAACACATCGAGGATGAACGCGACGTACACGAACCCGGCCCAGGTCCGGACGTAGGTGAAGTCGGTGACCCACACAGTGTCCGGTGCGTCAGCAGTGAAGTTGCGTCCGAGGAGGTCGTCGGCGCGGACCCCGGCACTGGCTTGTACCGTGGTCCGGACCGTCTTGGCTCGGCGGATTCCCTTGTGGCCCAACAGGTTCAGGCAGCGAGCCAGCTGTGTGTGGCTGACCTCCAGGCCTTGGCGTCGCAGGTGGACAAGCATCTTGCGTCGCCCGTACAACAACACCGGGGTCGCGGCGTCCTTGATCCCGTCTTTCCACACGTAACACGCCGCCAGGACCGCGTTCATGACGTACGCGTCGGCCACACTCCGCGCCGACGGGCGAGCTCGGCGCCAGGCCCGGTAGGTCCGCGCGGCGACCTGGCAGCCCTGCTCACGCAGGACCCGACAGACCGACTCGACCGCGTGGCCCTGGCTGCGCATGGAGTCGATGAACCCCATGATCAGCGGGTACGGGGGTCGAGTTCCCCCGCGAAGAAAGTTGTGGCCGCCGTCAGAATGGCCACGTCCTCACGCAGGCGCGCGTTCTCGCTCTTCAGCCGCTTGATCTCGGCGTGTTCCTCACTCGAGGTCCCCGAGCGCGTCCCGGCGTCGATCTCGGCCTGCAAGGCCCAGCGGCGCACGGTCTCCGTTCCTAGACGCTCCTGCTTAGCCACCGCCGCCGCAGCCGCGGTCAACGAGGTGAACTCACCCCGCCGCTCCAACACCCGGCGAACCACCCGCTCCTTCACCGCGGGATCAATCTTCTTCGGCATGACGCCATCCTTCCTGACTCAAAAGACAGCGGCATCAAACTCGTGCCGATTCAATCTGTGCATGCCGTCCGGCAGGAGCGCAGGTCGACACCGAACGCGCGTACATGAACCCGTCTAGGTCGCAACATAGGAAACGCCCGCCCCCACAGCTCGCGCTGGCCTGTGGTGCGCTGCCGAAGGTCTGATTGGCACTTCGATTGCGCTTCACACCGAGCTCGACCCACTTCCCCATGGTGGCCGGGTTCAGATCCAACAAGACCGCGACATGAGGCCCAGCACTCGCAAGTGAACTCCCCCGACCCGAGCGATCCGGTGCATCCGAACCCGCCCGCTCGGCGAAACTTCAAGTCGCACTTCCCTCGGCCCAGTCATATGCACCCAGGACGATTCACTGACTTCGTCAAGAGCTATTAGCTCTAACCTGGGACCTCCGCAGACGCGATGGGCACGACGTGAGTGGCGACACTCCTTACCGCTTTCGTGCGTATGAACCATACTTGGCCCCATGGTTCGCAGGATTTGGCTCGTGGTGGCGTTACCCGTGGCACTCCTGCTGGGGTCAGGGCTCGGTTGGGCGGGCCGCGTCCTCCTAGCTCCCCCGACAGCCCCCGCTTCGGAGGCGGCCTTCACCCTGGTGACGGTGTCGAACGACTCGGTGGGGCGCAGCTTTTCGCTCAATGCCTCGGCCTCCTGGCGGGCTGCGAGCACGACCTCCACCTCCCGTGGCCAGGATTCCGGCAGCGCCGACTCCCCGCCTCCCACCGAGGGTCACGGTGTCGTGACCCATATCTGGCTCAAGGGCGCAACGACGGTCGAGCCCGGTGACCCGCTGTATGCCGTGAACCTCGCCCCGGTCGTGGCCGCGGAGGGCGCGGTCCCGTCATTCCGTGACCTGCAGATCGGCTCCACCGGCGCCGACGTCCGGCAGGTCCAGGAGTTGCTGCGGGCCGCCGGCCACCGGACGAGCGAGGCAACCGGGGTGTATGACCGGGCCACCGCCAACGAGGTGTATGCCTGGAAGAAGGCTCACGACATCCCTCCGGATGGCGTCTTCGAAGCGGTCCGGGTCGTCTTCATCCCGAAACTGCCGGCGCGCGTCGCCCTGGTCGACGCCGTATCGGTCGGGGCACCGGCTCCAGCGGGGGCCTCAGGTGTGCGAGTCCTTCCGAACGAACCGAGCTTCAGCATCATGCTGCCGGCCGGGCAGGCGCAGCAGGTGCGCACGGGGCAACAGGTGAGCTTGTCCATCGAGGGCGCACAGTGGGAGGCCACCATCGGCGAGCTTGGCGCACCGAGCGAGGAGGGCGAGGTCAGGGCAATTCTCGCCCCAGCCAAGGGCGAAGAAACCATCTGCGCCAAGGAATGTGACCTCATCCCGCTCTCCGGCGCCAGTGGCATCGACGCGCAGATCGTCATCGTTCCGCGCGCGAGCGGACCCGTCGTGCCGACGGCCGCGCTGCGGCTGCCCGATGGCGCCCGCACCGAAGTGGTCGATGAAGCCGGCAAGGCCATCCCCGTGACGATCAAGGCCTCGGCCGGCGGACTCGCCGTCGTGGACGGCGTGGACATCGGGACGCGGGTCAAGGTGCCGCAGGAGAAGCAGTGACTCCGGCGGCGGAGACTCCCCTGCTGCACGCGCGCAATATCGGTTTCCGGTATGGCCGTCGCGAGAGCGACTACCGCTTCGACGACTGGACGGCGAGCTTCCCGCGCGGTGCCGTCACGGCGTTGACAGGGCCATCGGGATGCGGCAAGTCGACGCGACTCTATCTGCTGGCGCTCATGCTGCGCATCAGTTCCGGCAGCATCGAACTCGATGGCGAACGCGTCGACGATCTGCCCGATGGAGCGCGAGCTGCCTTGCGCGCCAATCGATTCGGCTTCATCTTCCAGGACGCCGCCCTGGATACGAGCCGCACGGTGCTCGACAATGTCGTCGAGACGGCGCTCTATCGCGGGGAACGCAAGCGCGATCTGCATACCCGGGCGCGTGAACTGCTCGATGAACTCGGCGTCGCCGTTCCCGCCGACCGCAAGCCCGGGGAAGTCTCCGGCGGGCAGGCCCAGCGCATCGCCACCTGTCGCGCCCTGATCGGTCGCCCAGATGTCATCGTCGCCGACGAGCCCACGGGCAACCTCGACCCCGCGAGCGCGCAGGTGCTCCTCGGGGCCTTGCGACGGCATACGGACCAGGGGGCCGGGGTCATCATCGTGACCCACGACCCCGGGGTCGCGGCGTGGGCCGATCACCGGATCGAGCTGAGCGCCTCATGAGCGCGCGCACCGTGATCCTCGGGCTGGTGCGCGAGGCGCTCGCTGCCATACGGACCCAGCACGCGGTCACTGCCGTGACGGTCTTGCTGCTGGCCGCGTCCAGTTTCACCGTCGTCACCACCGCCGGGCGGGCCGCGGCGAGCCAGGCCGCGGTGCTCTCGACCATCGACGCACGCGGAACCCGCACGATCCTGGTGCAGGCCAAGGGGGCCGTGGAAGGCGTCGATGAGCAATTCCTAGCAACGCTTGCGCGCGTGGCCGATGTCGAAGCGGCGACCGGCTTCGGGCCGGTCACCGATGTTACGGCGGCGGCGAATCCGGACGGGCCGCGATTGGGTGTGCGGCAGGCGTATGGCGTCATCGGCGGCCGGTTGCTGACCCAGCCGGAGCCAGGGCCGGCCGGGGTGCTGCTGTGGACCTCGCCTGCGGCCTCCCGGGTGGTCGGTCTGCCACCGGGGGCGGGCAGCGTGCGCGCCGTGGATGGCGGCGAATACCTCATCTCCCGCTCCCTCGAGGTGCCGGACTATCTGTCCGGCTTCGAGCCGCTGGCCGTCATCCCGGCAACGCCCCGCGAACCCGGAGCAGCGCCGCGCCCGGTGTCGACGGTGGTCGTCTTGACCCGGTCGCCGGAGAGCGTCGGTGTGGTCACCACGCTGATCACCCGGCTGCTGCGCGAGGCGCCACCGGACCAGCTGACGATCCAGACGTCGGAGGGGCTCGCCGCCCTGCGCAAGGCGGTGGGTGGCGAAATCACCCGCAGCTCGCGGGGTCTCATCCTCGGCGTGCTGGGCGCTGCGGCCCTGACGAGTGCGCTGACCGTCTTCGGCTACACCATGTTGCGGCGCAAGGATTTTGGGCGCCGCCGGGCGCTGGGCGCGACCCGGATGACGATCGTCCTGCTCATCGCACTGCAGGTCATGCTCACGGCGGCATTCGCCGCGGCGCTCGGGGTGGGCGTGGCGCTGGCATACCAGGCGCTGCGGCATCAACCGGTGCCGCCGGCCGGCTTCAGCGCCGCCGTCGCCATCGCGATCACGGCGCTGGCCACGCTGGCTGCCGTGCTGCCGGCGACACTCACGGCCCGCCGCGATCCCGTGCGGGAGTTGCGCGTCCCCTGATGCGGGCGGTGCGGGGGGTTGCCCCGGCTATGGGAGAGAACCTTTGTCTCGCAACGGAAGACTTCCGTTGCGAGACAAAGAAAGTGGCATTGGGCGGAAAACCTGAGACCTCAGCCGAAGGCGGTGCGGGAGGCGAGGGCTTCTTCGAGCTTGGCCTGGGCGTCGGTGATGGAGCGGCGGACGGCGGGGGTCAGGGAGCCGTCGGCCAGGGCAGCGCGGCTCAGAGCCAGCGTGTGCTCGCTCACCATCGGCAGGGGGTATGCCAGGGCGGCGACATGGCCGAGGGCGTCCTCGCCAACGCGGGGCGCGAGGGCGGGGACCTCGGTCGTCCGACTCCAAAACCACGAACCCACCCGCGCCTACATCGAACGACGCACCACCGAAGGCCTCTCCCAACTCGACATCATCCGCTGCCTCAAGCGCTACCTCACCCGCGAACTCCTCCCCCTCATCAAAGCCGCCCTCACCACCCCCACACCCCTCCAAACAGCCGCTTGACATCAATAGGAGCATCCCAGGGCGGGAAACCCTTCCTTTGTGTCAGATTCCTTCGGCACAAAGGAAGGGTTTCTCTCCCAGACGGCTCGCTAGGCTCGGCCGTATGACGCTTAAGATCGGCTACAAGGCTTCGGCGGAGCAGTTTGGACCAGGCGAGCTCGCGGCATACGCCCAACTCGCGGAGCAGGTCGGGCTCGACTCGGTGACCGTCTCGGATCACTACCAGCCCTGGCGACTCACCGGGGGGCACGCCCCCAATGCGCTGGCGTGGATGGCGTATGTCGCCGCCCGCACCGAGCGCGTCGTCCTCGGCACCTCGGTGCTGACCCCGACTTTCCGCTACAACCCAGCCGTCATCGCGCAAGAGTTCGCGACGATGGCCTGCCTCGCGCCGGGCCGCATCTTCCTCGGCGTCGGCAGCGGCGAGGCCCTCAATGAGATCGCTGTCGGATCGGTGCAGGAGTGGCCGGAGTTCAAGGAGCGCTTCGCCCGGCTGCGCGAGGCGGTGGTGCTGATGCGGAAGCTGTGGACCGAGGACGAGGTGACCTTCGACGGCGACTACTACACGACCAAGGACGCCCGGATCTTCGACCGGCCCGAGCAGCCGGTGCCCGTCTTCATCGCCGCCGGTGGTCCGATGGTGGCGCGGTATGCCGGTCGCGCCGGCGACGGCTTCATCTGCACCTCCGGCAAAGGCCGGGAGTTGTATGCAGACGACCTGATCCCCGCCGTCGCCGAGGGCCGCGAGAAGGCCGGTCGGGCCGGTGAGCCGATCGAGCGGATGATCGAGATCAAGATCTCGTGGGATCCGGACCCCGAGCAGGCGCTGGAGAACACTCGCTTTTGGGCGCCGCTGTCGTTGACGGCCGAGCAGAAGCATTCCATCCACTCACCTGCTGAAATGGAGCGCGCCGCCGACGAACTCCCGATCGAGCAGGTCGCCAAGCGCTGGATCGTCGCCTCCGACCCGGCCGAGGCCGTGGAGCAGGTGAAGTTCTATACCGATCTCGGCTTTGACCACCTCGTCCTGCACGGCCCCGGCCACGACCAGGAGCGCTTCCTGCGCACCCTCGCCGAGCAAGTCCTCCCCGGCCTGCGCGAGCTGAGCCCGGCCGTCTGACCTGACCCGCGCCCGCCCCGCCCCCGCCCGAGCCCCCTGCCGAGCGGGGCTTCTGAACGCGAGCGGGGTTTGTGCCGAGCGGAGCGGGGTCTCTGAACGCGAGCGGCCCTATAGCCCCGCTCGCGTTCACAAGGGCCGCTCCGCTCGGCAGAAACCCCGCTCGGCTCGCCGCGCACCAGAAGAAAAGTCGGGTGAGGAGCCGGGCCTCGGGTGGCAAGATGCTGCGGTGCCCGAACGACATACAGCCCCCTTCGTCGCGGCCGGCCCCGTCATCTCGGCCCGCGGCCTGTCCAAGGTCTATGGCGAGTTGCGGGCCGTCGACGGGATCGACTTCGATATCGCCCCGGGGGAGTCCTTCGGGCTGCTCGGCCCAAACGGGGCCGGCAAGTCGACCACGATGCGGATGCTCGGCGGCACCCTCGGGCGCACGGGCGGGGAACTCACGGTCGCCGGCCTCGACCCCGAGCAAGAGGGGCCGACGGTCCGCGCCCACCTCGGCGTCGTCCCGCAGCAGGACAATCTCGACGACGAGCTCTCCGTGCGCGACAACCTCTACATCTACGGTCGCTACTTCGGCCTGCCCCGCGGCTACCTCAAGGACAAGATCCCGCAATTGCTGGAGTTCGCCCAGCTCACCGACAAGGCCAAGTCCAAGGTCGACGACCTCTCCGGCGGGATGAAGCGGCGCCTGACCATCGCCCGCTCCCTCATCAACGAGCCCAGCGTCCTGCTCCTCGACGAGCCGACCACCGGGCTCGACCCGCAGGCACGGCATACGTTGTGGGACAAGCTTTTTCGACTCAAAGAGGTCGGCGTGACGCTCGTCGTCACCACCCACTTCATGGACGAGGCGGAGCAATTGTGCGACCGGCTCATCGTCGTCGATCACGGCCGTATCAAGGCCGAAGGCAGCCCGCGCGGCCTCATCGCCGAGCACTCCACCCGCGAAGTGGTCGAGGTGCGCTTCGGCGCCGATCGCAATGCCGAACTCGCCCCGCGCATCCGTGACCTCGCCGAGCGCATCGAGGTGCTGCCGGACCGGCTGCTGCTCTACAGCGACCACGGCGAGACCGTCCTCGAAGCTCTCGCCGCGCGCGATCTGCACCCGGTCACCTCGTTGGTGCGCCGCTCCTCCCTTGAGGACGTCTTCTTGCGTTTGACGGGTCGGTCCCTCGTTGACTGAGCTCGCCGACCTCCACCGCCTGGCCCGCTCGGGCACCGCGCCCAGCCCGCAGGACCTCGCCCACCGAGTGCGCCGCCGCGGCATCCTGCTGTATGTCGAGACCTGGCTGATCGCCTCCAAAACCTGGGCGGCATCGCTGGCGATCGTCGGCATCGTCGAGCCGATCGCCTATCTCGTCGCCCTCGGATGGGGCCTCGGCACGCTCGTCGACGACGGCGGCCGCTCGCCAGGCGGTGTCCCCTACCTGATGTATGTCGGCCCGGGCCTCATCGTCGCCACCGCCGTCATGGCAGCGCACCAGGAGTCGACCTATCCGATCATGGCGGGCTTCAAATGGCGCCGCCTCTTCCACGGCCCACGCGCCACTCCGCTGACCCCGACGCAGATCGGCCTCGGCCAGATCGGCGGCACGCTGATGCGGTTGCTCGGCCAGACCAGCCTGTTCTGGCTGGTGCTGGTCGCCTTTGGTGCCACCCGCAGTGCCTGGTCGGTCCTGATCGTTCCCATTGCCGCGCTCGCCGGGCTGGCCTTCGGGGCGTGCGTGACGGCATACGCCGCGGGCCTAGAAAACGAAGGCCATCAATTCGCCTCACTCCAGCGCTTCGTCGTCATGCCGATGTTCCTCTTCGCCGGCACCTTCTTTCCGCTCAGCGAACTGCCGGGTTATCTGCACTGGATCGGCTGGCTCTCGCCGATCTGGCATGGCACCGAGCTCGCCCGCGCCGCGAGCTATGGCGCGCACCTCGCCCCCTCGTCGGTCGCCCTGCACCTCTCCGTGCTGCTGGCGTATGCCGCCCTCGGGCTGGTCGTCAGCGCCCGCCGCTTCGAACGCAGGCTGACCCGATGAGCGCTCCGAGTCGGCGGGCCGGCGTCAGCGGCCTGCGCGGGACCGGTTCGGCGCCGGTGCTCGAACGCGGACTGATTGTCTACAAACGCAACTGGATCGTCGTGATCTCCGGCTTCTTTGAGCCGCTGCTCTACCTGCTCGCCATGGGCTACGGCCTCGGCGGCCTGGTCGGGCAGGTCCCCGGCCCCGGCGGCGCCCCGATCGACTATCCCGCCTATATCGCGCCCGCCCTCCTGGCCACCTCCGCGATGAATGGCGCGATCTTCGACTCGACCTGGAATGTCTTCTTCAAGCTGCGCTTCGCGCGGCTGTATGAAGCAATGCTGCAGACCTCCCTCGGCCCCGTCGATGTCGCCCTGGGCGAAATCCTGATGGCGCTGCTGCGGGGGCTGCTGTACGCCGTGGGGTTCATGGGCGTTGTCGCCGCACTGGGGCTCGTGACGTCCTGGTGGGCGCTGGCGATGATTCCGGTTGCCCTGCTCATCGCTTTCGGTTTCGCGGCGCTGGGCATGGCGGCGACATCTTTCGCCAAGAGCTTCCAGCACATGGATGTCATCACCTTCGTGCTGCTGCCGATGTTCCTGTTTTCCTCCACGCTCTATCCGGTCAGCGTCTTTCCTGAGGTCATCCAGTGGATCGTCAAGGCGCTCCCGCTGTGGCATGGCATTGAGTTGATGCGCCAACTCGCCGTCGGCCACCTGAGCTGGGTCAGCCTCGGTCACGCGGCCTATTTCGTCGCCATGGCCCTCCTGGGCATCGCCATGACCGCCCGCCGCCTGCGCGCGCTCTTCCTGCGCTGAGCGCCGACTCTGCCGTCACCCTGGGCCGCAGTCAACGTCACCACCGACAACAGCGCCGCCACCGTCGGCCGTACGAGCTGCGCCTCAATCGGCTCTCAGCCGCTGCAGCCGAGCACCGAGCAAACCGACGCGGGCGGCATTGCCCGGCAACTCGACATACCGCTGCCCGAAGCGCGCGAGCAGCGCATCGTCCAGCCGGCGGACGGCGGCGGCGGGGAAGCGATAGCCAAGCTGGCCCGATAGCGCGCCCTCATCGACCTCGGCCAAGACCGCAGCGAGATCGGGCAGCCGGGTGATGCCGAGTTCGGCGATCAGCCCGGCCATCCAGACATAGTGATCCTCGCGGGACCATCCAGCATCGCGATAGTGCCCGGCGAGGAAGGCCGCCAGGTCGCGCCCGGTCAGCGTGCCCACCTCGGTCGACTCCGCGATCTCGACGTCCTGCTGCAATTGCTCCTGGATGGCGCTGAACTGCTCGTCGGCCAGCTCCAGCAGCCCCGCGGTCAGCGTGAAGCGCCGGTCGAGATCGCGCGCGTGCGCCGCCGGGATGCTGCCCTTGTAGCGGATGGCGTGTTCATACTCAGCCCAGGCATGCTGCAAGACCGTCCGCACCTGAACCTGCGCCTGCCGACCCGCGAGCAGCGACCGCAACTCGGCGTCCGGATCGTCGTCGGGCAGGGCGACTTGTAGGTGGCGGCTGGCATACCCGAAGCGCCCCTCACGAGCGGTCTCCCGACCCATATCCCGATCGTCGAGGAGCACCAGCTCGTCGGCGAGCAACTCAGCGACAGCGGCCACATCGCTGCGCAGATAGGTGATCACCCGCACGCCGATCTGGTCGGTGATCCCCGTCAGCGGCTCGGCATACAGCGGCGCGCCGTCCTTGCTGCGCGCGGCCTTCTCCGCGAAGGACTCGATGCTCTTGGCCCGCCCCGTCACCGAGAGATAGTTGATGCCCGCCTCGTCGAGGATGCCGCGCACGAAGTCGAGGTATGCCGCCGCCGCCCGCTGCAGATCGGCATACCCATCGCGGTAGTCCCGCACCGCCGCATCGACGATCCGGTCCCGCCCGGGGGTGCGTGCCGGACGCGGCCCCGGCAGATGATCCGCCGGCAGGGTCGGCGTGAGGATCTGCCCGCTCTCGGGCTCGCCATAGGCCGTCAGCCGCTCCGGCGCCACCGCCGCCAGGCGCGCGAGATAGGCGCAGAGCACCGCATCGACCAGATCCTCGCCGCGGCGCAAATCGGCCTTCGTGCCCGCCGCAGCGATCGATCGCACGAGGTCACGCCACACCGGCACGTCGAGGTCCACCCGCGGTGATGCCCCGGAGAGGGATTCCAATAGTTGGGTTAGTCGCAGCAGCTCGCCGCGCATCGCCACCAGCGAGCGTCCCGGCTTGTTCTTGTATTTCAGGGTCCGGCCGAGCCGGAAGAGCGAGATGCACGCCGCGTGCGGATAGACCTCGATCGCCCGTCGAGGCAGTGAGAGATCGGTCGACACCACCAGCCCCAGCGCCTCGGAAAGCCGAGCCGCGCGCGACTGCTGGCCCGCGAACTCGGGACGCGCGGTGTTCGTCGGGTGAGCACCGGCATCGAAACGCGCGAAGTCGGCGCTTAGCGCCCGCTCGGCCGGCCGGGCGCCCGAGGCATTGGTGACCACGAGCGGCGCATCGATGGCCACGACGCAGGGGCCCTCGGCATACGGCTCGAGCACGGCGAGGATCTCGACATCGTCGATGGCACCCGCGAGCGCGACCAGCGTGCCGCCCTCATCGAGGACGGCGATGCCGGTCTGGGCGCGTTCGCCCCAGGCGAGATCGATGCCGATGCTGTGCACGGGCATACCCTCCCACGGGCCACCGACAACCCCCGGTGAGCGGGCTCACCCCACCTGCTGGGACGGGAAGTTGACCGCGCGTCTACTACCAAAGGATTCTTGTCCGCATGACACCGACGGGCCAGGTCCCCATGACCACCGCCGACCACTTCCTGCATCGCAGCGAGGGCAACCCGCGCCTGCGCTCTTCCTATATGAGCGTCGAGATTCTGGACCGCGTCCCCGACTGGGAGCGCTTCCTGCAGGTCTTCGAATCGGCCTCGCGCGAGGTAGCGCGGCTGCGGCAGCGAGTCGTCTCGCCGACCGCGCCGACGACCGCCCCGCGCTGGGTGATCGATGCGGACTTCGACCTGCGCTATCACGTGCGCCGCGTCCGGCTGCCCGGCTCGGGATCGCACCGCGAACTGCTCGACTTCGCCGAGCAGTTGTCGATGACGCCCTTGGAGCTGACCCGGCCGCTGTGGCGGGTCACCCTCGTCGAGGGGCTCGACGGCGGTGCCGCGGCGATGCTGGTCCAGATGTCCCACGCGGTCAGCGATGGCATGGGCGGGATCGAGCTGTTCGGCGCCCTCTATGACCTGACCCGCGACGGCCGCGAACGCCCGGTCGTCGAATTGCCGGTCCCGCACGATCTGGAGCCGCGCGATCTGACCATCCAGGGCGTCAAGGAAGCGCCCGGCCGGGCCCTCGGGTTCGCCAAGTCGGTGCTGGGTCTGGGGATCAAGGTCGCCAGTGATCCGGTCGGGAGCGTCACCGGCGCCGCCGGGTATGCCGCCTCGCTGCGCCGGGTCTTGGGCGCGGTCGGCGAGGCCGCCCCATCGCCACTGCTCGCGGGCCGCGGCCTGCGCCGTCGCGCCATCACCCTCGAGATCGACCTGCCGACTCTCAAAGCCGCCGGCAAGGCCCTCGGCGGGTCGGTCAATGACGCCTATCTCGCCGCGATGACCGGCGGGCTGCGCCGCTACCACGAGGGCCTGGGTGTGCCGGTCGCTCACCTCCCACTGGCCATCCCGGTCAGCCTGCGTAGCGAGGGCGACACTGCTGGCGGCAATCAGTGGACCGGCCTGATCCTCCCGGCCCCGGTTGGGGAGGCCGATCCCGCGGCGCGCATCCACGCCATCCGCGAACTCGTGCAGACCCGCCGTGCCGAGCCCGCCCTAGACGTCATGGGCGTCGTCTCGACGGTCACCTCGGTGCTTCCTGATCTCATCGTGGACCCGCTGCTCGGCGTCGTCCCGCCGGCGGATGTCCAGTGCAGCAATGTCATGTCGTATCCCGGGCCGACCTTTATCGCGGGTGCGCAGATCGTCGCGCAGTACGGCCTCGGACCGGTCCCTGGCGTCGGGATGATGGCGGTGATGATCACCCGCCTCGGCCGGGCGTTCATCGGAGTTCGTTATGACACAGCGTCTTTCACCGACGACGAGTTGTTGGAGCGCTCGCTGACCGAGGGTTTCGACGAGGTCTTCGCCGCCGCCGGTGTCACCCGGCCGTTGGCCGGGTCGCGACCCGCGGCCAAGAAGGCCGCCGTCCGCCTCGCCCCTGCCGGCCGCGCCCCCGCCCGCAAGTCGGCAGCCGCCACGGCTGCTCCTAGCAAGGCCGCTCCCAGCAAGGCCGCGACGAGCTCAGCCTCGACGAAGCGGGCCGCGACGACGAAGTCGGGGACGAACAAGACGGGCACCACCAAGGCCGCGAAGACCAGCGCCGCGAAGAAGTCCGTGAGGAAGGCCCGATGAGCCCCGCACCCCGCATACCCGGGACCGTGGCGGAAGTCCTCGGCTCGCCCGAGGGCCCGGAGGTCTGCGCCTTTTTCGATGTCGACGGCACCCTGGTGGCCGGCTTCACGGTGAACATCTACACCAAGGAGGGCCTGCGCAATCGCGATATCGGGGTCCTCGACATGCTGCGGATGCTCAGCCTGTCGTTGAGCTATCAGGTCGGCGCCTCGCCATTCGAGGATGTCGTGCAAGAAGCCTCGGGCGTCTTCAAGGGGCGAACCCTCGAGGAACTGCACGAGCTCGGCGGTCAGGTCTTCGACAAGAAGGTCGCCGACCTGCTCTACACCGAGACGCGCGCCATGGTCCGTGCCCACCAAGAGCGTGGCCACCGGGTGGTCCTGTGCTCGTCGGCGACGAGTATGCAGGTCCAGCCGGTCGCCGACCATCTCGGCGTTGACGAGGTGGTCTGCAACCAGTTCGAGGTGGGCGAGGACGGTCTACTCACCGGGCGCCTCGTGGAGCCGGTGATTTGGGGCGAGGGCAAGGCAACTGCTGCGCAGCGATATGCCCGCACCCACGGCATCGACCTCTCGCGCGCCTATTTCTACGCCGACGGTGACGAGGATGTCGCCCTGATGCACATGGTCGGCAACCCCCGCCCCACCAATCCGGGACCCGGCCTGACGAAGGTTGCGAAGCGTCGCGGGTGGCCGATCACTCGGCATACCAGCCGCGGCATCGACGGCCGAGAGTCGTTGGTGCGCAACATCATCGGCGCTTCTACGCTCGGGCCGATCACCGCTGGGGCAGCCGCTTTCGGGCTGCTGACGCGCAACAAGCGCAAGGGCCTCAATGTCATCACCGGTCTGTGGCCGAGGTTGCTCATCGAAGCCCAGGGCGTCCGGCTCAAGGTAGTCGGAGAGGCAAATGCTGCGGCTCGCCCGGCGGTCTTCATCTTCAACCACCGCACCGCGATGGACACCTTCATCGTGGCCGCGGTGGTCAAGACCGACTTCACCGGGGTCGCCAAGGCGGAGCTGAAGAAGAACCCGCTCTTCGCGACGATTGGCCGGGCGATGGATATCGCCTTCGTCGATCGCGGCAACACCGAGTCCGCCGTGGCGACGATGCAAGATGTCGAGCGGCTCACCGAGAAGGGCGTCTCGATTGTCGTCTCGCCGGAGGGTCACCGCTATGACACGCAAGAGGTTGGGCCGTTCAAGAAGGGCGCCTTCCGGATGGCGAAATCCGCTGGGGTGCCAGTCATTCCGATCGTGCTGCGCAATGCCGATGAGGTCGCGGCCCGCGACTCGATGACGGTCAATCCGGGCACGGTCGACGTCGCGATCTTGCCGCCGATCTCCCTGGACGACTGGGAGTTGGACGACTTCACCGAGCGCATCGAGCAGGTGCGCCAGCAGTTCATCGACACCCTGCGTGATTGGCCGACCGAAGGATGAGTGACGTGGTCGAAACCGCTCCGACGAAGGTCGTCATCGCCGTGACGCGCACCGCCGTCGAGGACCGCCTGGTGCGCGCGAAAGTTGCCGAGGTATGGGGCTCCGGCGCCGACGCCCCCGAGGTCTTCACGGTGCCGCGTGGTTCCTCGATGTCCGGTGAGGTCGCCGCCCTCAGCGCGCGACTGGCCGGCAGTGATGCCGAGTTGATCCCGATGGGCGTGACCTGGCTGCCGTCGGAGCACACCGACGGCGAGCGCAAGGTTCGTCTCGTCGATGTCGTGCGTGGACAGAACCCTTATAAGCCAAATCCCCGCCAGCAGAACCAGATTGCGCGTCGTGAACCCGACCGTGGGCGCGTCATCGAGGGCGTTCCGGCGAGCATCGAGACCTTGCGTGCCCGCTTTGCCGAGGGCGGCAAGGATCCAGCCGTCGAGGGCGATTCGTTCGCGCGCTTCGTGGCGCGCCGGGCCCGGCTGTCGCTGCAACGAGCCGACGCGCAACTGCTCGGACCGCAGTTCAAGTCGGCCAAACTCGTCAAGGACGAGATCCTCGCGAACCGGCACTTCCAGGAGGGCTTGGCGCAGATCCGCGCCGAGCTCGGCCCGAAAGCCGTCACCGACGAAAAGGTCGATGAGATCCTCGAGGAACTCGCGACCGGCTGGGGGCGCTTCTTCATCGATGTCTTCCCACGCGTCGGCCGGGCGGTCTATCAGCGCGGCTTCGAGCAAAAGATCGACAGCCTGCCGGAGGAGATTGAGCGACTCCGTCGCACGATGGCCGAGCGACCGGTCATCTTCTTGTGGTCGCACCGGTCCAATCTCGATACCCCCGTCCTGTCAGTGTCCTTGCACGAGAACGGACTTCCGCTCCCGCACATGTTCGCGGGCATCAACATGGCGTTCGGTCCGATGGGCGCGATCATGCGTCGCGCGGGCGTCATCTTCATCCGCCGCAGCATTGGTGACCCGCTCTACAAGTTCATGCTCAAGGAGTTCGTCGGCTATCTCGCCGAGAAGCGCTTCAACCTCTCCTGGTCCATCGAGGGCACGCGCTCGCGGACCGGGAAGATGCTGCCGCCGAAGCTCGGGCTGCTCTCCTTCGCCGCGGAGCCCTATGTCGAGGGTCGCTCCGATGACATTGCGCTGCAGCCGGTCGCCATCACCTTCGACCAATTGCACGAAGTCGGGGAGTATGCCGAGTACGCCCAGGGCGGCAAGAAGACCGCCGAGGGCTTCTCATGGCTCTACAACTTCATCAAGGCCCAGGGACAAAATCACTACGGCAAGATCTACATTCGCTATCCCGAGCCGGTCTCGATGCGTTCGATCATGGGTCCGCCCAATGGGGAGATCGCGCAGGATCCCGACAAGCGCCGCTTGGCCCTGCAGAAGATGGCCTTCGAGGTGGCCTGGCGGGTCAACAAGGCCGCGCCCGTCACGCCGACCGCGCTCGTGACGGCCATCTTGCTCGGCGCGCAGGGAGTGGCGATGACGTCCGCCCAGGTGACGGCGGGCGTCGCGCCGATCCTCGACTATCTCGACGAACTCGTTGTGCCACAAGCAGATTCCGTCGCCAACTTGCGCACTGTGGCGGGCGTCGAGCAGGTGCTCTCGGCGCTCGCCGCGTCCGGGACCGTGACCCGGGTGCCGGGGTCACGGCATACGGTCTGGCAGATCACCGAGAAGCAGCAACTGGCCGCGACCTTCTATCGCAACTCGATCATTCACGTCTTCCAACTTGGCGCGATCTGCGAGATCGCGCTCGTCCTCGCCAGCCGTCAGGCGCAACCTGGCGCCGACCGGCTTGACGTCTTTTGGCGGCAGGTGGAGCGGCTTCGTGATCTGCTGAAGTTCGACTTCTACTTCCAGGAAAAGTCGGTCTACCGCAAAGAGATCGAGCAGCAGATGGCGACCGCCGATCCGGAGTGGCAAGCGCGTCTGGTCGATCCCGGCTTTGAGATCGAGACCTATCTGCGCAGCCGCGTTCCACTTGTGGCGCCGTTCACGATCCGGCCCTTCTTCGAGTCCTACGGCATCATCGCCGATGTGCTGGCGCACCAGCCGGCGGGCGGCGAACTGGACAAGGCCGCGATCACCAAAGAGGCGCTGGCCTATGGGCAGCAATTGCTCGCCCAGCGACGCATCGCCTCCGCGGAGCCGGTGTCGGCCCTGCTCTTCGCGACCGGTCTGCAACTCGCCGAGAACCAGGGCGTGCTCAAGGACGGTCCCGACCGGGCCGAGCGGGCGCTGACTTTCGAGAAGGAACTCAGCGAGATCCTCGCCGCGATGGAGTTGATCGGCCGCGTGGCCTCGACGATCTTCACCGAGCAGTTGCGCGCCTCACGTCACGACTGATCCTTCGCGAGCCGGTCCTGGAAGGCGAGGATGCGCTCGATCGCGGCAGCCACCGGGCCCGGCCCGGAGGCCAGCGAGAGGCGGACATACTCGCCACCGTGGACCCGGTCGAAGTCGACGCCGGGCGTCAGCGCGACATCCTCTTCGGCGAGTAGCGCGGCGCACCAGGCGACTGAATCGGCATACGGCCCAAGCTGATTCGCGATGCCCGCGTAGACGTAGAAGGCACCATCGGCCGGCGCCACGCCGGTCCACCCGAGCCGCGGGAGAGCCTCGAGCACGAGTCGGCGGGCTTCGGCGAAGCCGGTGACGGCGGCCTCGCACTCGGCATACGCCGCCTCGGTGAAGCCGGCGATGGCGGCGTGCTGCGCGGGGACCGGCGCGCAGAGCGCGAGGTTCCCGGCGAGCGCGTCAATGCGCGGCGCGAGGTCCTGCGGCATGAGCAGCCAGCCAAGGCGCCAGCCGGTCATACCCCAGAACTTGCTGAAGGAGGAGACGACGAGGGAGGCGTCGTCATACGACCAGGCACACGTGCCGGTGGAGCCGGTGTAGCTCACGCCGTGGTAGATCTCGTCGCTGACGACGCGCACCCCGGCGGCGTGGCACCACGCGAGCAACTCGCGCATCTGCTCCTGCGGAATCATCGTGCCGGTCGGGTTGGCGGGGCTCGCGAGGACCACGCCGGCGAGCGGGCGTTGCGCGTGGGCGCGCTGGAGCAACTCGACCGTGGGCTGGAAGCGCACCTCGGCTCCAGTGTCCAGTTCGACGACCTCGCACCCGAGCGAGCGCAGGATGTTGACATAGGCCGGGTATCCCGGCCGCGCGACCGCCACCTTGTCGCCGTGGTCGAAGGCCGCGAGGAATGCCAGGAGGAAACCACCGGAACTGCCGGTGGTCAAGCAGATGCGGTCGGGATCGAGGTCGAGGTCATACCAGCGGCGATAGTGGGAAGCAAGCGCCTCACGAAGGGGGCGTATGCCGCGAGTCTCGCTGTAGCCCAACGGAATCGCTCCGCTCATGGCGTATGCCGCCGCCTCCCGGACCGCCGTCGGCGCCCCTTGGCCCGGCTCGCCCGCGCACAGGTTAATGACATCGCGACCCTCCGCCCGCGCCGCGGCCACTGCCTGAAGCACGGTCATGACCGTGAAGGCCGGGACGTCCGAGCGGGCGGAGGGTTGGCGCGTCATAGGGCTAGGCAATCACATCGCCCCCGAGGTGCTCGCGGCTCACTCCGCCTCGACCGAGAAGAGGTCGCCGATGCCGCACTGAAGGACATCGCAGATCGCGGTCAAGGTGCTGAAGCGGACCGCCTTGGCGCGATTGTTCTTCAGGATGGAGAGGTTGACGACGGTGACGCCGACGGCATCCGCGAGGGCTGCGAGCGTCATATCTCGTTGCTGCAGAAGGTGATCGAGATGGCAGATCACGCGATGGGGCTCGTCGACCGGCATCAGATCAGCCCGTCGGCATCATCGGAGAGCTTGGCCCCGACCTTGAAGGCCTCCGCGATCAACGCAGCGACCAGCCCTATCGTCATGGGCAGCCACGGCAGGGTCATGCTTACCATCAGGTCGAGTCCGCCGAGGTCGAGGTTCGAGGCCAGCGCGCCGTCGACGGCCATCCGCGCGAATAAGGCGACTGCGGGGCCGATCATCAGCAGGAAGGCGATGGCGCGCCAGCGGCCAACCTGGCCAGCGGCGAATGGCTGACCGGAACTGATGGAGCGCATGATGCGCAGGAAGATCGCGATGCACGCGATGACGACGGCCGTCAGGAGTACACCGGGCAGGAGGTCAAGGATCCGCGCTCCGGCGCCGGGGTTCGAGTAGTCGACGGCATAGTCCGCTGGGCTGTAGAGCACGCCGGTCCGGTCGAGTTCGGGGACCGTGACCGCGCTGGAGAGCGGCAGGCTGATCGGCTCGCCCTGAATCCAGCGCAGGATCGGCAGGCCGACGCTGGCGACCAAGGTCCGGGCGCCGACCAGCCACAGCAGGATGGTCAGCCCAATCCGGTCACTGCGGTCGAAGGCCAACCAGTCCTTGCGCTCGGTGCGGCGTGCTGGTCGGCGAGTGGTGTCGTTCATGGGCGTTCCCCTTCCCCAAGACGTATCGACTGTCGATACAACGAATATCGTTATGCATATCGACTATCGATGTCAAGAGGCAGGGGTTGCGCCTCGGCGTCGGTTACCAGGATTCGCCGTGGAACTCGTGCTCAGGCGCCTCGCGCAGCAGCCCGCGGTAGGCCTTGACGACGGCCTGCCCGTGGTTGATTACCGCATCGACCTCGCGGGCGATGCGCATCTCGACACCATGCTCCCGCGCGAGTTCGACGACGACGGAGGAGGACTTCACGCCCTCGGCCACCTGCTTGAGTTCGGCGGCGATCTCGTCGAGATTCTTGCCCTGCGCGAGCATGATGCCGACGCGGCGATTGCGGCTGTGCGGGCTGGTGCAGGTCGCGATCAGGTCGCCCATGCCCGCCAGGCCGGAGAAGGTCTGCTCGTGCCCGCCCATCGCCACCCCGAGTCGGGTCAGTTCCCGAAGCGACCGGGTGATCACCATGGCGCGCGTGTTGTCGCCGGCCTCCAGGCCGTCGCCGAAGCCCGTCGCGATGGCGAAGATATTCTTCAGCGCCCCGGCGACCTCGACGCCGACGACATCGGTGGAGGTGTAGACGCGGAACATCGTCGAGCGCAGGATGCCTTGCAATGACTCGGCAAGCTGCTGGTCGGGCATCGCGAGGGTGGCCGCGGCGGCATACCCCTGCACGATCTCGCGGGCGATATTCGGGCCGTTGAGGACGCCGACCGGGTGTCCGGGCAGGACCTCGCTGACGACCTCCGTCATCCGCAGCTGGCTGCCCTGCTCGAGGCCCTTGACCAGCGAGACCACGGGCACCCACGGACGCAGGTGGTCGGCGGCCTCACCGAGGACGGCGCGGCAGGCTTGGGAGGGCACGCCGAGGACGAGAACATCCGCCTGGGCGACGGCTTGCGCGAGATCGGTGGTCGCCCGCAGCGCCGGATTGATCGGCAGGTCGCCGAGATAGCGGCTGTTGATATGCCGAGTGTTGATGTCCTCGACCGTCGCCTCGTCGCGGGCCCAGATCGTTGTCGGCGCATTGCGCGCGGCGATCGAGGCGACGGCCGTCCCCCACGATCCGCCGCCGAGGATAGTGACATGGGGACGGCGCATAGGGGCTCCTTCGGGGCGGGCGGCCACCATGCCGCCGGATTGGTCGTGCTGCAGCCTACCGAGCGCCCGACGCCACCCGCCCTCACGACCGCCCTACCGCTTGGTATCGGTCGCGAACACGACCAATATCAAGCGGTAGCGCGGTGTTTAGGCCGCGTTGATTGGGCGGCCGGTGCGCGTCTGCGGTTGCGCGAGACCCGGTGCGCCCCACGTTAGGTCGTAGACCGTGGGCACGAAGGGCTGCCAGAGCAATGGCATACCGGCCTCCTCGGGGGTCCGGTCGCCCTTGCGCCAGTTGTCGTACTCGCACGCGGCGACCGCATTAGCCCAATCGGTCGCCCCGCCACGCGATTTCGGCAACACGTGGTCCATTGTGGTCGCCGTCGGCTGGCCGCAGTAGGCACACTGCCCGTGGTCGCGCTTGATGACGCCCTCGCGGGTGTAGATCGCGAGCGGGTCGGACGCGACGACGGTGACCTTGGTGCCGTGGGCGAAGGTCGCGCGGCCGGTGCGCCGGCGGGCATACTTCCAGGCCGTCTTGACGTAGCGCGTCAGGATCAGCACCTTCGGCCGCGGCATCGGCCCGAACATCTCCGGCCCCTCCTCGAGCACCGCAGCGACCCCACGCCACAGCATCGTCATGGCGTGCCGCACCGAGACGGTGTGCAGGGGCTCGTAGGTCGTGTTGAGCACGACGACGGTCATGGGGTCACCTCCTTGGTGGGCATTCTCGACGTGGGCTGATGGTCGGGGGTTGGGGTACGCAGTGCGTGGCCACCGGGCGTCTGCCCGGTTGCGTCGGCGAGAAATGCTAGGCAGGCGCCCGGTGCTCTAACCAGTGATTTTCAGCGGGTGCGTTAGGTGGTCTCGACGGTCGTCACCACGGTTGTGACCCCGGGGGCGCGGGGCGTCGAGGAGAAGCCGAAGCGGCATGGCGGGTCGACCGGGCGCAGGTCGCCGAGTGGCTCCCCGTCCAACCGCCCGGAGACGGAGGTGATGGCGCGCACGTCGGTGGCGGCATACCACTCCCGTCGGCCGGGCCGGGCGACGCCGCGCGTCCGCACGCCGCGCAGGACGACTCGGGCGATGGGGTCGACGGCGCTCGCCCAGGCGGTGCTCGTCGCGAGTGGGCGGGGTATGCCGCGCAGCCCCCACCCCAATGGCCGTCGCCGTCCGATCGTGAGGCTCACCGAGAGTGACTCGGCCGCCAGAGACCATCGAGCGTCATTGCGCTGCAGGTCGATCGGCTCGATTCGCGTCTCGTCGAAGGTGTAGGTCTCGGCCACGAAATCCCGGACCTGCGCCGTGGGCGCGACCAGCACACGGTGGCCGTCGGCCCGCTCGATCATCACATCGGTGAACCGGCCGAACGGCGACTCCCACCAGGTGCCGATGACGAGCCGCGTCCCGCTTCTCGTCCCTAGGCCGGCGATCTGGCCGGAGAAGCGTTGTCGAATCATCGGTCCGCTGTCGTGAACGTCGCTTCGGCGCCATCGCGATGCAGCCGCCAGACGCGCGTCGGTTGGATGGTCTCGAGCAGGGCGCGGTCGTGGGTCACGATGACCAGTGTCCCGTCGAATGCCCGAAGGGCCGCCTCCAACTGCTCGATGCCCTCGACGTCTTCGTGATTCGTCGGCTCATCCAAGATCACGGTGTTCACCGCCCGACCCTGCAGGATCGCCAGCGCGGCGCGAGTTCGCTCGCCGAGGGAGAGCGAGTCGCAGCGGCGACCGACGATCTCCGCGCCAAGCCCAAACTTCGCGAGCAGCGTTCGCACGGTCGCGACGTCGGTCTCGCCGAGCGCGCGGGCAACGGCGGCAAGCAGTTCCTCATCCCCAGCCAGCATGTCCCGACCCTGATCGAGCGTGCCGAGGTGCACCCGGCTTCCCCACGAGAGCCGACCCGACGTTATCGGCACGCGTCCCAGCATCGCCTGCAGGAGAGTCGATTTGCCGCTGCCATTTGGACCCAGCAACGCCACGCGGTCGCCGCGCGCAAGGTGCGTGGAGACCGGATCCAGCCGGAAATTGGCACGCTCGACGACGACCTGATCGAGCGTCAACACGACATCCGCGGACGGGGTTGCCTGCGCAATCGTGTAGCGCAACTCCCACTCCTTGCGGGGTTGCTCGACGATGTCGAGCCGCTCGGCTGCGGCCCGAGCCCGGGCGGCCCGCTGGTCCATTCGTTTGGCCTGATCCTCGGCATACTTCTTGGCGATTCCCGCGTGCGGGCCGAGATCGGACTTCTGTGCCCGGCCCTTGGCCGCCCATTCGCTCTGCCGGCGCGCGCGAGCGGCGAGGCTGTCGCGTTCCGCGATGTAGGTGTCGTAGGCGGCCACCGCCTGTGACCGCGCCAGCGCTTTTGCCGCGCGATAGTCGGACCACCCGCCGGTGTAGTGGTGGACGGCCTGCTGGTGCAGATCCAGTTCCACCACCCCCGTCGCCACCTCGTCGAGGAAGCGCCGGTCGTGCGAGGCGACAAGCACCGGTCCGCTCACGGAGCTGAGGTATGCCGTGAGCACCCCCAACCCGGCCTGGTCCAGGTTATTGGTGGGTTCGTCCAAGAGCAGAATGTCGTGCTGGCTCAACAGGATTGACGCGAGAGAGGCGCGTGCGGCCTGGCCGCCCGACAGCTCTCCCAGCGGCCGGTCGACCGCCACGTCCAGGCCAACACGGGCCAGCGTCTCGCCCAGCCGGGCGTCCAGATCGCCGCCTCCGAGAGCGAGCCAGCGGTCTAACGCGGCGGCATACCGGTCCTCGGCGCCCTGCTCACCCGCCGTGAGTGCTGCTGTAGCGCAATCGAACTCGGCCTGGGCGGCTGCGACTCCGGTGCGGCGGGCGGAATACTCCAAGATCGTCTCGTCACCGCGCGGCGGGGACTGGGGGAGGTAGCCAACCGTCGCGTCCGTCGGGGAGGTGCGGACCGCGCCCCCGTCGGGCGCGTGCTCGCCGGCGATGATGCGCAGCAGCGTCGACTTGCCGGCGCCATTCGGGCCGACCACGGCAACGACATCGCCGGGACCGACGACCAGGTCGAGACCGGTGAACAGCGGACGCGCGCCAAAGCCGGCCGCGAGGGCAGTTAGGTGCAGGGAAGCGGGCATGGGGGACCTCGGAATCGCTCGACGGATGGGGGCGAGAGGTCAGTTCCACATGCCTCCAGGCTCGGCCACCGCCCCGCCGCCCGTCAAATCCATTGTGCCCGGCGCTTGGGCGGGCCGACCGGCTACAGAACTGCGGCGAGACCCGGACTCAGCACGCTTGGCCAAGCCCCGAGGTCCTACATATCTGTAGTCCGCAGGACCAAGACCGCGGCGGCTCAGCGAGACCTCAGGCGTATGCCGCACAATCGTCACCGCCATGGACACGGTGCTGAGCAAGATCCTCCACCAGCCCAGCTGGCTGATCTACACGATCGTCGGGATCGTCGTCTTCGTTGAGGACGCCTTCTTCGTCGGCTTCGTCGTGCCCGGAGAGACCGTCGCGGTCCTCGGGGGCGTCGCGGCGAGCCTGGGGGAAGTCAATGTCTGGGCCCTGGGACTCATCGTCGTGCTGGCGGCGATCGCCGGGGACAGCGTGGGGTACGAGATCGGGCGGATCTGGGGGAGTCGGATCATCGCGCACCCTTTCTTCGACCAGCGTCGCAAGCAGCTCGACAGCGCGCAGGACTTCCTGCGGCGCCGCGGTGGCTCGGCCGTCTTCCTCGGCCGCTGGACCGCGTTCTTCCGGGCAGTGATGCCAGCTCTCGCTGGGACGGCGCGGATGCCGTATCGCACCTTCCTGCCGTGGAACGCCGTGGGCGGATTGTGTTGGGGCGCAGCGGTTGTCGCGATCGGCTTCTTCGCCGGGCACTCCTATCAGCGGGTGGTCACGCGCTTCGGACAGGGGTCAGCCCTGGTCGTCCTCGCGATCGTTGTGCTTGCGGTGCTCTGGCACTGGACCAAGCGTCGGCGCACCCTCGCCGAGGAGGGCATGGAGTAGGCGTTACGGGGTTCCTGCCCGTCGACTTACGTCGCCCGCTCGGCCACTCGGATGCCGATGGTGACGACATCGCCGAGGCCGACGCCTTCCGCGCGCTGCACCACAACCTTCACGGGGACGAGATAGGTCCCCTGCCGCGGCATCAGTGAGGTCGTGAACTCGGTCTCACCGATGCGCGCGTGCGCCGCGATGCACCCCCAGCCGTAGCTGAGTTCCGGCCGCTCCCGCAGTTCCGCGGAGACCTCTGCCGGAGTCGGAACGAAGAGGTATGGCGAGGGCCCCCGCCACTCGATCACCTGGCCGGCGAACTTGAACTCCACCAGCGCACTCTAGAGTGCGGGGCGACGATGTGTGGGCGGACGGCGTTTCCGCAGGTCAGGGACCAAATGGTCAACTAGTCGGGGTGACAGGATTTGAACTGTTCACGCGCCAGATTCGGCTTGGTCCTCTGAACTGCACCGTAGGCATCTGACCTGCGGTGACGTAAAATCTAGCGCGTGAGAGGACCGGGCACAAGGGGACATGAGATGTCGCTAGTTATGCCCCAGTTATGTCCGCTTGTGACCCCGGGTGTCACGCAATGACGAGGGCAAAGCGCGACTTCGGCACGATTCGCAAGCGAGCCAACGGGCGCTGGCAGGCGTTCTACATGGGTCCCGACCAGGCCTTCCACCGGGCGCCGTCGACCTTCGACACGAAGATGGACGCCGAGGCGTGGCTGGTGGCCGAGCGTCGGCTGCTGCAGAACGATGAGTGGTCGCCGGCGCGGTCGCGACGGGCGAAGGTCAAGCGGTCGACCGAGATGTTCGGGCCTTATGCCGAAGCGTGGCTCGAGCAGCGTGACCTCAAACCGCGGACCCGTGCGCTCTATCGAAGCCAGCTGGATCGGTTCATCCTGCCGGCGTTCGGCGAGGTCTCGTTGCGTGACATCACGCCCCAAGCCGTTCGCAAGTGGCACATCGGGTTGGGGACGAAAACGCCGACCCAGCGTGCCCACACCTACAGCCTGCTGCGCTCGATTCTCTCGACAGCGGTGACCGACGAGATCCTGGGCTCCAACCCGTGCCGGGTCCGCGGTGCCGGGGTGACGAAGCGGGCGCGTTCGATCGAGCCGGCGACGCTTGGAGACCTGGAAGCGGTCCTCGACGGGATCCCGGACGCTTGGCGGGCCCTGGTCCTCATCGGCGCCTGGTGCGGTCTCCGGTTCGGCGAGGTCACCGAGCTCCGACGCAAGGACGTCGACCTGGCGGCTGGCGTCATCCACGTCGAGCGTGGCGTGGTGCGCGTGCATGGCGAGGTGAGCGTGGACACGCCCAAGACCGCCGCGAGCGTTCGGGCCGTGGCCATCCCGCCGCACCTCGTGCCTGCGCTGAGAGAGCATCTGAAGAAGCACGTCGCTGCGGGACGGGAGGCGCTGCTCTTCCCGTCGTTGGGCGACCTTGACATCCAGCTGCACTCGAACACCTTCCGACGGCACTGGATCAAGGCGAGGAACAGCGCCGGCCGGCCGGACCTGCGGGTCCACGACCTGAGGCACACCGGGGCTGTCATGGCCGCGCAGTCGGGCGCTACCCTCGCTGAGCTCATGGCGCGGATCGGGCACTCGACGCCGCGAGCCGCCTTGCGGTATCAACACGCTGCCCAAGGCCGTGATGCCGTCATCGCTGCCCGAATGTCCAAGGAGGCCAAGAAGTGGGCCAAGCGCCGCGGTGCGGTGGGCGGGTAGGCTCACGGCCCTCCACGCATAGCGCCCACCACATGACGAAACCCCGGCGATGTGGCCGAGGCCAGGGATCGTTCCGGGGTCTTCGGTTCGCACGTTGCCGGATGGCCGAGTCCCGGGGCTAGGGGTGCAGTGACACCGGTTGTGTGTACACTCGCTCCATACCGCCCGGCCCCTCAGGGGCCGGGTTTATTCATGTCACCATCCGACGGGCCGCGTGAGACGACCCACCGACGCGGGCATTTGGTGGATCGTGAAGTCGGTCATAGTCAGCTGGTACCACCAGTGGCCACCCACCCCGGTCGAAGGAGCAGCGTTCAGCGCGCCGGCAGGGTAGCCCTTGGTCGGGTTCACAAGCCCGAGCGGGACATGTTGTCTGACGACGTCAACCGGCATCTTCAGATCGCTGTCATTGCTCACGACGACGGCTGCGTCCACGGAGCCTCCGAGGACATCGACGAGCATGTGGCTAGCGACATTGACGTCGCTGCCCTTCTCCTCGCGGCGAGCAACGGACGCCATGAAGGTTGCCCTGGGCACATCGACGCCTTGGCCGTCTCGCACCATGAGGGGCCACCGGGCTTCAGTCAGGACAGGGCGGCCGCGGCGATCAGCCGTCGCTAGCGGGGCGGTGGCCGTCCTCGCGACGTAGGTGCCGAACTCGATGACATCCACTGCGCCATGCTGAACCAAGGCCCGGAGGTATGTGTCCTGGTCCCTTTGGCTGTCAACGTTGTCGCGACCGCGGATGCGTGCCGTGCAGAACACCACGCGACTGTCGGCGATAGTCGGCCAACCTGAGTGCGCCGAGACAACCCCCTCGAGCATCGCGCGTATGTCGAGCCACCGCCAACCGGCCGTGCCCCGACCGCAGATGCCCCGACCGCCGTAGTAGAGGTTGTACCCATCGATGTAGACCCCTACGCGCATACAGCCATTGTGGCAACTGACTGTGACAGTGGCCCAACGCTCCGCCAACGGTGTACCCGAGATCGGTCAACTGGCTGTTGGTATGCGGACCATGAGCCGGTCGACGTCGTCCGGGTCAAGGCGGATGACGCGGGGGCCGCTGCGGTAGGCACTCAGGTCACCAGCGGCGATCCTCCGTCGGAGGGTCCGGGTGCTGAGTCCAGTCCTCTCGGCGGCCTGGGCGAGTGATTCGAACTGACGACGGGGCTTCTGTGTCATGGCATGACCTCCTTCGCCTTCCCAAAGCGAGACGATCGTCGCGGAGGGTCACGTCATGCACATGAAACTCGAATACGTTGGGCCCAAGACAATCGTCCCAACACTGTTGGGACGATTGCTCAAGCGGGCCACGCCTGCGCGACGGCGCGCATCGCGTTCAGTCATTAGTCTTCGCGAAGCATCCAAACCCTCTCCATCGGGATGCGGGCTCTGACGTCCTCAGGCAGTCGGTCGTAGTTGCGTTGGACTGCGGCGATCACGTCCGACGCATCCCACACCTTGACGCGGAACCGCTGATGTTTGACCGCGTCCTTGGCTGGCTTGCTCAGGCCCGTCCAGGTCGCGAGGAGGCCATAGTCCGCGCCGTGCGTGCTCACCAAGCCATTGAGCTGTGCGACGACCTCGGAGCCGATCTGACCCGTCTTGACCTGCACGATCAGCTTCGGCGACTCGAGGCCAAGGAGGCCGCGGCCCGCGGTTATGTCGATGCCGCCGTCAGCGCCGGGCGGTGCTTCGTCGACCTCGAACCCCTCAGCTTCGAGGAGCACTGCGACGAGGTGAGCGAACGCGTGGCCCGCGAACTCCTCACCGATCCGCGCCGAGATCTGATCGGCTGCGACTTCCGCGACGTTTGGCTTGGACTCGGGGTCATCGACCGCGCTGTCCTCGACGTGGCTCTTGCTAGGCCCGTCCTTGGGGGTAACTGCCACGGATCCGGGATCCTCACCGTGGGTCAAGAGGTGGTCGAGGCGGGCGACCGCGTTGTTGCGAGACGGAGAGAAGATCGAGATGGCGCTGCCGAGGGTGTAGAGCAGGTCCTGCTTCACCACGGTTCGGGCAACTCGTCGCAGCCACTCGACCGCGACGACGTGGCGACAGTTCGGATCTTCCTCATGGGCCAGGTACTGGTATCCCGACGTCACCCGTCCAATCGCCAGTTCACGGGTCGTCTTCATCGGAAGGATCAGAAGGTCACCCACCTCGATGCGGTGGCGAAGGGCCCACATCTGGCCGGTGTAGGAAGCGACCAGGCCTGGTGAGTCCGTCCCGAACGTATCCGCTACGACCTGCTCCACGTCCTCGCGCGTGGTGAACGGCGTGAGGTCAGGGACTTCCTTCCATCCGCCGCCCGAGAACCCATTCGCGATGGCCCAGTCATCGCGTTCGCCGTAGCGGCCTGATCGGATGACCCATGCTGATTTCATCGGTCTCCTTCCCGCTGGGGTCCCAGCTTCACTCTGAATCTCCGTCGCGGATCTCAAGGTCCGGGAGAGCGTCGACGATCTTCATCGTCTCCAGGCTGACGGTGACGATGCGGGCCAGCAAGTCGATGATGTAACGGGGGTCGCCGACCTCGCGGGACCAGTCATTGGGGTCGTTGACGATGCCGGAGGACTTGTCGGTCTTCACCTGGTAGCGGTCGATGATCCACTCGATCGCTGACCGCGACCCGAGCATGTAGCGGTACGCCTCCTCGGGGATGCCGCTCACGGTGATCCGCGAGTTGTAGACCACGGTCGAGCGATCCGGTACGAGCTTTTTGGTTTCGGGGTCGCGGACCTTCGCGAACGCCATCTTGTCAACGCGGAAGTGCTCGTATGCCGCGTCGCCGGCTGGCGCTGGATCGTCAAGGCCCTCAAGCGGATATGGCGCGACGGCCTCGTAGCCGAGATGGAGGTCCGACAGCTGGCGACCGGCCTCGACGTACGGCCACGGGTCGGTGACCAGTGGGATGCGGGGCAGCATCTTCTTGAGGTCGGCCGCATACGTGTCGCGGTAGTCGGGGGAATGGAGCAGGCCGTAGACATAGAAGAAGATGTCGTCCTTGGTGATCGATTCCCCGTATCCCGCGGCGAAAGTCTCGCGCGCGTGGTCGGTGATGTTGTCGATCCGCCGGTACCCGTCAATCCCACGATCGCTGTCTGCCAGATCGAGTGCGAGCATCCCCTCTTCAGCCTCAACCTTCTCGTAACGCCAACGGGCAAAGAACTGCCCGGTGTCGAGGAGGTGAAGATCGGGAGTGAAGTTGGTAGCGATCGCACAGAAGGGATAGTGAGACGAAGGGCCCGTTAGCGTGAAGCCTGGGTTGTTGCTGCCAAAAAGTGGGAAGTAATCGCTTGTTCTGTACTGCACCTCATTAACGGGTGAGTAGAAGGCGAGCCACGCGCGCGTGAAGGGTCGATAACTGCTCTGACGGTAGTGGGAAGCGTCAGGGAGGGGCACCCTCTTGTTGCTTCGGAATCGAGAAGACAATGAACGTGACCAGTTGATGACTGACTTGTCGGTTGGCGGCAGTCCCCCCAAAGCGTAGTTATACGCGGTCAGCATGCGCTCGACATTGGTGCGCACCGCCGACCGGGAAAAGTTGTACGCCCAAGCGTCACGGTTGGTGACCACGCCCTTCGTGGTGCCGGAGAACACCCTCTCGATCGGCAGGTAAGCGCCGAAGGTGCTGCTTCGTTGGTCGATCCAGTCTCCATGACTGTTCGGCTGTAGGACTATGGAATCAACACCGGAGAAGTTCGAGGCATTAACCAACTTGACAAACTTCTCGTCACGGCTGAGATAGTCGCCGATGTCTGCGTAGTGGATCTCTGCGCGAGAGTTTCGCTTAGGGTCCCTGACGAGAATCAGTATGGCTGCAGAGGTGGTGCTGCCTCCCTCGAAGACCTTTCCGCCTTCGCGGCGCCAATCACCCTTCTGGTCGCCACGCAAGTTCAGAATGTAGGCGTCACTGAACTCGAGCTCAATGCTCCGTCGCAGCCCGTCTGCCATTCGAGATGTTAGCCAGCCTCCGTTGGTCACAAATGCAACCATTCCGCGTTCGGCTATCCTCAAGGATGCCCAACGAATGGCGCGAATATAGGAGTCATAGAGTCGAGCCAGAGACGTAGAAGAAGATCGTGCGGCGTACGACTCTCTAATTGACCTATCCAGTGTCGGGTAGGACTCGTTGGCGTTGTCGTCGTTGGCGGAGTCCTGGCCGGAGGAGTACGGCGGGTTACCCACGATGACCTGGATGTCGAGGGCTTTGAGGCGCTCGAGACGTTCGTTGTTCTGGACGAAGACGGTCGTGTCGAGGGTGTCGTTGTCCTCCCAGGACTGGAAGGTGTCAGTGAGGATCAGACCCGGGAAGGCCTCGTAGTCGCCAGGGTCGCCGAGCTCGCCGCGGAGGTCCTGATACGTCGTCTCAATGTTGACCGCAGCGATGTAGTACGCAAGCAGCAGGATCTCGTTGGCGTGCAATTCGTGGTGGTACTTGCGGGCCAGGTCCTGCGGCTCGATGAGCCCGAGCTGGAGCAGCCGAGTGATGAACGTGCCGGTGCCGACAAAACCGTCGAGCAGGTGCACCCCCTCGTCGGTCAGGCCTTGGCCGAAGTGTTGCCGCAGGACGTCATCGGCGGAGCGAAGGATGAAGTCGACGATCTCGACAGGCGTGTAGACGATGCCGAGCTTGTCGACCGTCTTCTTGAAGGCCGTGGCGAAGAAGGTGTCATAGAGCTGGACGATCAGCTTCTGCCGCCCTTCGGCAGTGTCGACACCCTGGACCCGCATCCGCACCGAGTCGTAGAACTTCTCCAACGAGTGGTTCTCGTCGTCGAGGTTGTGCTCGTCGAGAGCCGCGAGCATCCGCTCCATCGTCTGGGCGACCGGGTTGTGCGCCGCAAAGTCATAGCCGCCGAACAGGGCGTCGAACACAGGCCTGGTGATGAGGTGCTGGGCAAGCATGTCGACCGCATCGGCCCGCGAGATGCCGTCGTTGAGGTTGCCTCGCAGGCCCTGAAGGAAACGGTCGAACTCTGTTGTGACAGTGGCGTTGCCCCCGTCGAGGAGTGCTGTGATGCGTGTGACGTGACGCTGAGCGATGTCGGCGATGTCCTTGGCCCAGTCCTCCCAGTAGCGCCGCGAACCGACCTTCGCGACAACCTTCGCGTAGATCGCCTCACGCCACTCGTCGAGGAAGGCAAGCGAAAGCGTCCCCTGAGTGCCTCTCTGGTCGTCCGTCCCGTCGCGCTCCGGAGCGGGCACGCCGATGACGTTGATCTTGTCGTCACGCTGCTTGACCAGCTCGATCCGGTTGACCATCGCGTTGAACCGCTCGTCGTGCGCCCGCAGAGCCTGCAAGACCTCCCACACCGCGGCATACCGCTTGTTGTCACGCAGAGCCTGCTCCGGGGTCATCCCGGCCGGGATACCGACCGGCAAGATGATGTAGCCGTACTGCTTGCCCGGTGAACGGCGCATCACACGGCCGACGGACTGGACGATGTCGACGACCGACTTGCGCGGCGAGAGGAACATGACCGCGTCGAGCGCTGGCACGTCGACGCCCTCGGACAGGCAGCGTGCGTTGGTGAGGATGCGACACACGCCATCGGGCACATCGGCGCGGAGCCAGTCCAGTCGGGTGTTGCGCTCCAAGGCGTTGTACGACCCGTCGACATGCTGGATCTCGCAGGTCAGCAGCGGCTCGCCGCCGGCGTCATCGAGGTCGTGGGCGGCAGCGTACTGAGCGACGGTCTCCGCAAAGAGGGCCTCCACTCGCTTGGAATCCTGGATGGTCCCCGCGAACGCGACGGCTCGCCGCATCGGTGCCGGATCGGCATCGAAGGAGTGCTCCGCGGAACCGCGCTTGGCCAAACCGTTCCAACAGCCGACGATCTTCGCGGCGTCGTCGAGGCGCAACTCGTTGCCTTCATCGGCGAGCTGGAGCTGGAAGGTCCGCGACACGGCTGTCTCGTCGACCGCGAGGACGAGGACCTTGTAGTCGGCGAGCAGGCCTTGCGCCACTGCCTCCCCAAACCCGAGGCGATGGAACTCCTCCCCGAACACGGACACGTCATCCATCGACGCGAGCACTGCACTTGCCTCGCCGGCCTTGGCCTTGGAGGAGTCGTCATAGATCCGCGGCGTCGCCGTCATGTAGAGCCGCTTGCTGCCCTTGATGTAAGCCGCGTTGTGGATCCGCACGAACGCAGACTCGTCCTCGCCCGCCAGAGTCGTTCCGGTCGTGCGGTGCGCCTCGTCGCAGACGATGAGATCGAAGGCCGGTAGGTCGCCCTGACTCTGCGCCTGGTGGACGACGTCGATCGACTGGTAGGTCGCGAACACCACGGTCATTGACGCTGTGTCGCGGATGGCCTGGGTCCACCGTGACTCGAGGATCGCGATGTTGGTCGTCGAGGGGAGTGCGAGATCGACCGCGGAGATGTCCTCGCTCGTCGCCTTCGACCGCGCAGTTGCCTTGCGGTCAGAGCACACGGCCAAGGGGGACAGCGGTACCTCGGCCTCCGTGGCCCACTCCCGCAATGTTTGCGACAGCAGGCTGATCGAGGGCACGAGGAAGAGCACGCTGCCGCCCGCGCCGACGAGTTGCTCGGCCAACCGCAACGAGGTGAACGTCTTCCCCGTGCCGCACGCCATGACCAACTTGCCGCGGTCATCGGTGGCGAGCCCACGGCATACGTCCAGGATTGCCTTGGACTGGTGCGGCCGGAGCTTCTTCTTGTCGGTGACGGTCAGCGCCTCAGGGGCAGTCCAGTCGAAGGCATCCCAGTCGATCATCGAGGCCTCGAGATCGGCTAGCCCGATCCGGCGTACGGGGATCTGCTGACCCTGGATCGCGTGCTCGGCGTGAGCGTTCCATCGATCGGTCGTCGACACGACGATCCGCTGCGTGAACCCCTCCTTGCCCGATGCCGACAAGAAGGTGTCGATGTCGGGCTTGGACACAGTCGACTCGGGGTCGAAGAACTTGCACTGGATGGCCACGTGGCCACCGCTCAGCCGGTCCACCGCGACGATATCGATGCCGGTGTCGTGTTTGCCGCCGCGGCCGGGCCAGTCCTGCCACAGCCAGACGTCGCTGAACTGGTCGGCGTAGACGGGATCCGTGCGCAGATACTGCGCGATGAGCCGCTCGAGCTTGCTGCCCTTGTCTGCCTTCGAGGTGGCGCGTGCGTCCAGGTCCTCCAGCACCTCGTAGATCGACGTCGACATGGGGACGATCCTGCCCCATTAGGTGGGCTCAGTCGGCTCGGCCTCGCCGTAAGGCGACTCGGCCGCTGCGCGCATCCGATAGGCGTGTCGCCGAGGGAGCTCCACTCCCGCCCAAGCGATCGCCTCATCGAGGGTCAGACCCTCGCCGCGCGTGAGTGCGATGAGGACTTCGCCGACCCGCCTGTCCCAACGCTCAATCGCCTCCTCGCGCCTCGCGAGAGCGCGGTCCAACTTGGCTGCAAGACGGCTGACGCGTTGGTCCTTCGCTGCCTGCCTGATGCGCGCCGCCGTCGCCGCATCCAAGGCCCTTCTCCGAGCACGCTGCCTGATCGACTGCTGCGACTCCATGGCTCTGCTCTCTCCTACGCCCGACACGGACACCGGGCCCTGCTTCCTAAAGGGGAGCGGAGCGTTCTAAGGTTCACGGAGCCAAACGTTTCGATAGGCACTGATTGCGAATGCAGCGATGTCAGACACACCTCATGCACTCACGGCCTCTGTTCATTTCGTTGTGATGTAATAAACGCCATGGACCGACCGGAAGCATCGGCGAATCCGGCGTCGTCGCGGAAGTCCCCCCGCGAGCCCGGCCAGGTCTTGGCGTGCGGCTGGTGCGGAGGCCCGGTGATCGTCCAAGTGCGTGGGCGCATGCCGAAGTGGTGCTCGCCGACCTGCCGGACCAGAGCGTCGGAGCGGCGACGGGCTGCGGCCGAGGGGTTGGCGGCCGTCAAGGTCGTCGACCGGGACGTTGAGCGCGTGCGCACCGTGAAGGTCGTTCAGCACCACACCCACCAAGTCGAAGTCGAGGTTGTCCGCTGGCCTTCTGCGACGACGGACTGGGTCACGGCGCTGAGGGATCTGACGCGGCGCGTGGAGTCTGGGAGGGTCTACGACCGCGACCTCGAGGGCTTGGCGGAGGCCGTCAACGAACTCGTCGGAGCTCTGGTTCGCCGGGGTCGTCGAGGCTGACGCGAGCCCTACGAGACGAGATCTGAAGCCGAGACTCCAAGTGCGTCCGCCAGGTCGTCACGACGCTCGAAGAGGACTCCGCGTCGACCGTGCTCCAGTTCGATGAGCTGGTTACGACTGAGTCCACAGGCGAGACCCAGTGCCTTCTGGGTAAGGCCTTGCTCGAGGCGCCGACGGCGGACGTTCGCCCCCACGCGCTGCCGGCTCTCGAGCCACCGCTGTTGGCGCTCTGGGTCGACTCGGTCTCGACGCGTGGGCACGCGCCGATGCCACGCTAGTTTGGCTTGGAAGTCTGCCCTACTAGTAGTGCATAGTGCTGGTGTGGACCCAGCGGTTCGGTTCGGGATCAAGGCCAGGTATCCCGGCGCGTGTGGACTCTGCGGTGCCCCTGTTGCTGTCGGGGAGCGGATCTTCCAGTTGCCCAAGAAGCGCACGGGCGCTGGTGGGCGTTGGGTGTGCGCCGCCTGTCGCTTCCCCGACCCGGAGCGGGTCATCGACGTAGCCTTTTTGGTCAGGAAGCTCGAGCAGCGGTTGCTTCACGGGCCGTCCTACACGCCGACGATGGCCGAGGTGGACTTGATCGTCACGGTGATGGGCTATGTCGACCCACTCGAGGAGGGCGAGTTGCTCATCCTGCGTCGCCTCCAAGAGGCGCAGCTGGCACGTCGCTGCCCCACCTTCGGCCGAGCGAAAGTCGCAACACTCCTCGCGCGTATGAACGCGGCCGCGCCGCGCTGAGACCAGTCGCCTGGCCCCGCATCTTGTGCGAGGGTGGCCTCATGTCTGACATGACAGCGTCGTCGTCAATGGGTGCGGACCCCGTCCTGCAAAGCTTCATGGATGCGCAGAAGAGCGCCGTATTGGAGATCGCGGACCAAGGACTGTTGTCTCTAGCCCACCTCGTGGACTCCGGCGCCGTCGACGTATCACCCAAGTTTCAGCGTCGAGACCGATGGACCGCCGAGAAGCAGTCGTTGCTCATCGAGTCGTTCATGACCAACATTCCGGTCCCTCCCGTGTACCTTGCCGAGGACGCGGCGCGAATCGGCTCCTACTCCGTGATCGACGGGAAGCAGCGCCTTACGGCTATCTCTGTGTTCTTTGCCAACCGGCTAGCCCTGAGGGGTCTCACGCGCTTGCCTGCTCTCAACGGGCTCCGCGTCAACGACCTCCCGGAAGGGGTGCGTGTCGCCCTGGGGATGAAGAACCTACGAGTTACAACACTTCTGCGGCAGTCGAGTGAGGAGCTGAAGCACGAGGTCTTCCTCAGGCTCAACACTGGTGGCGAGATCCTGAATGCACAGGAAATTCGTAACGTTGCCTATAGAGGCCCCCTTAATGATTTGATTTACGAGCTCGCGGAGGATCAATTCCTCCGCACACAGTTCAAGGTCGTGCCAAAAGCGTCGCCTGCCTACCGCAAAATGACCGACGCTGAACTGGTTTTGCGCTTCCTGGCCCTAGAGGAGGGGTGGAGGAGCTTTCGGGGCGATCTGCGTGCAGAACTGGATCGGTTCATGATGGTCCACCGTTTCGATGACGAAGAAGAACTTTCCCGAAAGCGCAGGCTCTTCCAAGACGTCATGCACACCTGCGAGGCGATATGGGGAAGCGACGCCTTCAAGAGGTCTGGTCGAGACTTGGCTCTTGCTGGCCTCTTCGACGCCCAAGCCATTGCGGTTGCCGAGCTAACCAAGGATCAACGTCGGACTGCAATAGCAAAGAGGGCTTCGGTCGCAAGGGACTGCGCTGATCTCTTCAACGAAGACGAGTACGACGAAGCAGTTAGGCGCGCCACTAATACGCCCAGTCGATTGAAGTTCCGAACGCAACGAACATTGGACGTCCTCAAGGAACTAACGAGCTGATGGCCAGCGTTGCCCGCGACTCCTTCTTGAGCGGGATCCGTGCGCTGGAAGATCTATGCGCCGAGCCCATCGCCACTGACATGACAGCTCGAGGCAGCGTACTGAGGCGCGGACTGGTGGTGTCGGCCTACAATCTCCTTGAGACCTTCGTCATGGAGCGGACCACCGAATTGTTGCGTCACGCCGGCGCCGGGCCGACCCAGTTCACGGATCTAAATGAGGGTCAGCGTAAGAAGGCTCTGAGAAACATGTTGCAGGTCGCTAGCGCGCGCGTGTTTCGAGGGGATTGGGATCTCTCCTCTCTGGGACACCTCGCTGGCGAGTTGGGTGCCTCACTGAGTCCGTCGGGCGGTTTGGGGCTCCATCCTTACGCATTTCTCTGGGAGGGGAGCAACATGTCACCAGATGGTCTGCGTGAAACTCTCCGGATGTGGCACGTCAAGTCGCCATTTGAGCAGTTGAGGCTCTTATCCGGGGCGCTTGGTTTCGATATCCTCAAGCCGCTGGGAGGAGGGCAGATAGACCTGAAGGAGGATCTGAAGGAGCTCATGCAAATGCGCCACCGGTGTGCTCACGATTCCTCCGCAGTTGTTTCCGGTCTTGAGCTCAGAGCCATTCCTAATCGCATCTTGAGAGTTGCGGCGCCCTTCGACGTCCTAGCCTCCTCTGGTGCTCAACACCTTCGTGTGGGCACCTCCGGATACTTAGCAGATGATGACTTTGTGAGCGCACCAAGCATTGAGATCAGAGTGATCGAGGCCCGTTCGCAGGCCTGGGCACTGCTAAGAAGGAGTGGCAGTGCGGCGGAGCGTGTGATGCCCACTGTCGAACCGCTGGTCTCCTTGGCTTGCACGAGGACTCCCGACCATGGAGTGGTGGTGGTCCGAAGCCTGCAGCGGGAGGTGGTTACTTGGACAACGGTCGGTTGCGGGTGAAGGGGCCAGTCGGAAGACATGGTTATGGGAATCCCTCCCAAAGAGCCGACCTCGCGTTGATTCCAGCCCACGCCGTCCGGCCTGCCCTCCGCAGAGGAGCAGGCTGTCCGCAGACCCGCAGCCGGTGTGCGCACGACCGTGCTGTGGGCGACCCGCGCCGGTTCGGGGGTCTGGAGGTCAGTCACCGGGGGCGTCATTCGTTTTGGTGTCGCGGCTGAGGCCCTGTCCAGCGCCGCGTCAAGCATCGAGGGCTACGCCATGGACCACCGCCCGTCCCACGCCTGGGCAGGACGGGACAGGTGACGGCGGGAGGGGACCGGGTCCACGGGCAAGCCGAGCTCGACGCCCTTCACGGGCGGAGCCGCCACGGCTACCATGAGAGCCACGTCAGCACTCCTACTTGCTGTCGTCCGACCCCCGGAGGTTGCCGCCTCGCGGGGGTCTTACCTGCTCGCGGCCGGTGCTCTTATGCCCCACTTGTGCCCGGAGGCGGGAGGAGCAGAAGGGCCCTGACCACGTTTCCGCAGGTCAGGGCCCAATTCTCCACTGGTCGGGGTGACAGGATTTGAACCTGCGACCTCTTCGTCCCGAACGAAGCGCGCTACCAAGCTGCGCCACACCCCGTGGCTCGCCCGCGGCTCGCGCCACGAACTGATCGCGACCTTGCGGCAGCGACGAGACAGGATAACCCAGCGGCGGCGGGCGGCTGAAATCGGTTTCGGTCAGGCCCGCGGCACTAGGGTGATCAGGCTCGCCTCGGGCCGGCAGCCGAAGCGCACCGGCGCAAAGGGCGAGGTCCCAAGACCGGCGGAGACGTGCAAATAGGGCGCCTCGGTCGGCGCCTGAGCCGACGGTATGCCGTTGGCCCCCACCCACCACCGGCTCAGTCCCTTCGCGCGCGACCGGTCGAGGTCGCAATTGGTGACCAGCGCGCCATACCCGGGCAGGCACAGCTGCCCACCGTGGGTGTGGCCGGCGATGATCGCATCGACTCCGTCGGCGGCCATCGCGTCGAGCACCCGGACATAGGGCGCGTGCACCACGCCGAGGAAAAGGTCACTGGCACCAGCGGGGGGACCGGCCACCTCGTCATACCGATCCCGATCCAGATGCGGGTCGTCCACGCCCACGAACTCGAGGTCGAGCCCACCGATGGACAGCTTGCCGCGCGCATTGTTCAGGTCGAGCCAGCCGGCATCGCGGGTGAAGGACTCGATGAGTTTGCCCACGGGCAGGCGCCGGTCCTCGTCCATCGGTTGTCGCGAATCGGGGAGCAGGTAGCGCGCGGGGCTCTTGGCGCGCGGGGCGTAGTAGTCGTTGGAGCCGAGTGCGAAGACGCCGGGTATGCCGTACAGCGGCTCGAGTGCCCGGGCGACGGCCGGCACCGCCTCCATGTGGGCGAGATTGTCGCCCGTGTTGATCACCAGGTCCGGGCGGAAATCCGCGAGCCGGCGCACCCACTGGATCTTGCGCTCTTGGCGCGGCACGAGGTGCAGATCACTCATCTGGACGACTCGTATGCGGTCGGCGCCCCGGGGCAGGATCGGCATCGTGAAGCGGCGCAGCACGAACGCATTGCGTTCGATGAGCGAGGCGTATGCCAGCCCGCTCGCGCCGAAGGCGCCGGTCGCGGTGATCGCTCGCACGAGGGGATGCATCGAATCAGTCTTCCACGTCGTGCTCTGGCCTTTGGGAGAGAACCTGTACATACGCAACGGTAATGATCCGTTGCGTATGTCCAGGTTGTGGCAATGGGCGCGAATGTGCTCCGTCAAGAAGGCGAGCCAGAAACGGGTTGCGGGGGGTTGAGAGGATGGGCGTATGGACGTGACGAAGGCGAGTCTGCAGGCGGAGTTGACCGAGGCGATGCGGGCGCAGGACAAGGTGCGGGCGGGGACGCTGCGGATGGTATTGACGGCGATCACCGTCGAGGAGAGCGCGGGCAGCCACCATGAGCTCGGGGCCGACGAGGTCGCCAAGGTCATCGCCAAGGAGGCGAAGAAGCGGCGGGAGGCGGCGACGGCATACACCGACGCGGGCCGACCGGAACTGGCCGCGGTCGAGCAGGCTGAGCTGGCGATCTTGGAGGCCTACCTGCCCAAGCAACTCACCGAGGACGAGGTCCGCGCGATCGTGGAAGCGACGGTCGCCGAGACCGGAGCCACGGGTATGCCGCAACTCGGCCTAGTCATGAAGGCCGTCCAGGCGAAGGTGGCCGGCCGCTTCGACGGCGGGCAGGTCGCCGGCCTGGTGCGCGCCCGGCTGCAGCGGGGCTGACGGCTCGCCCCCGGGTCTCGCGTGTTCGGCCCAGGGCCAGGGCGACCTAACGCTTGAGCTACCGCCTGGTATTGGTCGCGATCAAGACCTATACCAGGCGGTAGCTCGGGCGGTAGCGCGCCTCCGGTTCTGGGGGGAGCTGGATGAGCAGCGCAAGGGCGCCGGCGATGAGGGGGCAGCGACGGCGAGCTCCTGCCACCCCTGAGGCCAACAACCGGCCCGAACGCACTGACCGTCGGCCCCGTCAGCTCCCAGCCCGAGCCGAGGATCGAGAAGGTCCCCCCAGAACAGCGTCCACAGGGCGCCGGCGCTGGAGGCGAGCGAGATTCGCGCATGAGGGCGCGGACCCGCGAGCAGCGCGAGCGCGGCCGCCAGGACGAGGGTGAACGCCCCCCAGGGGAGCGAGGGCGCGATGGTCTGGCTCACCTCGTCGGCCCGGGTCAGCGATGCGTGCCCTAGCTCACCGCCGCCGAACCCAGCCAGCAGGTCCCGACGACGGCCAGCAGGCCCCCGAGCACAACGCCAGCGATGCCAAGCACGCGCGAGCGGGTAGTCACGGGAGGAGCGTCGACTGGCTGGACCTCCACTGGCACTGCCACGTGCCCTTTAGCCCGGTGAGATGGTGCCGGTGCTCGTGGGCTTCGTCGGGGTGTTGCTCGGCTTTGTCGGGCCTGTGCTCGGGCTTGTGCTTGGGCTGGTGCTCGAGGAGCTCGGCTTGGTCGGGGGCGGCGGCGGCACATAGCCATTGGACGTGAGCAGCGCGATCGTCGAGCCGCGCGGCGCCTGACCGGCGGGGGCGGTCTGGGCGACCACGCCATACGGCAGGGTGCTCTGGACCTGACCGCCCTCGATCGCATCGAAACCCGCCGCCCGCAGGGTGAAGATCGCGTTCTGGACCGACATCCCGATAACGCTCGGGACCCCGATCAGGTCGCCATAAAGAATCTTCGAGCTCGGCGTCGGGAAGGGCTCATCAGGCATGGTGGCGGTGATCTGCTTCATGATCGTGCCCCACAACGGCGCAGCGATGGTGCCACCGAAGACATTGGGGTAATACCGGCCGCCGATGACGATGCTGTCCATCTCCCGCTGCTTGATCGGCGTCCCGACGTAGACGGCGGTCGCGAGCTGCGGCGTGTACCCGACGAACCACGACTGCTGGTGGCCCTCGTGGGTTCCGGTCTTGCCGGCCGCATTCTTGTAGAAGCCCGCTTGTCCGCGGATGCCTGCCGTGCCGGTGCCGCCCGTGATGACGCCCTTGAGCAGCTCATCGGCGCCCGCGACGATGTCCGGCTGCAGCACCTGCTTGCACTTCACGGCGGGCAGCTTCAGGCTCTTGCCGTCCGCGGTCGTGATGGACTCGATCGGGTTGACCGGGCACCATTTGCCATTCGCCGCGAGCGTCGCGTAGACGTTGGCGAGCGTCACCGGAGGCATCGAGCCGGACCCGAGGACCAGGTTCGAGGGTGTCGGGTAGACCTCCTTGCCAGCCCCGTCGACGGCCCCCAGCCGCTTCCACATCTCCTGAACCTTGCACCCGCCGAGCGAGATCATCGTCGCGGCAAAGGCGCTGTTGATCGAGTTGGCCGTGGCGTGGCGGAAGGTTTCTGTCGGGCCCCGGGTCTGGTAGTCGTTGCTGACATACCAGGCGTCCGGGCTGCCGCAGCCGTCCTTGTAGATATTCGGCGGGAAGACGTGCGCATTGGCCCGCCCGACGCCAGCCTTCGGGGCGGGGACCGAGCCATTGACCGGATAGCCATTCTCCAAGGCGGTCAGCAGGGTGAAGACCTTCGCCGTGGAGCCGATCGGGAAGCCGAGCGTGCCGCCATATGCCGTAGGCACCACCCAGCTCTGCGTGGTGAGCCCGACCGTGGACTTGTTGTCCTTGGTCTGGCCATATTCGGAGGTCTGGGCCATCGCGAGCAGCTTGCCCGTGCCGGGCTCGACCACGGCCGCGGCGGCGCCGACACCTGACGGATCGCCGGCGGGGACCCGCGAGCGCAGGTCGCGCACGATCTCTTGGTTCCAGTCCATCCGCAGCGTGGTCTTGATCCGCAGACCGCCGCGGGTGATCGCGAGGTTGCGCTCGTCGACATTCTTGCCGAGCACTGGGAGGGTCTTCAGATAGGCGATGACGTAATTGCAGAAGTAAGGTTCGGGGCTCTTGGCGCAGTTGCCGCCCTCGGATTCCCGGATGCGCAGCAGGCTCTTGACCGATGGCTTCTTGGCGGCCGCCGCCTGCTCCAGGCTGATCACGCCGACCGCCGCCATCCGGTCCAGGACCACATCGCGGCGCTCCTGGGCGGCGGTCGGGTTGTTCCGGGGGTCCGTCGCGCTCGGGCTCTGAACGACACCCGCGAGCGTGGCGGCCTGGGTCAGGTTGAGCTCGCTCGCGTGGACATTGAAGTAGTGCAGGGCCGCGGCCTCGATGCCATAGGCCTGGTCGCCGTAATAGGCGAGATTGAGATAGCCCTGCAGAATCTGCTTCTTGGTCATCTGCTTCTCGACCTGCATCGCGAGCGCCATCTCGCGCAGCTTGCGGCCGTAGTTAACGTCGACGGCATCGGCGGCGCCCTGCTCGTCGCCCTTCTTCAGCGCTTCATATTGCAAGGTCAGCTTGACGAACTGCTGGGTCAGCGAGGAGCCACCCTGCGTGGAATTGCCCGAGGCGTTGTTGAAGAAGGCGCGCGCGGTGCCGCGGACATCGAGGGCACCGTGTTCATAGAAGCGGCTGTCCTCGATCGCGATCTGCGCCTTCTGCATGATCTGGCTGACCTTGCTCAGCTTCACCACGATCCGGTTCTGGTCGTATGGCGTGGCGATCAGCTTGTTGTTCGCATCAACGATGCGCGACTGCTGCGACAAGGCGGTCGTCGAGAAGGTCTTGTCAATATTGTCGAAGGCGGTGATCGCCTTGTTGCTGGTGGAGCCAGCGACCCCGACCACAGGAATCGCCAGACCGGCCGCGAGGACCCCGAGCGCCACGCTGACGGCGAGAAAGGCCGCGACGAGGGACATCAGGTGCGGCATCGACGCGCGGTCCGGGCGAACGGGCATGAGCGTCAGGGTAACCCGCCGAGCTTGGGAGCTTCGGGAGCCGGGACGCGCGCCGAATCGGTGGAGACGAGATTTCTGCGGTACTCGGTGTATCAGAGCCTCGCGCCCCCACTCGGTAGCACTAATGGGAGGAATCGCGGAGGGATGAAGACCATGAGTGTGTTGGCGCAGATCGAGGCTGGACACGGTCCGCAAAACTGGGCTTCGCAGGGTGCCTGCGTCGCCGCCGACCCGGACGAGCTCTTCGTCCGGGGCAAGGCCCAGCACGAGGCCAAAGTCCTCTGCCGGAGGTGCCCCGTCCAGCGACAGTGCCTCGCCGATGCGCTCGACAATCGAGTGGAGTTCGGCGTATGGGGTGGGCTCACCGAGCGCGAACGCCGCGCCTTGCTCCGGCAGCACCCCGAAGTGGTCTCGTGGCAGGCCACGCTCCTGACCGCGCGTCCGAGCGTGCGACGCTCCGCCTGAGAAGGATTGCGGACGCTGGCGACGGCATACGCCTCAGCCGGCGAGGTCGGCGCCCACCGCTCGCAGGCCGTCGAGATCGTGGATATCGCGCGCGGCGGCGGGAACCTGGGTCAACGCCACCCCGGGATTGGTCGCGCGGAAACGGCCGATCTGCGCCTGGTGCCGCTCGGCGCTCGTCGCGAGGTCCGTATGCAGTCGCAACAGCCCCGCGGTCGCGCTCGACCGCGCCCCACCGGCCTCGAGCGCCTCGGCGGCGTCTTGTGCCCGAGCCCGGGTCAGGCGGCCCGCGACGAACTGGACGCGGTTGACGACGACGCCAGCGAGCGGCATACGTTCCTGCCCAAGGCGCTCGACGAAAAAGGCGGCCTCACGGAGCGCATCCCGATCGGGGGACGCGACGACGACGAAGGCGGTCTCGTCGTCTTGGAGCAGGGCATAGGTCTGATCCGCGCGCTCGCGGAAGCCGCCGAACATGGTGTCCAGCGCCGCGACGAAGGTCTGGACATCGCGCAGCAACTCGCCGCCGAGCACCTTGGTCATCACGCCCATCGCCACCGACAGCGTCGCCGTGGCCGCCTTGAGGTAGGCGCGTCCACCGGCCTTCGCCGGGGCCATGAGGATGCGGATGAATCGGCCGTCGAGGAAGGAGCCGAGCCGCTTCGGGGCATCGAGGAAGTCCAGGGCTGAGCGCGACGGGGGCGTGTCGACGATGATCAGGTCCCACTGATCATCGGTCGCAGCTTGGGCGCGCAACTGGCCGAGCTTCTCCATCGCCATGTACTCCTGGGTCCCGGCGAAGGAGGAGGAGACGGCGATATAGAAGGGATTGGCGAGGATCTGGGCGGCCTTTTCGGGGGAGGCGTGCTGCTCCACGACCTCATCGAAGGTCCGCTTCATGTCCAGCATCATCGCGGCCATGGACCCGCCGGCCGCAGTGTCGACGCCCTGGACGGGGCGAGGGGTGTTGTCCAGGGCGGTCAGGCCGAGCGACTGCGCGAGTCGCAGGGCCGGGTCGATCGTTAACACCACGACGCGACGGCCGGATTCGGCGGCGCGCAGGCCGAGGGCCGCGGCGGTGGTCGTCTTGCCCACCCCGCCGGCGCCGCAGCAGACGATGATTTTCTTGGCGTGGTCGGCGAGCAGGGCGTCGATGTCGAGCGCGCTCCCAGCGGTGGTCCGGGCCATCGTCACACCATTCCTTGGGCGCGCAGTTCGTCGGCGAGCACGGTAATGCCGCCGGAGTCGAGTCCTTCGGGCAGGGCGGGCAGATAGAACACCTTGCGACCCTGCTCCTGGATGCGCTGGTCTTGCTCGGCCTGCAGGTCGAGGCGTTCCAAGTGGGCGGCGGCCTCGTCCAGCAAGACGCCCGCGGTTTCGGCCGGGTCGGGCACGCCAGCGGCCGAGAGATCGGCTTCGATGTCGCGGCGCATGGCCGGCGCCACCCCGCCGGACAGGGCGTCGAGATCCGCATCGGACAGGATCGGATCGCGCACCTGATTGACGACGATCGCGCCGACCGGGAAGCCCTCGTCACCCAAGTGCTGGACCGCGTCGAGACACTCCTGCACGGGCATTTCCTCCAGCAGCGTCACCAGGTGCACGGCCGTGATCCGGCTCTGCAGAACCCGGGTGATGGACTCGGCCTGGGCCTTGATCGGGCCCATACGCGCCACCTCCGCGACCTCCTCATTGACTCCCAAGAATCGGGCCACGCGACCGGTCGGCGGGGCGTCGAGGACGACCGCGTCATACACCTTGGTCGCCTTCTTGCCCCGGCCCTCGGTGCGGCCGACCGCTTCATACACCTTGCCGATGAGCAGGACGTCGCGCACGCCGGGAGCGATGGTGGTCGCGAAATCGACGGCCCCGATCTTTTCCAGCAGGGAGCCGGCCCGGCCCAGCTTGTAGAACTTCTGGAGGTATTCCAGCAGCGCCGCCTTGGGTTCGACGGCGAGGCCGAAAAGCCTTCCGCCGGAAGGGTGTTCGAGGATCAGCGTCTCGGCGGACGAGAGCGGCGCAATGTCGAAGGTCTGGCTGATGCCCTGCCGGTCCTCGACCTCCGCGAGCAGGACTTTGTTGCCCTGCGCGGCGAGGGCCAGGGCCAGGGCTGCGGCGACCGTCGTCTTGCCGGTGCCACCCTTGCCCGTGACGATGTGGAGGCGCACGCCGGATGTCGAAGTCACCCGGCAACTTTAGTTGGGCACCGGCGGTAGGGTCGGCCTCATGACCCGCTGGGAGTACGCCACCATCCCCTTGATCGTCCACGCCACCAAGGCGATTCTCGACCAGTGGGGGGCCGACGGCTGGGAACTCGTCCAGGTCGTCCCGGGTCCCGACGGCAACGGCCTCGTCGCCTATCTCAAGCGTCCCGTCGAGTAGCCCCCGCCAGCCCACCGAGCCCGTCGTATGCGGGCCGCTGACCAGCACGAATAGCTCAGGAGGAGCCCAGGAATGTCCGCTGTCGAAGACCGCCTCGCCGAGGTCGGATTGACGGTGCCGGCCGTCACGCCGCCGGTTGCGGCATACGTCCCCGCCGTCCGTCATGGCGACCTCGTGTTCACCTCCGGCCAACTCCCCATGGTTGCCGGTGCGCTCGCCGCGACGGGCAAGGTCGGCGATGGTGAGGGCCTTGTCACACCCGAGCAGGCCAAAGAGTTGGCGCAGACCTGCGCGCTGAATGCGATCGCCGCCGTGAAGGCGTTGATCGGGGACCTTGACCAGGTGACCCAGGTCGTCAAGGTCGTCGGTTTCGTCGCGAGCGACCCCGCCTTCAGCGGCCAGCCGGGCGTCATCAATGGTGCGAGCGAGTTGCTGGGCAAGGCGTTCGGCGACGCGGGCGTGCACGCGCGGTCCGCCGTCGGCGTCGCGGCTCTCCCGCTGGACGCGCCCGTCGAGGTCGAGATCACCGTCGCCATCGCCTGAGCTTCGGTATGGCGCGCGACTTCCCGATCCCGACGACGCCGGAGTCAGCCGCGCACATTGCGGCGTGGGTTGACGCGCCCGGTGAGGGCGGGCCGGTCAAGCCCGCCGCCACGGTGATGCTCGTGCGCGATGGCGCCCGTGGGGTCGAAGTCTTCATGCAGCGCCGGGTCGCGAGTATGGCGTTCGCCCCCCGCCGCGCCGTCTTCCCTGGCGGGTCGGTGGATCCCGGCGACCACGAGGCGCTGCCCTGGCATGGTCCCGAGCCAACGGTGTGGGCGAAGGCACTGCGGTTGCCCGAGGGCGAGGCGGTCGCGGTCGTCGCCGCCGCCATCCGCGAACTCTTCGAGGAGGCCGGCGTCCTCCTGGCGTCTGAGCGCCCGGCCGGGGACGACCTAACCTCTGCTAGCACCACTTACGTCACTGCGGACAGGTTGCACCCTGTGTCCAGTCACCTAACTAGTGCTAGCAGAGGTTACGAAGCCCCCCGCGTGGACGCGTGGCGCGGGGAGTTGGAGCGGCGGGAGGTCACGCTGGCGGGGCTGCTACGCCGCGAGGGGCTCGTGGCGCGCGCCGACCTGCTCGGCTACCACGCCCGCTGGATCACTCCGGCGATCGAGCCACGGCGATACGACACACACTTCTTCACCGCGCTACTCCCCGCTGGCCAGCAGGCGGACGACCGCACCACCGAGGCCGAGAGCGCGGATTGGGTTGTCCCGCAAGCAATTCTCGCCGAGCCGGGAAATCGGCTCATGCCGCCGACCATCGCGTGCCTGGACGACCTTGCCGCCGCGTCCAGTGCCGCTGAGTTCGTGTGCCTGTGCCAAGACGCCCCTGTCATCGCCCCGGTGCCCGTTCGGCACGGCGACGGCTGGGCCATGCGAGCGGTGGAGCTGTGACGGCGCCCCCGGAGTCGACCGCCGCGCCCTGGTCTGGCGGCCAGATCACCGAGCACGCCACCTGCGTGCTGGCGCCCAACCCCGGCCCGATGACGCTCGATGGCACGAATACCTGGGTCCTCATGGCGCCCGGCGCCGATGAGGCGATCGTCATCGACCCGGGCCCGCTCGACGAGACGCACCTCGCCGCGGTGGCTGATTTGGTCGCGAGCCGCGGTGCCCGGGTCCGCGAGACGATTCTCACGCATGCTCACCTCGACCATTCCGAGGGCGCCGGACGATTTGCCGAACTCACCGGCTCCCGGATCCGTCCCGTCGGGACCGGCCACGACGACCTCACCGACGGCTCTCTCGTCAGCGTCCGCGGCCTAGACCTTCGCGTCGTGGCGACCCCCGGGCATACCCGTGACTCGCTGTCCTTCGCCCTCGAAGCCGACCACGCCCTGCTCACCGGGGACACGGTGCTTGGCCGGGGGACGACCGTGGTGGCGCACCCGGATGGTGAGTTGGCGGCATACCTCGACTCGCTCGCGGCGATTGCCGCCCTCACCGGCGACGGCCGGGTCACGTCGATCCTGCCCGGCCACGGCCCGGCCATTCCGGATGCCGCCGCCATGGTCGCCTACTACCGCCTCCACCGCCGCGAGCGGCTCGAGCAGGTCAAGGCGGCCCTAGCCGACGGCGCCACCGACGTCGAGGGCGTCCTGCAGCGGGTGTATGCCGAGGTGCCCGAGTCGGTCTGGCCCGCCGCGCGGCTGAGCATCGCGGCCCAGTTGGAGTACCTCCGCGGCGGCTAGGAACTGCGCTACCGCCTGGTATCGGCCGCGATCACGACCAATACCAGGCGGTAGCCCGGTCGCTAGGGTCGAAAGGTCGCGGCGCGAGGCGAGCGTCTCAGACGCCGGCGCGCTTGGTGAGCCGCTCGATGTTCTGCAGCAGCACCGCGCGGGCTTCCAGCTTCAGCCAGCCCCGCGTGGCGAAGTCGGCGAGCGCCTTGTTGACGGTCTCGCGAGAGGCGCCGACGAGTTGAGCCAACTCCTCCTGCGTCAGGTCGTGAGCCACGAGGATGCCGTCCTCGACTGGGCGGCCGAAGCGGTGCGACAGCTCCAAAAGCGCCTTGGCCACGCGGCCGGGGACATCGGTGAACACCAGGTCGGCGAGCGATTCGTTGGTGCGGCGCAGCCGGCGGGCCAGGGCCGCGAGCAAGGTGAAGGAGGCCTGCGGGCGGCTGACGAGGTAGCCGTGCAGGGATTCGGTGCCGAGGCCCACCAGTTGGGTTTCGGCGACGGCGGTGGCGGTGGCGGTGCGGGGGCCGGGGTCGAAGAGGCTGAGCTCGCCGAACATTTCGCCTGGACCGAGGATGGCCAGCAGATTCTCGCGACCGTCATAGCTCGTGCGCCCGAGCTTGACCTTGCCTTCGGTGATGACATAGAGCCGGTCACCCGGGTCGCCCTCGTGGAAAAGAATGTCGCCGCGCTCCATATGCACCGGCGTCATCGTCGAGAGCAGATCGGTCGTCGCCTGCTCATCGAGGCCGGCGAACAGGGGCGAGCGGCGCAGCACGTCGTGGTCCACGAGGGAGAGTCTGCCAGAGCCGCCGACCGCTCCGGCAGGTGTGGTGCCTTGTGCCGCGGCGTCAATCGGTGTGGCGAAGATTTTAGGCGGGGTCCCCGCGAAGTATCGCAGCGAGGGACGAGCGGAGAACTTCGTGGGGTGTCTTAGTCGCCTTGGTCGAGGCCGAGCGCGAAGAGGCGGGTGCTTTGGCCGTGCAGGCCGGCCAGCGTGATCTCGAAGCCCTCCGGGTGCGGGGAGACCTGCGAGATCACGACGCCACCCTTCTCGGCCAGCACGGCGACATGAGGCAGGGCGCCACGCACCGCGGAGCGGGCGAGGATCACGGTACCGTCGGCGAAGCCCAGCCGCGCCACACCCCTCCCAGGCGAGCGGCGGATCGTGCGCACCGGCACCCGGTGCGCCCGCAGATGCGTCAACCGGGTCAGCAGCAGTCCCGCCCGCGCACCGTCGCCTTCCGCAGCCACCGCCGCCAGCCGGGCGCGCAGCTCCTCATCGTCCGGACCGAAAAGATCCTCCCCGTGCACGTCGTATGCCGCCCGCCCACTCGCCCCGCCGCCCCGGCCCTTCCCGGAACGCCGCCGGTGGCTGGAGTCCCCGCGACCGGCGGCTCGCCGCCGGGCCACCTCGACGCTCAGCACACCGAGGGCGAGCCCCACGAGCAGCCAGCCGGTCGAGTCCATAACGCAGTCTCCCAGGACGGCCGTCCGCGCGCCCATCCGCATACTGATGGCGCCCCGAAGCGTGCCTACAGTGGACCCCATGCCGGAGACCGACCTCGCGCTGACCCGTCGGGCGCGGAAGATATATCGCGAGCTCGCCGACTTCTATCCCTATGCCCACTGCGAGCTGGATTTCGAGACTCCGCTCCAGTGGCTTGTCGCGACGATCCTGTCCGCTCAGACCACCGATGTCGGAGTTAACAAGGTCACCCCGATTCTCTTCGCTCGCTATCCCGATGCCGCGGCATATGCCGGCGCCGACCGGGCCGAGATGGAGGCCATCGTCGCCCCGACCGGCTTCTTCCGGGCCAAGACCGATTCCTTGATGAAGCTCGGCGCGGCTCTTGAGGAGCGGTATGGCGGGCAGGTCCCGGCCACGCTGGCCGACCTCGTGACCCTGCCGGGCGTGGGCCGCAAGACGGCAAATGTGGTGCTGGGCAATGCCTTCGGCGTTCCTGGCATCACTGTCGATACCCACTTCGGGCGGCTGGTGCGCCGCTTCGCGTGGACCCAGGAGGAGGATCCGGTCAAGGTGGAGTTGGCCGTCGGCGAACTCTTCCCGAAGCGCGATTGGACGATGCTCTCGCACGTCCTGATCTTCCATGGCCGCCGCATCTGTCACGCCAAACGGCCCGCGTGCGGGGGTTGCCCGGTCGCGCGATTGTGCCCCTCCTATGGCATCGGCGAGACGGACCCGGTGGCCGCGCTGAAGCTGCGCAAGTTCGAGCTCGCCCCAAGTCGGGCGGGCGCCAATCCGGACTTCGGCGTATGAGCGAGGCTCCGGCCTGGTTGCGCGAGTTGCCCGAGCGCGTGGCGCGGCTTGACCCGGCATACTTCCGGGACTTCCAGCCGCCGGCGAACGCGACGCGCCACTCGGCGGTGCTGATGCTCTTCGGTGAGGCGCCGGACGGGAGCACCGATGTGCTGCTCACCGAGCGTGGTTCGCAATTGCGCGCGCACGCCGGGCAGGTCTCCTTCCCCGGTGGCCGCGTTGACCCGGAGGATTCGGGCGCCATCGACGCCGCCTTGCGCGAGGCCGAGGAGGAAGTCGGGGTCGATCCGGCCGGCGTCGAGGTGATCGCCGCGCTGCCCTCCCTATATCTCTCACCCAGCGACAATGTCGTCACCCCCGTCGCAGCGTGGTGGCACACGCCCGTCGAGGTCTTCCCGCTCAGCACCATCGAGGTCGAGCGCGTGCGCCGGGTCCGGTTGGCCGATCTGATCGACCCCGCCAATCGCTTCCTCATCGACACCCCGATCGGCTATGTCAGCCCCGGCTTCGAGGTGGCCGACCTCTATGTCTGGGGGTTCACCGCCAAACTGCTCGACGTCACGCTCGAGTTGGCCGGCCTGATGACGCCTTGGGATGAGTCGGTGCGCCGGGACCTCCCGCCGCAGATGTGGCGCCGCTGACGGTTCGCCGCGAGGCTCAGAGGCTGGACTTGACCGCTTCGACGGTCTTCTGCGCCTCGGTGATTGCCTGCTCGGGCTTGGGCTTTGCCTTGCTGACGGCCTTCTTGCCGAGCAGGCCGAGGATCGCGGCGACGAGGAAAAGCAGGCCGGTGACGATGGCGTAGCTCGCCGACAGCGGCAGCCAGATGTCGAGGACGTAGGCCAGGGTGTGGAAGAGGAAGATCAGCCCGAGCAGCGCCACGAAGCCGGCGGCGCCGAGCATCCCGGCGCCTTTGCCGGCGACCTTGAGCCCGCCGGTGACTTCGGCCTTGGCCAGTTCGATCTCGGAGCGCACCAAGGTTGAGACGTCACGGCTCGCATCGGCGACCAACTGCCCGATCGTGCGCGCCCCGTCGATGTCCGGGCGCCGGTTGTCCAAAGGTGCGCTTCCCACGGCGCTCACGATAGCGGGTCGGGGTGGGTCGCCGGACCGGAGACGGCCAGGCCGCTGTCGGCATACACATCGGGTATGCCGTCCCCATCCTCATCGCGCGACTCCCGCGCCTCCTGTTCGCGATAGCGGGCATTGCGCGGGACGAGCACGAGGGCGGCGAGCATGGCAGCGATGAGGGAGCCCATGAGGACGGCCAGCTTGACGTGGTCGTCGCGGTCACTGCCCGCGCCATACGCCAACTCGCCGATGAGCAGGGAGACGGTGAAGCCGATGCCCGTCAGGAAGCTCAAGCCCACGACATCGAGCCAGCCAAGATCGGGGTCGAGGTCGGCCTTGGTGAAGCGGGCGGTGAGATAGGTGGCGCCTAAGACACCGACGATCTTGCCGAGGACGAGGCCGCAGATAACGCCCAGGGCGACCGGGTCGGCCCAGGTTTCGCCGAAGCCGCCGCCGACAACCCGCACGCCGGCGGCGAAGAAGGCGAACACGGGCACGGCCAGGCCGGCTGAGATGGGCCGCATCCGGTGCTCGAAGACGTGCGCGACATCGGTCTCGCGATCGTGGACGCTGATGGCGGGGACGCTGGCGCGCGGTTTGACCGGGACGACGAGTCCGAGGAGCACACCGGCCACCGTCGCGTGCACGCCGGAGGCGTGGACCAGGCCCCAGGTCGCAGCCGCGAGGGGCACGAGCAGCCAGGCGTGCGTGATCCGGCGTTGCGTCAGGAAGGCGAAGGCCGCGAGGGGGATCACGGACAGCAACAGCGGGGTGGCGTTGAAGTCGCTGGTGTAGCCGATCGCGATGATGACGATGGCGATCAGGTCGTCCACGACGGCGAGCGTCAAGAGGAAGGAGCGCAAGGCCGCGGGTAGGTGCGAGCCGAGAACCGCCAGGACGGCCAGCGCGAAGGCAATATCGGTCGCGGCCGGGATGGCCCAGCCGCGCAGGGCATCCCCGGTGCCGCCAGCCAGACGCGCGACGGTGAGGAAGACGAGCGCGGGGACGACCACTCCGCATATGGCAGCGACGATCGGCACAGCGGCGCGCTTCGGGTCGCGCAGATCCCCGACAAGGAACTCGCGTTTGAGTTCCAGCCCGGCGACGAAGAAGAAGATCGCGAGCAGGCCGTCGGCCGCCCAATGCCCGAGGCTGAGGCGCAAGTGGCCCCAATCGGTGCCGACCTTTAGGTCGCGGAGGGCGACATACGACTCGTGCCACGGGCTGTTCGCCCACAGGAGGGCAAGGACCGCGGCGCCGAGCAGCAGCGCGCCGCCGACGGTTTCGGTGCGCAGCGCGGCCTTGAGGGCGGTGGCCTCGGGCCAGGAGGGACGCGACAGGATGCGTCCGCGGCCGGGTGGGATCGTCATAGGAGTCCTTCGGGGTCGCTCGAACTGATTCGCCGACCAGGCTTCCCGGCACTCCTTGGGCTTATTTTACCGTGGGCCAGCGGGCGGTCCGACCGTCGCCGGTCCGGGGCAAACCGGGGAGGAAACCGGTAGCCCGTGTCTGGACAGGGTTCGTAGGTTGGTGCCATGTCTGTCGCTGATGCGGACAGTAGCGGTTCTCGACGAACTGCGTCGCCTGTGGAATGTGGTGTCCGAGCACGAGATTCGACCGTCCGGTCGGCTACTCGTTGACGAATTGCAGGGTCACTTCGCCAGCCCGCCACACGAAATGGCCGTGCTCACCGAGGCGCCGCCGACGAGAACTGACAAGCGGCGTCAGGCGGTGTGCGCGTGCGCCCCGAGCAGTCGATGCGCGGCGTCGTCGTCGACGGAATCGAAGAAGTCGCCGACGACATCCTCGAGTTGGTCGAGTGAGTCGGCGGCGAAGAGCACCGACTGGTAGGTCGTGATGTCGTAGGGAATGGTCGCCATCTGTTCCAGGTCGAGAGGGCGAATCTCCATGTGCGAGAAGGCATCCATCTCGCCATAGGAGGACAGGATGCCGGCGCCATAGGCCTTCAGCACGTCGGCCTCCCACATCACGCCAAACTCCATGCTGAACCAGAAGACATCCGCGACGACCTTGACGGCCTCATCGGACTCCAGCCGGCGGGTGGCGCGCCCGGCCGCCTCGGTCAGCCGGGCGAAGCGCGGCGAGGCGAGCTGATTCGCGTGCCCGATGACCTCGTGGATGATGTCTGGCTCGGGGGTGTAAAGCGGCTGGCTCGGGTGGCGGAGGTACTGCGTGGAGTGAAAAACCCGATCGCCCAGCGAGCCATAGAAGTCGCGCAGGCCGACCAAACCGGGGGCGCACACATACGACCAGCCGGTCAAGGAGTGCAGCGCCTCGGTGACCTCGCCGAGTTGGGGCACCCGGTCGGTCGGCAGGCGCAGGGCGGCCTTGCCTCGAAGGTATTCGCTGTGGGCATAGCGCTCGTGCTTTGGCGCCAGCTCGGTGCTGGCGACCGCCCACACCGCGTCCTCGGCGGGGGTATAGGTGATGAGCGGGACCGGGGTGCCGGGCTGCCAGGCGAGCGAGGCGGCGGCGATTTCCCCGCGGCGGCTGCGGTATGCCGGGTCGTTCAGCCCGGGGTGATCCGCACCCAAGTGCACCTCGACGGTGCCGTCGGCGCGGGTGGTGACGGGTGAGTACAGCTGGCCTTCTTCGAACATCTCGGCCCCCTTTCGCCTCGCGACGTCGATGTCCTGAGGTGCCTTCCAGGGAACCAGAAAGCCGCGGTTCGTGGCTAGTGTGCTCGCTTGTGTGCCGCAAATGTCGCACTATTGCGCACAGCAAAGCGGCCGAGAGTGAACATATTGCCCACTCTCGGCCGCTCTCCTGCCTGAGGCGTCCGGGTCAGTCGCCGAGGCCCTGCTTGATGGCGTTCATCACCGTCGAGTCCGCGAGCGTCGTCACATCGCCGACCTCGCGGCCCTCGGCCACGTCTTTGAGCAGGCGGCGCATGATCTTGCCGGAGCGGGTCTTGGGCAGTTCCGAGACGATCATGATCGTGCGCGGCTTGGCGATCGGGCCGATCTCCTTCGCGACGTGATTGCGCAATTCCTTGACGAGGTCGACGCCCTCGCCGAACTCGTCAGCCTCCTCGATGTGCTCCTGGCGCAGGATGACGAAAGCGACGACCGCCTGCCCGGTGGTCTCGTCGCTGGCCCCGACGACCGCCGCTTCGGCGACCTTTGGGTGGCTGACGAGCGCCGACTCGATTTCCGCGGTGGAGAGGCGGTGGCCGGAGACATTCATGACGTCATCGACCCGGCCGAGCAGCCAGATGTTGCCGTCGGCGTCATACTTCGCGCCATCGCCGGCGAAGTAGTACTTCTCGCCGAACCGGCTCCAGTAGGTGTCCTTGTAACGCTGCGGGTCGCCCCAGATGCCGCGCAGCATCGACGGCCAGGGCTTGGTGAGCACCAGGTAGCCGACCTTCTCCGGCTCGGTGAAGGGGTGCCCCTCGTCGTCGAGAATCTCGGCGCTGATGCCGGGCATGGGCTTTTGGGCTGAGCCGGGCTCCAGAGTGGTCACGCCGGGCAGCGGCGAGATCATGATCGCGCCGGTCTCGGTCTGCCACCAGGTGTCGACGATCGGGCAGCGGTCGCCGCCGATGTACTTGCGGTACCACAGCCACGCCTCGGGGTTGATCGGCTCGCCGACCGAGCCCAGCAGGCGCAGCGATGACATATCGAACTTCGCCGGGATGTCGTGCCCCCACTTCATGAAGGTGCGCACGGCGGTGGGTGCGGTGTACAGGATCGTCACCTTGTACTTTTCGATGATTTCCCACCACCGGCCCTGGTGCGGGGTGTCGGGTGTGCCCTCATACATCACCTGCGTCGCGCCATTGGCGAGCGGACCGTAGACGATGTACGAGTGGCCGGTGACCCACCCGATGTCGGCGGTGCACCAATACACATCGGACTCCGGATGCACATCGTGCACAACCGAGTTGGTGTACGCGCACTGTGTCAGGTAGCCACCGGTGGTGTGGAAGATGCCCTTCGGCTTCCCGGTCGTGCCGGAGGTGTAAAGGATGAACAGCGGGTGCTCGCTGTCGTGCGGTTGCGCCTCGTGGGTCTCACTGGCCGCGTCCAGCAGATCCGACCACCACAGGTCCCGACCCTCGTTCCACGGGGTGTCCTGGCCGGTGCGCTTGACGACGACGACCTTCTCGACGGTCGTTTCGGCGTGGTCCAGGGCCGCATCCACGGCCGGCTTGAGAGCGCTCGGGGCGCCGCGGCGATAGCCGCCGTCCGCCGTGATGACGATCTTGCAGGAGGCGTCATTGATGCGGGTGTTGAGCGCCTCGGCGGAGAAGCCGCCGAAGACGACCGAGTGCGGTGCGCCGATGCGGGCGCAAGCGAGCATCGCGACGACCGCCTCGGGGATCATCGGCAGGTAGATCGCGACCGTGTCGCCCTTGCCAACTCCCAAGGCCCCCAAGGCATTTGCGGCCTTCGACACCTCACGCTGCAGGTCGGCATAGGTGATGGTTCGGGTGTCACCCGGTTCACCCTCGAAGTGAATCGCGACCCGGTCGCCATTGCCCGCCTCGACGTGCCGGTCGACGCAGTTGTATGCCGCATTCAGTTCCCCGCCGACGTACCACTTGGCGAAGGGCGCGTCCGACCAGTCGAGGGTCTGGTCGAAGTCGGTCGCCCAACTGATCCGCTCGCGGGCCTGCGCGGCCCAGAAGCCCTCGTGGTCCGCGTCGGCATCGGCATACATCTGCGCGGTGCCATTGGCCTGCGCCGTGAAGGCCGGGTCCGGCGGGAAGGTGGGATGGCTGGCCGACAGGCTCTCGTCGCTCGACACGTGGGCTCCTCCTTGAGACGTGGTGTTGCCTTCCACCTTCCCAGGCGGGAGCCCGGCGCTTCAACCGGGTCCGTATGCCGCTCGGCAGGCGGGTTCGTCTCGGCGCTGAGCGGTCCCGCCCGGAGCCGGACGGTGCTGGCCCGGTGCGTTGGGGTTGTTTCGTTTCGGTATTGACTAGGCCCTTCGTGTAGCCCCACGTGTGCATCCGCGCCACGATGGACCGATGACGCGTCGTCAACTGCTCGCGATGCTTGCCCTGATCAGCGCCCCCCTGGCGGGCTGCGGCGTGACACGGGGGGACGACAGCGGCCCGCCACGGCTGCGAATGATGATCCCCAACCGGCCGGGCGGTGGCTATGACCTGACCGGGCGGGCGGCCGTGGCGACGATGGAGGACACGGAGCTGACGAAGCGCTTCGAGGTTTTCAATGTCACGGGCGCGAGCGGCACCGTCGCCATGGCGCGGCTGATGAATGATAAGGGCGCCGAAGACCTGCTGATGACGATGGGTCTCGGCGTGGTCGGTGCGCTCTACACGAACAAGACAAAGTACAAACTCACGGATGCGACGCCGATCGCCCGACTCATCGAGGAGTCGGAAGGCGTTGCGGTGCCCGCGGATTCGCCATACACCTCCATCGACGACCTGATCGCCGACTGGAAGAAGGACCCCGGCGGACTCACGGTGGGCGGCGGCTCGTCGCCTGGCGGACCGGACCACCTATTCCCGATGGAACTCGCGCGCTCGGTCGGCATCAAAGCCACCGAGGTCAACTACACGCCCTATGACGGTGGCGGCGATCTGCTGGCGGCCCTCCTCGGCTCAAAACTCGACATGGCCACCTCCGGACTTGGCGAGTTCACCGAGCAGATCAAGGAGGGCAAGATCAAAGTCCTCGCCGTCTCGGGGGAGAAGAAGATCACCGGCGTGGACGCGCCGACGCTCCAGGAAGCCGGCATCGATCTGGTCTTCATCAACTGGCGAGGCGTCCTTGCGCCGCCCGGCGTCAGCGCGGAGACCGCAACCACTTTCATCACCCTCCTGACCGAGATGCACGCCACGCCGGAGTGGAAAGAGGTTCTGCGCCAGAAGGATTGGACGGACGCTTTCATGACGGGTGAGGAGTTCGGCAGTTTCCTGAAGGACCAGGACAACCGGGTTGCGACAACGCTGAAGGAGTTGGGGTTGGTATGACGGACTCACCCGTGATCCGAGAGGGTGCGCCCGTCCCGGATGCTCCCGATGCCGCCGCGGCGGGTCCTGATAGGGCGCAACTCGGGCTGGCCGCACTCGTGGCGGCGGTCGGGATCTTCTGCATCGCGGGGACGTGGAATGTCCAAGCCGGCTTCTCTGGCGCCGACCCACTCGGGCCGCGCTTCCTGCCCCGGGTGGTGGGCCTGGCGCTGATCGTGCTGGCTGTCCTTCTGGCGGTTGCCACCCTGCGCGGTGATCGCGGCGAGGCCGAGGAGGGCGAGGATGTTGACCTCTCGCACAAGCCGGACTGGATGACGGTGGCCCAATTAGCAGGCATCTTCGCGCTGAATATCGCGCTCGTTGATTTCCTGGGCTGGGCGATCACCGGCGCGCTGCTCTTCGCGGGTGTCGCGCGGGTGCTCGGCAGCCGGACGTGGATCCGGGATCTCATCATCGGTGCGGTGCTCTCGGTCGGATCGTTCTATGCGTTCTACGTCGGGCTCGGCGTGCCGATCCCGCCCGGCATCCTGGACGGGATCCTCTGACATGGACGCACTCAATGGCCTGATGGATGGCTTCGCCACCGCGCTGACGCCGATGAACCTGCTGTATGCCTGCATCGGCGTCATCCTCGGCACCGCCGTCGGCGTGCTGCCCGGCATCGGCCCCGCGATGACCGTGGCCCTCCTGCTGCCGATCACCTACAACGTCGAGCCGGCCAGTGCCTTCATCATGTTCGCCGGAATCTATTACGGCGGCATGTATGGCGGCTCGACCACCTCGATCTTGCTCAACACCCCCGGTGAATCCTCTTCTGTCATAACGGCTTTGGAGGGCAACAAGATGGCTAAGGCGGGTCGCGCCGCTCAGGCATTGGCCACTGCGGCGATCGGCTCGTTCGTGGCCGGCTCGATCGGCACCGCGCTGCTGGTGGCCTTCGCTCCGTCGATCGCCAATCTCGCCGTCAAGCTCGGCGCACCGTCCTATTTCGCCATCATGCTGCTCGCCCTCGTCGCCGTCACCGCGGTGCTCGGCGCTTCCAAGCTGCGCGGCTTCATCGCTCTGTTCCTGGGACTCGCGATCGGACTGGTGGGGATCGACGGACTGACGGGACAGAACCGGCTGACCCTCGGCATACCCCTGCTCTCGGATGGCATCGACATCGTCGTGATCGCGGTCGCGATCTTCGCGATCGGCGAGGCCCTCTGGGTCGCGGCGCATTTGCGTCGCCGGCCGGTCGAGGTGATCCCGGTCGGCCGCCCGTGGATGGGCAAAGAAGACTGGAAGCGGTCGTGGATGCCCTGGCTTCGGGGCACGGCCTATGGCTTCCCGTTCGGTGCCCTGCCCGCGGGTGGCGCGGAACTGCCGACCTTCTTGTCCTATGTCACCGAGCGCAAGCTGGCCAAGAAGCCGGAGGAGTTTGGGCATGGTGCGATCGAAGGCGTCGCCGGGCCGGAGGCCGCCAATAACGCCTCGGCCGCAGGGACGCTCGTGCCTATGTTGAGCCTGGGTCTGCCGACCAATGCGACCGCGGCGGTCATGCTCGCGGCCATGACCGGCTATGGAATCCAGCCTGGCCCAGCGCTTTTCGAGGAACACGGTGACCTCGTGTGGGCGCTCATCGCGAGCCTGTTCATCGGCAACCTGCTGCTGCTCGTGCTGAACCTGCCGCTCGCGCCGCTGTGGGCGAAGCTGCTGCGCACGCCACGGCCATACCTCTATGCGGGGATCCTCTTCTTCGCCAGCCTCGGTGCGTATGCCGTGAACCTCCAGTGGTTCGACCTGGCCCTGCTGCTCTTCTTCGGCCTGTTGGGGCTGTTGATGCGCCGCTTCGGGTTGCCGACGCTGCCGCTGATCATCGGCGTCATCCTCGGGCCTCGGCTGGAGATCCAATTGCGTCAGGCGCTCCAGCTCGGCGAGGGTCAGTGGAGCACACTCTTCTCTGAGCCTGTCGCCGTGATCGTGTATGTCGTGATCGTCCTGCTTTTCGCCGCTCCTTACCTCACCCGGCTGGTCCGCCGCACTCCCCAGGAGGCCTGATGGTCATCGTCGTTGCGTACACCCCCGATTCGTCCGGCGAGGCAGCCCTGGCCTATGGCATCACCGAGGCGAAGCGGCGCGATGCCAAGATCGTCGTCGTCAACGCGACCCGCGGGGATGCCCTCGTCGATCCGCGCTTTGCCGGTGAATCGGCTGTCGGGACAATGGATTCCGAACTCTCCTCGGTCGAGCACGAGATCACGCAGCCGATCGGGCCGGATGTCTCGGACCTGATCATTTCCGAGGTGGAGCGGACCGGGGCCGACTACCTCGTGGTCGGCCTGCGTCACCGCACGCCCGTGGGCAAGCTCATCATGGGCAGTGTCTCCCAGCGGCTGCTCCTCGACTCGCCCGTCCCCGTCTTCGCCGTCCGCCCGCCTCGCGACTGAAGCGTGTCACCCGTCATGATGGCGCGCTGGCCCGTCACCTGACTGGCGCTGGCCCGTCACCTAACCTCTGCTGATATGGGGGGTGTGTTTGTCAAGGGGCAGGGGTGAGCGCCGCCGGGCTGGCTGCTCGGCGGCGCTCTATTCGTTCTCGGGCTGGGTCCGGGGGGTCGGCGTGTCTGTCGACGGCGCTGTCAGTCTGATATGCGCGGGTTGGTTACCGCAGGACGGTGCTTCGAAGGGTGCCTTGCCACGGGTCTAGGAGCGAGCGTGGCCGCGGGGGCTGCTCAGAGCAGAATCGTGGGGTGCTCCCGGCGCTACCGGGTTCCGGATCGGGTTGGGCGAGAACGAAACTCGTGGCGGACGTTAGTCCATGACGGCCAACGCCCAGGCGTGTCCGGCGAGTTCACGGGCGACCGCGACGACCGCGGTGGTGCGCTTCTTCTTCCGCGCCTCGAACGCTGCCCAGCGACCATTGAGGCGTCGGTTCGCCTGGTCAGCTCGGGCGACCACCGGGCCGGGTGCTTT
>NZ_BAAAPO010000039.1:0-15484 GCF_039531185.1 Nostocoides veronense
ACCCACGCGGGCATTCGTGGATGAGGCAACGAAGCAACCCACGCGGGCATCTTGGATGAGTCAATGCGTCAGTTTCGGGATGCCGCCCGGTGTTTGCTATGGTTTCCGAGCGCCGCGAGGCGTGCCAGACCATTCCCCTGTAGCTCAACTGGCAGAGCATTCGGCTGTTAACCGAAGGGTTGTTGGTTCGAGTCCAACCGGGGGAGCAAGCTAAGCCCCTGACCTGCGGAAACGCGCGTCAGGGCCTTTTTTCTTTGGCAGCCTAGGAGCCGATTTACCGACTCCGTTCCTGAGTTACCCCCCGTCGTTGGCGATCGCCAGTGTCCTTAGATCAGGCCGACCTGCTCGCGGAGGCGGGCGCGGGCATCGGCGACGGCCTGCGCCACCCCGGGGTCGGCGAGACGGACGCCCTTGCCGAGCAGGGTCTGGTCGTGCATTGAGCCGTCGGCGAGGTTCTTGCGGATGACAACCCGCGCGCTGCGGCCAGTGCCGAGCGGCACTTGCTCGGTCAGGACCACGGAGGCCTGCACCCGTTCGCGGAAGGCGGCGAGCACTTGCATGGATTCACGGAAGACCCACTGCTGGGGTTTGGCACCGTCGACCCACGTCACCGTCAGGGTGAAGGCATCGTGGTCCCATTTCCCGCCGTCGACGAGATGCCAGGGCCGCGCGAGGGGCTCGCCGGCGGGCGCGGCGGCATACAGCCGGGTCGTCGTGACCAGGACCCACGTGCCGTCTTCGGCGGGCGCGGAGGCGAGCACCCGCTCGCCCCGCTCCAAGACAAGGGTGTCGCGAATCGCTTGTGGCAGTTCGGGATCGGAGCTCTTGCGGCGCAGCCAGGCCATGGTCAGGTGGTTCCTTCACGAAGTCGGGCGAGGGCACGTTGGCGCTCTTGCAGGCCGCTTGCAACATCGCGCACCTGCGCCGGGTCCGCGTCTGGGTCGGAGGACAGGCGGCGCATCAGCGACATGGCGTCGGCGATTTCGCGGCGCAAGGCGACCTCGCGAACCCGGATGACGAGGGAATCGACATACCGCTGCTCCGGGCCGCCGGTCGCGGCGTCGAGGGTGACGGGCAGGGTCGCCACAGAAAGAGCGGTGACCATCGGCTGCACCGCGAGCGGCGCGAGATCGGTGACGGCGGCGACCCACTGCGCGAGCGTCATACCCTCCCACGGCTCGACGCTGCGCAGCGCGTCGAAGACCGCGCGGTGCGCCGGCGCGACGAAAGCCTCCGGGGGAATCTCGTCGATCTGGGCGCCGACCGAATTGGGGTACTGCAAAAGCACCTGCAGGAGTTGCGATTCCGCGTTGACGATCGGGTCGCGCAGGTCGGGCATGGGGTATGCCGTCGCCAACTCGGCAGCGCTCGGCTCCTCCGGCTCAGGGTCGCGGCGGCGCGGGCCATCCTGGGGGGCCGCGAGAGTGCCGGAGCGGCGCATCTGGTCGGCGAGTTGCTCGATGCCGACGCCAATCCAGCCGGCGACGGTGCGTTGGTATTCGGGGCGTAGCGACGGGTCCTTGATCGAGTTGATCACGGGGGCAACGGTTTTCATCGCCGCCACCCGTCCCTCAGCGGTTGTCAGGTCGAGGCGGGCAATGAGAGTTCGGACGGCGAACTCGAACATCGGCACGGCATCGTCGACGAGTTCTTTGACCGCCTCGGGTCCCTTGCGCAACCGCAGATCGCACGGGTCCATCCCGTCGGCCGCGACCGCGACGAAGGACTGGGCGGTCCACCGCTGGTCCTCGGCGAAGGCCTTCATCGCGGCCTTCTGCCCGGCGGCATCGCCATCGAAGGTGAAGACGATCCGGGCGGGGTCGAGGCCGGGCTCGTCGCGCATCAGGCGGCGCAGCAGCTTGATGTGATCGACGCCGAAGGCGGTGCCGCAGGTCGCCACGGCCGATTCGACGCCGGACAGGTGCGCGGCCATGACATCGGTGTAGCCCTCGACAACGACCGCCTGCCGGCCTTGCGAGATGACCTTTTTGGCCAGGTCGATGCCATAGAGCACTTGGGACTTCTTGTAGATCGAGGTCTCGGTGGTGTTGAGGTATTTCGCCTCGATCCGATCGTCCTCGAAGATCCGGCGGGCGCCGAAGCCGATGGTGTCGCCGGAGGTGTCGCGGATGGGCCACATCAGCCGGCCGCGGAATCGGTCATAGCTCCCCCGGCCGCCGCGACCGACCAGGCCCGCGAGGACGGTCTCCTCCTCGGTGAATCCGCGGCTGCGCAACAGCCGCGAGAGCACCTCTCCCCCGCGGGGCGAGAAGCCGACACCGAAGCGCTCACACTGCGCTCCGGTGAAATCGCGCTGGCGCAGGAAGTCACGCGCGGCGCGGGCGTCGGGGCTGTTGATCAGGAGATCGGCATACATCTCCTGCGCGATGCGGTGGGCCTCGACCAGGCGAGAGCGCCGCCCGAGCCCGCCCTCGGGCGCCCCGCCTGTGCCCTCCTCGCGCCGCAATTCCATGCCGAGCCGGGAGGCGAGGCGCTCGATGGCCTCGACGAAGGTGAGATGGTCGATCTTCTGGACGAAGGCGACGACATCACCGCCCTCGCCACAGCCGAAGCAGTGAAAGGTGCCGGCGCTCTCGCGGACGGTGAACGACGGGGTCTTCTCGTCATGGAAGGGGCACAGGCCCTTGAGCGAGCCGACGCCGGCGCTGCGCAGCGTGACGTGATCGCGCACGACCTCGACGATCGAGGAGCGGTCCTTGACGGCCGCGATGTCCTCGGCCCGAATCCGGCCCGCCACCTCGCTCCTTCCGCCGTCACTGCCCGCATTACTGCCCGGTCAACCCGCGGCCAGTGTATGTGGGGTGCCGGGGCGAGCGGCCGCCTCGGCAAAGTCAGCGCAGGTTAGTCGAATCCGCATAGCTAGCAAGGTGTGCGGAGTTGACTAACCTCTGTTAGCAGAAGTTGCACAACTCGGCGGCCGCTCCCAACCCGGCGGCCGACCATGCGGGCGAGTTAGTCGAGGCCCCAGGCGCGGGCGATGGCCCAGGCACGGACATCGGTCAGGCTGGCGACCTGGTCGACCACGACACGACGCCGCGCCGCGTCGTTCGGGGCGAGGGCGTGGTCTTCTTGCCGGTCGAGGTCGAGGAGGGCGGGGTCGGCCTCGTAGGCCGCGACCAGGGCCGTGACCAGTTCGCGCTGGCGGGCCTGGATCGTCAGCCGGTCCTCGGCATACATGACGTAATGCGCCGCCACGGCCTTGAGCACGGCGCACTCGGCGCGCGTCGCGTCCGGCACGACGAGCCGCGCGGCATAGCGGGTCAGCGGCCCGTCGCCATAGACCTCCCGGGTGGCGAGCTCCGAGGCCTGGACGAAGCGCCCGATCAGCCGCGAGGTCATGTCCTTCAGCGCGGCCTGGGCGCGGCGGGTGCCGTCATAGCCCTGCGGGACGATCCCCAGGCCGGCGAGCCGGGCGTGGGCGGCCGCGAGGTCGGAGGCGGTGAGGTCCGCGGCATACACCCCGTGCGCGACGGCGAGAACCATGTCGACCTCGGCGGGATCGTGCAGAGCGCGCGGGTCCAGCCGCCCGCTGGCGATCGCGTCCTCGACATCGTGCACCGAATAGGCCACGTCATCGGACCAGTCCATGACGTCGGCTTCCAGGCAGCGTTCGTCGGCGCCACGCCCAGCACGCAGCCACGCGAAGACCTCCGCGTCATCGGCATACGCCCCGAACTTGCCGACCTCGGGACGGTCGGCGTGCAGCCAGGGATACTTCGTCGCCGCATCGAGGGCGGCACGTGTCAGATTCAGCCCGGCAGGACGGCCGTCCGGGTGAAATCGCTTAGCCTCCAACCCCGTCAGGATGCGTAGCGTCTGGGCATTGCCCTCGAAGCCGCCGATCCCGGCACACACCTCATCCAGCGCGCGCTCGCCATTGTGACCAAATGGCGGGTGGCCGAGATCGTGTGCGAGACAAGCAACTTCAACGAGGTCGCCATTGCAGCCAAGCGCCGCGCCGAACTCGCGGCCGATCTGCGCCACCTCGAGCGAATGGGTCAACCGGTTGCGGACGAAGTCGTCGCTATCCGGTGAGAGCACCTGCGTCTTGGCGGCCAACCGGCGCAACGCAGCCGAGTGGATGAGCCGGCCGCGATCGCGCGCAAAGTCGTCCCGGTCGGTGCGTTTCAGCGCCGGGTCCTCCCCCACCCATCGGGCCAGGTCCTCGGGGGCATAGCCAGCCGTCACGGCGCCTCCGGCTCGGCTATGCCGAGGCTCGCCCGGTTGCGCGCGACCCAGGTCGGCGTCTCGCCATAACGCTGCGGCTTGATGAGCAGGCCGCGAGCGCTGTCGGCGATGAGTTCGCCCATCCGGCGGTCGCGGGTCGCCTCTTGCTTGGCGGACAGCACCCAATGAATGGCGATCTTGCGATAGGTCGGCGTAGCCAACTCCAGCCAGCGAGAGGCGAGGTCGTCGGCGGCGAGGCGGGCTGCATACGCCTCGGGCAGGGCCTGGTCTCCCGGCTTTTCGTAGGCGTAGATGCCGGACTTCTCCGGTCTTCGGCGCTCGAAGGCCGCCAGCCCGGCCGGGCGCATCCGGCCCGCAGCGGTCAGGTCCTCGACCAGGCCGATGTTGACGGTGCTCCAGATGCTGCCCGGGCGGCGCGGGGTCCACCGCTGACGGGTGCTGTCGTCGTCGATGCGCTGGGCGACGGAGTCGATCCAGCCGAAACAGAGCGCCTCGGACACGGCGTCTTCCCAGGTCAGACCCCGGTCGGCGACATGCTTCTTGCGCAGGCCCATCCACAATTCGCTCGCCGTTTCATGGTTGGCCTCCAGCCACGCGCGAAACTCCGCCGGCCCCTCGAAGAAGAGGGCCGGGCGCTCCGGTGAGCCACCGGGTGTGCCGATCCGCGCTCTCATACGTCCAACCCTGCCAGAGCCCACCGACAACCGGCCCAGATCAGCCGCCGCTCACGCTGTCCTCGGCCTCAGCGACCAGCGCCGCCTGCTCAGCCGTGAGCTCCTGGCTGTCCAGCCAGCCGTCGGGCAGGGCCACGCGGCGCGGGTTGCCGGCCCGGCCCCGCTGACCCTCGGCAGGTGCCCCGGGCCAGGGCGCGGACGCGTCGAGATCGGCGATCAGGGCATCGAGGTCGGCGAGCGTGTTGACGAGCGCGAGCTGGTGGCGGATCTGGGAGCCGGCGGGGAAGCCCTTGAGGTACCACGCGATGTGCTTGCGGATATCGCGGCAGCCCTTGGCTTCGTCCTCATAGAAGTCGCAGAGGTATGCCGCGTGCCGGCGCAGCGTCGCCCCCACCTCCCCGAGGGTCGGCGTCACCCGCTCCGGCGAGCCCGCAAAGCCATTGGCCAGATCGGCGAATAGCCATGGGCGGCCGAGACATCCGCGCCCGACAACCACGCCATCGCAGCCGGACTCGGCGACCAGCCGCAGCGCATCCTCGGCCGACCAGATGTCGCCATTGCCGAGAACCGGGATGCTGCGCACGGTCTCCTTGAGGCGGGCTATGGCGCTCCAGTCGGCGACGCCGGAGTAGGCCTGGTCGACATAGCGGGCGTGCAGGGCAACGGCTGCGGCGCCGGCGGCTTCGGCGAGCCGGCCCGCGTCGAGATAGGTGACGTGATCGACGTCGATGCCCATCCGCATCTTCACCGTGACGGGCACGTCATACGGCTCGGCCTCCCGCACGGCGGCCGCGACGATGGAACGGAAGAGCTCCTTCTTCCAGGGCAGGGCTCCCCCGCCGCCTCGCCGCGTCACCTTGGGCACGGGGCAGCCGAAGTTGAGGTCGATGTGATCGGCGCGATCCTCGGTGACCAGGAGGCGCACCGCCGCCGCCGTCGTGACCGGATCGACGCTGTAGAGCTGGGTGCTGCGCGGCGACTCGCCGGGGTCATGCTCGATGAGCTTCATCGTCAACTCGTTGCGCTCGACCAGGGCCCGCGAGGTGATCATCTCGCTGACATAGAGCGCATTCGCCCCGGTTCCGCCGGCGCTGCCGTATTCGCGGCACAGGCGACGGAAGGCCCGATTGGTGATGCCCGCCATCGGCGCCAGCACCACCGGCGAATCGATCGTCAGGGGCCCGAAGCGCAAAGGTGCGAGCACGGGCGCGGCGGCGGCTGGGGCGGACATGATGCCTCGATTGTCCCATCGGCGCGCGCCTGACTCCCCCATTCGGTCACAGCCCCAGCGTTTGGTCGTGGGTCACACCGCCGGATGTGGGACTCACGACCACATGCGTGGGCTAGGACGCAATGGTGGACTCAGCCGTATGACGCCGCCCTGGTCAGCCGCGCGGGCGCACCAATCGCGCGTCGGGCGCGTGCGGCATGCTGGTGCCACGCCCGCGATCGCCTGGAAGGACGCCGCCATGACCTCGCTCATCACGCCCGACGCCCTCGCCGCCGAGTTGGCAGGGCCACAACAACCGGTGCTGCTCGATGCCTCGTTCAATCTCACCGGAATCACTGGGCGGGAGTTGTATGCCGTCGCCCACCTGCCGGGTGCCCAGTTCGTCGACGTCGATGTCGACCTCGCCGACCCGCCAGGCGCCGGTGGCCGGCACCCACTGCCCGACCTGGCCCGCCTGCAGCGCACGCTGCGCCGCCTCGGGCTCAGCGACGACAGCGCGGTCGTCGTATACGACCAGGGCAGCGGTATGGGGTCCGCTCGCGCCTGGTGGCTGCTCACCTACATCGGCCTGGCCGGCGTGCGCGTCCTCGACGGTGGGCTGGCGCTGTGGCAGCGCGAGGGCCATCCGGTGACCGACGAGGTGCCGGGGCCGGTCGCGGCGGGCGGGATCGTCATACGTCCTGGTGCGCTGCCGCTCCTGGATGCCGAGGCCGCGGCCCGCGTCGCTGAGGGCGGGCTGCTCCTGGACGCCCGCGCGGCCGAGCGCTTCGAGGGGCGCGTCGAGCCCATCGACCCGGTCGCCGGGCACATCCCCGGGGCGGTCAACGCACCCTTGGCAGAATTCACCGACGCCGATGGCCGGCTGCTCGACAAGGAGGCGCTGCACGCCTATTTCGCCGGGCTCGGCGTCTTCGAGCATGCCGAGGTCGCGGCCTACTGCGGCAGCGGCATCACCGCCGCCCGCCTGGCCCTCGCGCTGCGGCAGATCGGCGTCACCGCCGGGGTGTATGCCGGGAGCTGGAGTGAGTGGATCACCGACCCTGGGCGGCCGGTCGCCACCGGTTCCTGAGCCGACCCGTGGGCCGGCCGTCCGCCGAATCAGCGCACTCAGGCACTCATCTCAGAGCTGGCCGACCATGACCAGCTGCACGGGCATCCCGGTCAGGGACGCGACATACCGCAGGTCTTGGGTGCGCACATTCCACGCCACGAGATCGGTTGCGGGATATCGCGTGCTGCCGCCCGCCGAGACGAGCAAGACATCTTCCGTGAGCCAGGCCAGCGGCTGCACACCACCCTTGGACCGATTGGTGCCGTCGGCGTCGAAGCCACTCGCGTCGGCGAGCACGACGGGCGCGGGCAAGGGCGACGGACTCGTGCCATAACGCATCGCCATGACGCCTTGGAAGCCGTCCCGGCTCCGGTCCGCCAGGTCAGTCGCAGCGCTGGTCCACGTCGCGGTGTCCGGGCCGTCCACCCAGATCCGGTAGCGGCGCTCGGGCGGGACGGGGACCTTCGTGAACGCGCCGATCGTGGGGTCGTACGCCTCCGCCGTGATCGGGCCAAGGTCCCCACCACCGGACAGAATGACGCGGCCGCCCGGCCAGCCACTCGCGGACTTGCGCACCTCGCCGGTGGTGATATCGACGAGGTAGTTCTGCGGACCCGATGACGTCACCACGATCGGTCCGGCGTCGAGGAAGTTGGCCGGTCCGAGGTGCGTGTCCGGCACCGGAATCGTGCGCCACGGGCGCCTCCCGGATTGGGTGCTGTCGATCACGAGGAGACCGGTCGGCTGGCTGATGACGAGCGCGGTCCGGTCAGCCCCGATCGCCGCCGTCGACAGCCCGAAGCCAGAGTTGCCCTCGGCATCCGTTTGCGCGACCAGCGACAGGTCGTCGAAGACGAGAATCCGTCCCGTGCTCGTCACGACGCCGACTTGCGGCGGCTCCGCCTCTGAGAAGGCCGCGACGATCTGCTCACCGGGTGCGAAACCCGTTGTCTGCGAGAACTTCTGGGCGTCCTTGAGCAGATCGACCGACCCGCTCAGGCCAGGGATCTCAAAGTCGGCGTATGCCGGGAGGCGCTCGACCTTCCCGGGGTCCGGGAGCTCTGTGGTCAGCAATTCCCCGGCGACACGGGGAGTGCTCGTGGTGGTCTGCGTTGCCGGCGGCTGCGCCACCTCGCGGCCACCGGCTAGCACTGCGACGCCCACAGCACTCGCCGCGATTGCCGCCAATCCTCCACTGCCCCAAGCCATTCGACGACGGGCACGCCGACGACCGGCTTCGGCCCACGCGCTGGCGGCAAGGTCGACCTCGGGCACATCCGCGCTCGCCCGCTCCAACAGGTCCATTATCTCCTGGCTCATCGCCCGTCCTCCTTCGTGCTCACGATGCCGTTCTCCCCCATGACTTTTCGCAGATTCGCCAGGCCGTCGTGGGCTTGGTTCTTGACCGTGCCGACGCTGATGCCGAGCACCTCCGCGGTATCGATCTCGCTGCGATCCTCGAAGTAGCGCAGCACCACCACGGCCCGCTGCCGCTCGGGCAGCCGCCGCAGCGCGGCGATCACGTCGGTGCGCAACCCGGCCCGATCGGCCGGCGAGGGACCCGGGTGCGGGGCGTCCGGCATACCCTCGGTGAGCACTTCGCGCCGCGTGCTGCGCCACGCGGAAATGGCGTCGTGATAGAGAATCCGGCGGACATAGCCGTCCGGATTCTCGAAGCGCAACTTCGACCAGCGCCCGGCGAGCTTGATCAGCGCCTCCTGCACCAGATCCTCGGCCTGCGCCGCGTCCCCGCACATGAGGTATGCCGCCCGCACCAAGTGCTGCTGGCGGCCACGGACATACTGCTCGAAGCCCGGATCCATCGGCGTCGCCATATCCCTGACCCTCCCACCTGACGCTGGAACCCTCTTGATCACCTAACGCCCGGGCCCCGCAGGCAGGTTGGGCCGACCGCGGAAAATTCGCCATCGCTAGGCGGGTAGCCTTGCTGATCGTGTCCGGATCCCCCATGCCGCAGCCCCGCAATGCCAGCGAACGCGCCCTCGTCGCGATGGCGCGGCTGCCGCGGATCGTGCCGGTGCTGGCGGTGCTCGTGCTGATGGGCGTCGGAGCGTTCGTGCCGACCTATGGCTGGATTGCCACCGCGATCGTGGCGCTTTTCTTCGTGTGGATCTTGTCGCTCAGCTGGCCGCGCCTGACCGGCGTGGAAAAGCTGATGCGCTTCGCCGTGATCGTCTTCGTCGCGGCGATCGCGGTCATCCAGTCGCGACCTCGTTGACCGCATCGCCCTCCGGGGCGAGGTCGGCCAGGAACTCCTCGTCCAGGGGCCAGTTCAGCGGCGTGGGATACCAGCGGCGCAGGCTGTGCGGCACCTTGAACGGCCGCCAATTCTGCGTCCCGAGCGGCAACGCGAGCCGGTCGGCGATCGCCCAGAGCGCGGCCGGGTGGTGTCCCATCCCGATATGCGAGGCCTTGACCTCGATGTTCTCCGCGGTGCCATAGAGCTCGTTGAGACACGCCTGCCAGGGCACGATACCGTCGCTGCGCGAATAGATCGCGGTCGTCGGGATCGGCATCGGGTCGCGCAGGTGCTCCTGCTCGGGCAGATCGAGCTCCTCGGCGGACACGTGCAGGTGCCGGTAGCGATCGAAGACCAGGGTCGCGAGGGTGTCGCCGCGGTGGATCAGCCGGAAGGGTGAGGCCAAGGTGATGACCTGACGGACCTGGTCGGGATAAGCCCGGCCGAGCTGGCGGGCATACAACCCCCCCAGGCTCCAGCCGATGATCGAGATGGGGCCGTGCTCGGAGGTGAGAGTCTCGACGCTCTCGCGCATCGAATCCACGATCTGTCGGGTCGGGCCGATATTGCGTCCCACGCCCCAGCCGTGCGGGTGATAGCCGAGCGAGGCGAGATAGTTGCGCAGCAAGAGCGTCGTGTAATCCCCCGCCATCAGGCCGGGCAGGACGAGGACGTGCTGGCCTTCCCCGCGCCGAGCCTTGCTCAGCACCCTCCGGAAAGCGGCGTACTCACCCACCTCACCGGCCATACGAGGGACCTCGGTGAGCCCCCGGATCATTGACGGACGCACCACTTCAGTATGACCCGTTGGCGACGAGAAACCTACTGAGAGGTAGCAATTCGGTGTGTCCGGCATGTCACACCACCCTTTGGGCGCGTCGCGGGTGGCGGTTTGACGGCGGACGTTCCGCTGATTGAGAATGATTCTCATGTTCGCTGTCCGGGCTCGTATGCCGGCCCTCCTGGCCGTCGCGGCGCTCGCCCTGGCCGGGTGCTCGCCCGCCGGGTCGGGGGACACCAGTGGCCGGCCGAGAGTCGTGGTGGGCTTCTATGCCGCGCAGTACCTCGCGGAGCAGATCGGCGGCCCCCGCGTCGAGGTGACCTCCCTGACGCGCCCGGGCGCGGAACCCCATGACGTGGAACTGACCGCCAAACAGTTGATTCAGCTGGCCAAGGCCGATCTCGTCGTCACCGAGAGCCACTTCCAACCGGCCGTCGATCAGGGCATCGCGGCGAGCGCCCCGCGCCGCGTGGTGGACCTGACCGCGGCGCTCGGGCTGAACCTGGCGGGGACGGGCGACCACGAGGATGCTGCCGAGGACGGGCACGACCACGAGCATGAGGCGGCGACCGACCCAAGTCAGGACCCGCACTTCTGGCTCGACCCCCAGTTGATGCGCCGCGCGGCCGACGCCGTGGCCGCTGGGCTGAGCCAGGCTGATCCCGCAGGCACCGCCGACTACACGAAGCGAGCCTCAGCGCTCGATGCCGACCTCACCAGCCTGGATGGCGAACTGCGCAGCCGGCTGAGCGACTGCGCGCAGCCCGAAATGGTGACCAGCCACGCGGCATACGCCCACCTCGCCGCCGTGACCGGTCTGCACCAGCACGCGCTGGCCCTGAACCCCGAAAGTGAGCCCACCGCAGCGCAATTGGCCGCCATCACCGATTTGATCCGCAGCGATGGCGTGCGCACGATCTATGTCGAACCGCTCGCGCCGCCGCGGGTCGCCGAGGTCATCGCCGCCGAGACCGGCGCGCAGACGGCCGTGCTGGACCCGATCGAAGGCCTCAACGCTCGCTCTGCCGCCGATGACTACCTCGGTCTGATGCGCGCCAATATCGACACCCTGGCGAAAGGTCAGCAATGCCGCCCGTGACGATCATCGACCTGCAGGACGCCGCCTTCGGGCATGCCGGAACCCCCATCGTCTCCGGCGTCACCGTGAGCATCGCCCCCGGCGAAGTCGTCGCCGTGCTCGGCCCCAATGGCGCCGGCAAGTCCACGCTCGTCAAAGGCCTGCTCGGTCTGACCGAGCACCTCGGCGGGCGCGCGAATGTCTTGGACCAACCCCTGGAGGAGGTCGACCGGCGACGAATTGGCTATGTCCCGCAACGGCATACGCTCGCGAACTCGGTGCGCGCCACCGTCGCCGAGATCGTCGCGATCGGGCGGCTCCCCTATCGCGCGTGGTGGCGCCCCTGGCGGCGGGATGCGTATGCGGACCGCCAGGCCATAGCCCGGGCTCTCGAAGTCGTGGGGCTTGGCGAGCGGGCCGGCGCCGATGTGTCGGCGTTGTCCGGCGGGCAGCAGCGTCGGGTGCTCATTGCGCGGGCGCTCGCGGCGAGCCCGGATGTGCTGATCATGGATGAGCCGACGGCCGGCGTGGATCACGCCAATCAGCTCATCTTGGCGGGGGTCCTGGAGACGCTTGCCGCCCGCGGGACGACGATGCTCATCGTCACCCACGAATTGCAGGCGCTGGCCGATGTCATCACGCGCGTCCTCGTCGTCGACGAGGGCACGATCTCCTGGGATGGCTCGCCCGCCGACTTCACGACGATGACCGGGGCGCCGATGGACGGGCATCACCACGGCCACTCCCCCGAACACCGTTCCACCCCAGGGCATTTGCCGACCGACACCTTTGACCACGGGAGCCCTCATGCTTGAGTTGCTCGACTATGCCTTCATGCGCAATGCGCTTATCGCGGCCTTGCTCATCGGGGCGGCGGCGCCGCAGGTCGGCATCTTCCTCGTGCAGCGCCGGCTATCGCTCATCGGCGACGGCCTGGGGCATGTCGCGCTCGCCGGTGTCGCGATCGGGCTGCTGACATCGAGCGAGCCGGTGCTGACGGCACTGGTCACGGCAGTGCTCGCGGCCGTGGCGATCGAGGTGGCGCGCTCGCGCGGCGGGCCAAGCAGCGACCTGGCGCTCGCCCTGATGTTCTATGGCGGCATCGCGGCCGGTGTCGTCCTGATTGGCCTCTCGCCGCAGGGCACGCCGGCGAACCTCACGTCTTATCTTTTCGGCTCGATCACGGCGACAACGACGACCGATCTCTACATCTTCCTGGCGCTGACGGTCACCGTGGTGGCGACGTCAATCCTGTTGCGCCCGTGGCTGTTTGCCGTGGCGCAGGATGAGGAGTATGCCCGCGCTTCCGGCCTGCCGGTCGTGCGGATCAACCTGCTGCTCTCGATCCTCACGGCGGTCACGGTCGTGGTGTCGATGCGGGTGGTCGGGTTGTTGTTGATCAGTGCCCTGATGATCATCCCGAATGCCAGCGCGCAACTGCTCTCGCGGTCCTTTTCCTCGGCAACGCGGATCGCGGTGGCTTTCGGGCTGGTGTCGGCGCTGGGCGGTGTCGTCACCTCCTTCTATGCCGAAACCCCCTCCGGCGCAACGATTGTGCTCATCGCGCTGGGAGTCTTCTGCGTTGCCGCAGCGGCCTCCGGCATCCAGCACCGGCGCGACGCGGCCCATGCTCGAGCCGAGCGGCACGACCACGAACACGGCCCGGATTGCGGACACACCGCCATCGCGCACGGCGACCACATCGACTATCTCCACGACGGACACCGGCACGCCGCGCACGCCGATCACTACGACGAGCACGCGGCGGGCGGGCATACCCACGAGCCGGGAGGACATGCCCACGAGCACGCGGGCGGCGCGCGATGAGCGGGGCACAGACGGGCGAGAAGCCGCGGCGGCTGACCCGGCAGCAACAGGCCGTCAGCGACATCCTTGACGCGCGCGGCGACTTCCGCTCCGCCCAGGAATGGCATGCGGCGCTGAAGGACGACGGCAGTCCCGTCGGCCTTGCGACGGTCTATCGGACGCTCCAATCGCTCGCCGATGCGGGCCGGATCGATGTGCTGCGCACGGCGGCGGGCGAGTCGCTCTATCGCGCGTGCAGCGCCGGCCACCATCACCACCTGGTGTGCCGAGAGTGTGGCCGGACCGTGGAAATTTCGGCCGGTGAGGTCGAACGGTGGGCTGTGGCCACCGCGACCGCATACGGTTTCACTGCGGTGGATCACACCGTGGAGATCGTGGGCTGTTGCGCGCCGTGCAGCACCCGGACGACGGAGGGAGCACGCGCGGATGCGTGAACGATCGATCCGGGCATTGATCCTTGCGCTCGTCGGCATCCTCGCGCTGACCGGTGCGCTGGCCGGGTCGGTGTGGTTCCTTGGGCACGATTCGCAGGCACGCCTGGCGGCCGGGTTGTATGCCGAGAAGGCCGCCAAAGCGTTGGCCACGGGCACGCTTCCGGAGGGTCTGCAATCGACGGATCGCGCTGCGCTGGAAGCGGATTACGCCAAGGTCCTCGCTGGCATGGGCAAGTTGCGACCGGTGGTCAAGGTCGCCTCCGTGGTGCTCGACAAGGGCGAGCGGCGCGGCACGATCACCTTCGATCAGTCATGGAAGATCCACGCGGACAAGGCGGCGTGGACTTATCAGTCGACGATGCCTATCGCGGCGATTACGCGCGCGGAGGGGGTCGAGTGGGTCGGCACCTGGTCGCACGAGGTCATCGCCAAGGGTTTGCGCGACGAAGAGGTGCTCAATGCCGTGCGCGAAGTCGCGGTGCGCGGCGACATTCTCGATGGCGATCAGGATCCGCTCGTCATGCCGCGGCCGGTGACCCGCGTCGGCTTGGACAAGCAGCGGGAGCCAGACGCCAAAGTGCTTGCGGCGAGCGCCAAGTCGCTCGCGCGCCGCGTCGGGATCGATCCGTCGGCGTATGCGGCCGCGGTCGCCGCAGCGGGCCCCAAAGCGTTCGTCGAGGCGATCGTCTATCGCGACGAGGCACGCGAGTTGATCGGCATCGCCGAGGACGCCAAGGACTTCCCCGGGCTGCGACTGCTGCCCGACGAACTGCCGCTCGCGCCGACCGCGCGCTTCGCCCGGCCCCTGCTCGGCACGGTCGGCCAGGCGACCGCCGAGATGATCCAGAAGTCCGGCGGCAGCCTGCGCGCCGGCACCATCGTGGGGTTGAGCGGGCTTCAGCAGTCCCTCAATGATCGTCTCGGCGGGCGGGATGGCTTCACCGTCCAGGCGCTGATGGTGGGCGCCTCGCCGCGGGATCTGTATGCCGTGCCCGCCCGCCAAGGTCTGCCCGTCGCGACGACACTGGACCCGGTCATTCAGGAGGCCGCGGAGCTGGCGCTCGATCAGGTGTCGAAGCGTGGCGCGTCGGCGCTGGTGGCCATTCGGCCGTCAGACATGCACATCCTCGCGGCGGCGAGTGGCCCTGGGAGCGAAGGATATTCGACGGCGACGCTGGGACAGTACCCTCCCGGTTCGACCTTCAAACCGGTGACCGCTCTGGCGTTGTTGCGCGCCGGCTTGCGGCCGAGTTCGCCGGTGCCGTGCGACAAGAGCATCATCATCGACGGGCGCACCTTCACGAACTATTCGGACTATCCGAGCAGTGCGCGCGGGTCCATTCCGCTGGTGACGGCGATCGCCAATTCGTGCAATACGGCGATGATCTCGGCGACCCGTTCGTTGGCTGCCGACTCGCTGGCTCAGGCCGCCGCGGCGGTCGGCCTGACGGCGCCGCCGACGGCCGGCATCCCTGCGGCCTTGGGCACCGTGCCAACGGATGGCGGGAAGGTGGACTTCGCGGCAGCTTCCATTGGCCAGGGCAAGGTCGTCGCCACGCCGCTGGCGATGGCCACGGTCGCTGCCGCCATCGCGCGCGGCGAGCCGGGTTCGCCGGTCTTCGTGACCGAGCCGGCGACGGAACCTGCGCCGATTGGTGGGCGGCCGATCACGGCGGACGAAGCCAAGGCATTGCGCTCGATGATGCGCGCCGTCGTCACCGAGGGGTCCGCGCGCTTCCTCGCGCGCGTCCCCGGCAAGCCGGTGATGGCCAAGACCGGCACGGCGGAATATGGCAGCGGCAACCCGCCCCCCACGCACGCCTGGATGATCGCCATCCAGGGCGACCTGGCCGTGGCGGTCTTCGTCGAGAAGGGCGAAAGCGGTTCCCGCACAGCGGGTCCCGTCCTCGAAGACTTCTTGCGCCGCATCGCCCGCTGA
>NZ_BAAAPO010000039.1:15528-68312 GCF_039531185.1 Nostocoides veronense
CGAGGGACGCGCCCGATCGTCGGCGTGTTTCCCGATCTCGACGTGCAGCCGCAGACCCAGGCGGTCAGGCGGAGGGCACGGAGTCGACCGCGCCGCCGTACCGGCGCTCGCGGTCCGCATACATCTCGATGGCCCGCCACAGGTCACGCCGGTCGAAGTCCGGCCACAGGGTGTCGAGGAAGACCATCTCCGCATACGCGCTCTGCCACAGCAGAAAGTTGGAGGTGCGCTGCTCGCCGCTGGAGCGGACGAAGAGGTCGACATCCGGCATATCCGGCTCGGGGAGGTAGCGGGCGAGAAGCTTCTCGTTGACGCTGCCGGGACGCAGCTTGCCCGCAGCCACCTGCTCGGCGATTCGCCTTGTCGCAGCGGCGATTTCGGCGCGCCCGCCATAGTTGACACAGAAATAGAGCGTCAGCCCAGTGTTGTGCTGAGTCATCTCCTGGGCGACTTCAAGCTCCTTGATCACCGAGCCCCACAGGCGCGGCCGCTGCCCCACCCAGCGCATCCGCACGCCCCACTCGTTGAGCTGGTCGCGGCGCCGGCGAATGACATCGCGGTTGAAGCCCATGAGGAAACGCACCTCGTCGGGGCTGCGTTTCCAGTTCTCCGTGGAGAAGGCGTATGCGGACAGGTGCGTCACCCCGACCTCGATGGCCCCCGCGACGACATCAAGCAGCGCGGCCTCGCCGGCCTCATGGCCCTTGGTCCGCGGCAGCCCGCGCTGGTTGGCCCAGCGGCCGTTGCCGTCCATGACGATCGCGACATGCTTGGGCAGCGCGGCGGCGGGATAGCGCGGCGGCTGAGCTCCGCTCGGGTGCGGGAAGGGAGCGATCATGTGGTGAATCCTGTTGCCAGAGGGAGCTTTTCGACGTGCGGCTCGCGTTCGACATGAGGCAGCGAGCGCAGGCCGCGCTCTAGGTGCCATTGGACATATGCCGCGGTGATGCCATTGCCTTCACGCCGGTGCTGCGGCAGGCTCGCGTCCGCGATATCCCAGTCGCCGACGAGGAGCGCGCCGAGCAGATCGAGCGTCGCGCGGTTCGGGGCGACGGAGCCGGGGCGGCGGCAGGACGGACATACGGACCCGCCGGAGGAGACATTGAAGGCTAGCTGCGGGCCGGGGTCGCCGCACTGGGCGCAGTCGAAGAAGCTCGGCGCGTAGCCGCCGATCGCGAGCGCCCGAAGCAAGTAGGCGTCGAGGACGAGCGAGGCGTCGTGCGTGCCGCCGGCGAGCGCGGCGAGGGCGCCTTGTAGCAGGAGGTATTGCTGCAGCGCCGGCGCCCGCTCCTCCGTGAGGCGGTCAGCCGTCTCCAGGACGGTCGCGAGGGCGGTGTAGGCGCGGTAGTCGCGGGCGATCGGATCCCCATACGACGCGATGCTCTCGGCCTGGGTGACGGTGTCGAGATTGCGGCCCTCATAGCACTGCAGGTCGACGATCATGCCCGGCTCCAGGCGCGCCCCGAACCGGCTCTTGGTGCGCCGCACCCCCTTGGCGACCACGCGGATCTTGCCCCGCTCGCGTGCCAGCACCGTGATGATGCGGTCGGCCTCGGCGAGCTTGTGCGTGCGAAGCACGATCGCCTGGTCGCGGTAGGTGGGCACGCCCCCATTCTCCCCCGCCTTGCGCGGGAGTCACGCCAGCCACACGTTTCTCTCCGGATGCCGCTTTGTTGAGGTTCGGCCGACTTTCTAGGCGGGGTGAACCTCAACCTTCCGGCATCCGGTGAGAAATGGGAGAACGGCGCGGCCTCTCATACATATGTTCGATTCATGTCGTATGCTGATCGGGTGAGCCTGCAGGACGTCCTGGACTTCGGCGCGGCGGAGGTGAGCGACGACTCGCCCTTCGGCCCCCTCGAACCGCTCCGCACGCCGTTGTCGCGGGGCGCCTGGGTCGACGTCGCGCCGGGCTGGCTGCGGGCGGCCGACGAGCTGTTCGAGGCGTTGTGTCGGGATGTGCCGTGGCACGCGGAGCGGCGACAGATGTATGACAACATCGTCGACGTCCCCCGCCTGACGAAGTTCTATGCCGCCGACGAGCCCTGGCCCCACCCGCTCGTCGACGAGTTATGCCGCGCGGTGAGCGAGCACTACCTGCCCACCCTCGGCGAGCCGCTCGTCACCGCGGGGCTGTGTCTCTATCGCGATGGCGCGGATTCCGTTGCGTGGCATGGCGATCGGATCGGACGGTCGCGATACCACGACACCATCGTCGCGATCTTGTCGCTCGGGTCGACACGCACCCTGGCGCTGCGGCCAGCCGGGGGCGGAGCGTCGCTGAAGTTCACGACCGGGCATGGCGACCTGGTCGTCATGGGTGGTTCGTGCCAGCGGACGTGGGAGCACGCCATACCCAAGACCCGCGATGTCGTCGGCCCGCGCATCTCCGTCCAGTTCCGGCCCGCCGGGGTGCGCTGAGACACGCGCGCGGCTGAGCAGGCATACTCATGCGCTTCCGTGCGGCGACCGGCGAGAATGCGCCCATGAACACGCGATCCGATGGATCAGACGGCACGGCTCCCGGAATCGTGACCGCCCTGGTGGACTCCGGGATCGTCGCCGCCGACGATCGCGAGCGCGCCCTCGCGATCGTCACCCAGCGCCTCGGCACGCGTCGGGCTCCCGCAAGCGGGGCGTCCAACACTCTCCTCGCGACGCTGCTGGGGTATGTCGGTGGCATCCTCGTCGTCGCCGCCGGCGCGGTCTTCATCTCGCTGCAGTGGAACCAGATGAGCGTGCCGACACGGATCCTTGCCCTCGCCGGGAGTGCCTTGGTGCTGGCCATCGTCACCGCCGTCGTGCGCCTAACGGGCGAGCAGCCGGTCGAGTCCGCCCGGCGGCAGCTGGCCGGCGTGCTCGGCCTCGGCGCCTCGGCGCTCGCGGCAGGCGCGCTCGGGGTCTTCCTCGAGGATCGACTCAAGCCGAACACCAGCGTCATCCCGGTGTGGGTCTTCGGGTTGTTCACGATCTTGGCGGTGCTCTTCTATCTCTTCTCGCCCTCGTTGCCCGGCCAGCTCGGCATCGGATTCGGCCTGTTCATCCTCATCGCGAGCGGCGGGTCAGCCCTCTTCGACGGCTCGTCTCTTCTCCAGGGCATCGCGCTGCTCATCATCGGTCTCGGCTGGTTGGCGCTCGCCGAGATGGGGCGCTGGCGTGAGGATCAAACGGCCCGGCTCGTGGGTGGCGCGCTCACGCTCCTCGGCGCGCAGTTCCCGATGTTCGACGGCCGCGACAACCGCCAGATCCTCGCCTATGTCCTCCTCACCTTGGTCGGCGTCGGCGCCTTTGCCGCCTACCTCCGCTTCCGCGAGTGGCCCTACCTCGCCATGGGTGTTGTCGGCCTGACCCTCGCCGCCACGGAAGCGGCCGTCGACTTCATCGAGGGCTCCGGCGCCGCCGTCGGCCTCCTCGTCGCCGGCGTGGTCCTGCTCATCACCAGCCTCCTCGCCCTCCGCCTCCGCCGCGCCGAGTCACCGACCCTGGCGAGTCACAGCAGTTGACAACTTTCCCGCCCATTGCCGGAACGTGTCAGGCCATGGGAGGGAACATGGACATACGCAACGGTAATGATCCGTTGCGTATGTCCATGTTGTGGCAATGGGCGGGAAAGTGCGCTGAGGCGCCCGCTACGGGCCGCCGCCGGGGCGCGAGATCGCGTGGTCGGCGCCGGTCTTGGCGCGGTCGCGGTCGGCGCGGTTGAGGGCCGACATGATCGCCCGCAGCGAGGCCTTCACGATCGACTCGTGCAGGCCGACACCCCACAGAACCCGTTCTCCCACAGCACATTCCACGTATGCCGCGGCCCGCGCGTTCCCGCCGGCCGACAGCGCGTGCTCGGCATAGTCCAAGACCCGCACATCGACACCGAGCGCCGACATCGCGTCGATGAAGGCGTCGATCGGGCCGTTGCCGCGGCCGGAGATGTGCACTTCGCGGCCGTCGTCGGTGATGATCGAGTCGATCTCGTCGTCGCCGACATCGGTGCTCATCAGGGTCGAGCGGACCGGGAAGAACCGGCCCCAGCGAGTAGCCGGATCCTCGGAGTGGAGGTACTCGTCCGCGAACATCGCCCAGATCTCCGCCCCGCTCAGCTCGCCGCCCTCGGCGTCGGTGCGCTTCTGGACGACTTGGCTGAACTCCACCTGCAGCCGGCGCGGCAGGTCGAGACCGTGCTCGGCCTTGAGCAGGTAGGAGACCCCGCCCTTGCCGGACTGCGAGTTGACCCGGACCACTGCCTCATACGACCGGCCGATGTCGTGCGGGTCGATCGGCAGATAGGGCACGCCCCAATCGATCCCGTTGATATCGGTGCCCGCCTCCCGCGAGCGCTTGGACATGTCCTCGAAGCCCTTCTTGATGGCGTCCTGGTGGGAGCCGGAGAAGGCCGTGTAGACGAGGTCGCCGCCCCACGGGTGCCGCTCGTGGACGGGCAACTGGTTGCAGTGCTCAACCGTGCGCCGGATCTCGGCCATGTCCGAGAAGTCGATCTGCGGGTCGATGCCCTGGCTGTAGAGGTTCATCCCTAGCGTGACCAGGCAGACATTGCCGGTGCGCTCACCATTGCCGAACAGGCAGCCCTCGATGCGGTCCGCGCCGGCGAGGTAGCCCAGCTCCGCCGCCGCGACGCCCTCGCCGCGGTCGTTGTGCGGGTGCAGGCTGACCATCACACTGTCGCGCCGGTCGAGGTGACGGATCATCCATTCGATGGAATCGGCATACACATTGGGGGTGGCCATCTCGACGGTGGCGGGGAGGTTGACGATCATCTTGTGATCGGGGGTCGGGTCGATGACCTCGATCACGGCATTGCAGATCTCGACCGCAAACTCCAGCTCGGTCCCGGTGTAGGACTCCGGCGAGTACTCGTAGTAGACCGTCGTCTCCGGGATCGTCTCCTCCAGCTTGCGGCACAGCCGCGCGCCCTGGAGGGCGATGTCGATGATGCCCTCCTTGGACAGGCCGAAGACGACCCGCCGCTGCAGCACCGAGGTGGAGTTGTAGAAGTGGACGATCGCCTGCTTCGCCCCGCGGATGGCGTCGTATGTCCGCTCGATCAGGTGGTCACGGCACTGCGTGAGGACCTGGATGGTCACGTCGTCGGGGATGTGGCCGCCTTCGATGAGTTCGCGGCAGAAGTCGAAGTCGGTCTGGCTCGCGCTCGGGAAGCCGACCTCAATCTCCTTGTAGCCCATCTTGACCAGCAGCTTGAACATCTTCAGCTTGCGGTCGGAGTCCATCGGGTCGATGAGCGCCTGGTTTCCGTCGCGCAGGTCGACCGCGCACCAGCGCGGCGCCTGGGTCATGACCTTGTCGGGCCAGGTGCGGTCCGGCAGCTCGACCTGGATCTGCTGCTGAAACGGGAGGTACTTCGTGAACGGCATCGGGGTCGGATGCTGGGGGTGGATCATCGCTGGGGTTTCGCCTTCGTCTCGTCTACGTCAGGTTCAGCCGATGGGCACGACAACCTCCGCGACGAGGGGCGGCCGATTCAGGCCCCGCCGCGGCAGCGAAGGAGGAGGAGTCCACGCATGACGAGGATCAGTATGCCGTGCCCTCGCCCCTGTGGTCACCCGGGGGTCCAAAGCTTCGTGGAGATTGGGCAAGCACTCGGAACTCAACTTGGCTAACGCACGAGGGATACAAGGCCCTGACCACCATCTTTTGGCTTTTCCGACTGATGCCGTGCTGGGTGCCGCGAACGGGTATCGCTTCGCCGGCGTAGGTTCTCGCGGTTACGTGCCGTTCCGGGTTCAAGGTCAGTGTTGGGGGAGGCCCGGAGATCCATAACAGTTTCACCTAGTCGCTAACCAGCTGCATGAGCTCGGAGTAATTGGTGACGACGTCGTACTTGACGTCGGTGTTGTCAAGCGAGTTGAAGAACTTGCGGGCGCACTCGATTTTGGCGTTCTCGACGCCCTTGAGTTGGAGGCTGGACATCGAGCCCTTCGTCTCAGCAACGAAGTAGACGTGTTTGATCTTCGTAGTGTCGTCGCGGAAGGCGATGGCCCAGTCGGGGTTATAGTCGCCGACGGGCGTCGGGATGGAGAAACCGCGCGGCAGCTTGGAGTAGACGACGACCTCGTCGCTGACGTCGAGCTTCTCCACGAAGGCCCGCTCAACCTTGGAGTCGGTCACGACGTACTCGTAGACGCTCTTCTTCAGTTTCTCGCCAGCCTTGGACAGGTCCTGTGCTGTCTGGTTCTCGGTGAAGATCGAGGAGTCGTAGCGGCTGTCGCGCGGATCGTAGGTCAGGTGCTCGACGATGACCGTCGCCTTCTGCTCGTTGATGAGGCGGGCAGCCTCGGTGATGAACTGCTCCGGATTCTGCTTGAACTTCGCGAACGTGCCCGGGTTGATGCCGGTGAGGATCGCCGCGCAGGTTCGGCGGGTGAGCTGAGTCTTCTCCGCAATCTCGCCGAGTAGGTCGTACTTGACCGTGGAGCCTGCCGAGACGGCAGAGTGCTCGAGCTTCGTCTCAGAGACCTTGAAGCCCGTGCCGGCCTCGAGCTGCTCCACCTCGAGCCCGACGACCTGCTTGCCGGCCTCGACGAGGTACTGCATGACGGTCACGTTGAGCGACTTATCGAGGGTGCGGATGCAGTTCTTGATCAACTCCTTGGAGTCGAACTCGACCTGGTAGACGGCCTTGTGGTTGATGCGACTCCAGAGCGCTTGGAACTCCCGCTTCTTGAAGTTCGCCTCGTTGAACGGGATCTTCTTGGGCTTGCGGCCATCGACAGGTTTCGGCAGGTCCAGGTAGAGCGCATCCACGAGCGGCCACATGAAGTCGATCACCGGCTTCAGCGCCTCGGCTGTGGGTGCTGCGAGGGTCCCGTCGGCGCGGGCGTCCTTGTACTCCTGTGTGACGAGGCCGTCGTCGTCGATGTAGTCATGACGGATCAGGTGGTTGTAGAGAGCCTGAGCGATCGACTTCTCCAAGACACTGGTCGTGCCGTCCGCGAGCTTGATCTGCTTGCCGGTGAAGTAGTCGACGCTGGCCTTGCGGGGACGGGCCGACAGGGACTCGATGATCTCCTTCTGCAGGGCTGTGACGAAGTCGGTGTACGACTCGTCGGTGACGACGGTCAGCTCGTTGATGTCATGGACCGTGACCGGGTTGTCCATCCGCTCCCCGTGCTGGTCGACCGACAGGCGGAGGCCGCGGCCGATCTCCTGTCGCCGGGTGGTGGTGTTGTCGCTCTTCTTGAGCATGCCCATCACGAACACGTTCGGGTTGTCCCAGCCCTCACGTAGCGCAGAGTGTGACCAGATGAACCGCACGGGCTCCTCGAACGACAGCAACCGCTCCTTGTCCTTCAGGATCAGGTCGTAGGCGTCGACGTCGTCCGACTGCCCCGCGAGATCACCGCGGGCGGCAATCTTGCCGTCGACGGACCGCCCGGTCTTCTTGTCGATCGAGAAGTAGCCCTCGTGGGTGGAGCGCACGGGGATGGCTTCGACGTGCTTGCGGTACCGCTCGGCCGCGTCGTCGAAGTCCAGTTGGCCGAGGAAGTCGGCCAGCACTTCCCCGTACTCCTCCTCGAATACGCGGGCGTACTCCCCAAGTGTGTCTTCGCGCTCGTAGTCGCGGTACTTGGCGACCTCGTCGATGAAGAAGAGCGACAACGCCTTGATGCCCTGCGCGAACAGCTGGCGCTCCTTGTCGAGGTGGGCGCGGATGACCTCGCGAATCTGGATGCGGCGCTTCTGTCCCTCCGCCACGTCCTCGGTCACCTCTCCCGCGCCGATAACGTCGCCGTTGCTCAGCTCGATAATGTCGCGGTTCGCATCGACGTTTCTGATGAAGAGGCCCTTGTATGCCTCGATGCCGCCAGAGACGACGTGCAGGTTCGTGCCCTTATTCACCCGGGCGACCTGCCGCCTGATCCCATGGGCAGTCTGCACCTCCAGTTCGACGCGCGCCTTGGGGAAGTCTGCGCCCTTGCCGATCTCCAGTCCATCGACGTAAAGGTATGCGCTACTGCCGGTCAGGTACTTCACGGTGATACCACGGACGGCGATCCTCTTGACGAGCTTCTGGTTGTAGGCGTCCATCGCGTCGAGCCGGTGCACCTTGGTGCGCTCGATCCTGTGGGTCGCCGAGTAGCGCAGCGCGAACAAGGCGTTGAAGGCGGCGAGGGCCTCCAGCGACTTGGACGGCTTCTTCGCGTCGCCTTCGATCTTCTGCGGTTCGTCAATGATCAGGATCGGACGGTTCGCTGAGATCACGTCGATCGGCTTGCGCGAACCGAAGTCATCCAGACCCTCAAGGACAATCTCGCCGTTTGGAAGCCTTCGCTCTGTTCCGTGGATGCGTCGAGCATCCTTGCCGGTGGCGTTGAAGGCCTGGATATTGATGATCATCACCTGCACGCCGGAGTCGGACGAGAACCGCTCCACTTCGTGCAGACGCGAGGAGTTGTAGATGAACGTTCGCGGCTTGGTGCCATACAGCTGCTGGAAGTGATCGGCAGTGATATCGAAGGACTTCTTCACGCCCTCGCGGATCGCGATGGAAGGCACGACCACAATGTACTTCGACCAGCCGTACCGCTTGTGCAGTTCCATGATCGTCTTGATGTAGACGTAGGTCTTCCCGGTGCCGGTCTCCATCTCGATGTCGAGGTTGATCGGGGCCGCCGACTTCTTGACCGGGTCCTTTAGGTCCTTCACGGGCTCCAGTCCGCGTACCCGCTGTACCGCGTGCACGTTCGTCAGGAGTTGCGACAGCGTCAGCGCGATCTCGGCGTTGCGCAGGCCCGCGTCATCCAGCAACGTCGGGGCGACGGCCTTCCCTGGGTCGATGCGGTACTTCACACCGTCCGCGTAGGGCTGGCCGGAGAACACCTCGACCACCGCATCGACAGCTTCAGTCTGGTACTGCTGGACCTTGAACTGGAGCTTCATCGCTCAGATCGCCCTAACCTCGGTCTCGGGCGACACCTCGCGGAAGATCTGCTCGGCATTGATTCGAGCGGCGTCGCTCGCGAAGCCCGCGTCGAGGAACACGGCGCGCAGTGGCTGTCGGCTCGCGATCTCCTTCACGACCGCTTCCGTGACCTCGCCAGAGAAGCACGCAACGAGCGAGCCGTCCGCAACCGAGAGTATTCGGCGATCTGCAACCTCCTCGACCGCGAGTGGCTCTGCGAGATCCAATCCCCAGTCGAGCATCACCTGGAACAGCAAGTCTTCGTCGGTGCGGTCGGGCTTCACGCTGGCGACCGCGTCAGGGAGCGCGAGCTGCTCGAGATCATCAGCGGTCACTAGCGTGTCGGCCATGTTGGTCGTGGCAACCTGCAGCGAACGGAAGCCAACGTCGAGCTCAGCGCTTAGCAGTCCGGCCGAGTGTCGTGCTTGTACTCCGGCCCTCCGAAGCCGCTCTCGGGCGATGCTGGCAATGGTGTCGTATTGCGGATGATCAACTGGCTCGTCTAGCTGGATGAGGATGTAGCGGCGATGTCCGCCGTCTGTCGAGTTGAGATCCATGACGGCGTGACCTGTCGAACCAGAACCGGCGAAGAAGTCGAGAACGATTGCGTCCTTCGCTGCGTCGGTAACGAGACGGATCCAACGCGCTAGGACCCGGCGATCCTTCGGGTTCTGGAAGACGATCTCGCCCATGAGGTTGCGCATATCAGTGCTCGCGGCCTTACGGTCCTGCGCGAACACCGAGATCGCGACCTGGTCACTCGCCTCATCAAGAAAGCGAATCCCACGAGGAATCGCAGTCTCGTCCGGACCGAACCAGATCTGGCCGGCCGCGATACGCCGATCCATCTCGTCCTTCTGGAAGACCCAACCCCGCTTCGGAAGCGTGACCGGTTTACGCGTCCTCGGATGGAGGATTTCGTAGATGGGTCCGCCTCCACCCGGCCATGTGATGTCGTGGTAGGTATTCATCGCACGGCCGGTAACGGGCTGGAGTTGGTCGTACCGTGCCACCGAATCGGTAATCTCGCCGGCGGCCTTCTTGCTCTTCAGCCACGCCTTCCATTGCGCAGATGCTTCGTCATCGCTCTGACGTGTCGCCCAGATAGACGCGGCCTTCGCGAGAGCATCGTCAAGACCGACTTTGGGCTCTCGCCAGCGCACTCCGAGTTCGCTGAGGCGCGTCTCATTCTTAGCGTAGATCAGCATGTAGTCGGCGCCGTTGGATACGTAGCGGGAGTCGTTCTTGCGCCCGCCTTGCCAGACGACGTCCGATATGAAGTTCCCAGCGCCGAAGACCTCATCGAGCAGTCGGTGGAGATTGGCGTGCTCGTTGTCACCTATTGCGGCGATGAGCACGCCGTCATCAGCCAGCAGGCTCCGTGCCAACTTCAGTCGAGAGAACATCATGCTGAGCCAGTCGGAATGGAAGCGTCCGTTTGCCTCGGTGTTGGCCACAAGACGGTCGCCGCTCTCCGAGTGCTGCCCTGAGCGGGCGAGGTAGTCGGCGCTCGACTCAGCGAAGTCGTCCTCATAGACGAAGTCGTTACCCGTGTTGTAGGGCGGGTCGATGTAGATCACCTTGATCTTGCCGAGGTAGGACTCCTGGAGCAGCTTCAGCGCGTCGAGGTTGTCGCCCTCGATAAAGAGGTTCTTGGTCGTGTCGAAGTCGACTGACTCCTCACGGACGGGTCGCAGCGTCTTTGCGATCGGTGCGTTGGCAGCGAAGGCTGCGGCCCGTTTGCCGGGCCAGTCGAGCTGGTAGCGCTCTTGAGGGCCCTCGACGATGTGGTCGGACAGCTCCTGGCGCAGGAGGTCGAAGTCCACGGCGCGCAGCGGGTTCCCGTCTGCGTCGACCGACTCGGTGATCACGCTGGGGAAGAGATCCGCAAGCTTGTCGACATTGGCTGCCGTCAGGTCTGGTGAGGTCATGCGCAACTTCTCCACTAGGCGTTCCTCAGTTCGTCGTTGTCATGGTCGAGTCGGGTGCCGGGTTCGTGAGGTCAGCGAGGGCGTCTTGCTGTGTCTTGAGGGTCCGGCGCAACTCGATCTTGCGATTGAGTTGCGGCTCTGCCCTGAGCTTCCTGGTCAGCGCGGAGATGTCGCGCTCGACGCGGGAAATAGCTGCAAGCCGAGCAGCTATTTCCGCCACTGGCTCACCAAGGCGGGTCGGTGTGGGTAGCAGCGGGTCGAGCAGCGCGGCATACAGATTGGGGAGGGTGATGCTGGGAGGCAAGGGGCGTCGGAGGTCATCGCGGACCCATTCGGACGAGTAGTACCGGCCCCCGGGGTTCCCCGCTTTGAGAGTCGCGGTCATCCGCGTGCCTTGAATGGAAACAATCTCGAAGACCACGGGCTGCTTGATGGCTTTGTCGATCGTCGCAAGCACCGACGCGTCGACGTCTTCGCCCTTGGCCTTGATGACCAAGACCTGAATCTCTGGGACCTCGCTGCTCGGTGGCAGGTTGATGGTCGACTGCGCCAGCTTGTAGGCCCAGGTTATGCCTTCGACCTCGGCGACGAACCGGGCACGAACGGCCGGGGTCACCACCGCCCGCTCGTAGAACTTGGTCTTGGGAATGGTCTTGCCGAACCGCGCAGTGTCGGGCCAGCGATATAGGACGTCGGTCATTCCGTGGTCCCGTCGGGGCTGACGACGGCAATGAACGCAGTCAGCTCGAAGTCGTCGAGGCCTGCGATGGACTGGGTCAGTGCCGTGGTGGGGCCATCGGTGAAGAGGCTGTCGACGTCCCGCTCCTCGGTAACGTCGATCATGGTGCGGATGGCGGCGGTCAGCAGTTCGGAGTACCCCCCCATCTCGGCGCCCTCGCTCGTGGCGCTGTTGAAGATGTGCGTGACCTCGCCGACGGGCTCCTCAAAGGGTCGGCAGCCGGCCCGCAGCAGGTCGAGGAGATGCTTGGCCTCGGTGTGGTCAGCAACGAGGTTGCCGTCGTCGTCGAGGTAGATGAGGTAGTGCGGGTGGAGGCGGTTGCCGCGGTTGATGTGCTCGTCGGCGTTGACGTTCCGGAGGGCGAAGATGACACCCGGAACGAGACCCTTGGCGCGGTCGGCTGGGACGACTGCGTGGAGTCCCTTGGGGGAGGTGGCGACGCCGACGTTCTCCTTCATGTAGCCGAGGAGGTCCATGCGGAAGTCGTTCAGGCCGAGGTCGGTGATGGAGACGCCGGTCCGAACGTCTTCGAGTTCGATGACCTCGTCCTGGAGCTTGCGAAGCTGCTCCTTGCGGAAGGCGGCTTCGCTTCCTTCGAGGGTGAGCACGTTGTCGTCGGCTGTGCCGGCAAGATCCGCGATCACCATGCGGTTCTCGACGCGTTCCTTGAGGTTGATGTATTCGTCCAGGCTCATGTCGGGCCAGAAGTTGACCATCTGGATGTGCGCGTTCGTTGACCCGATGCGGTCGATGCGGCCGAAGCGCTGGATGATCCGGACCGGGTTCCAGTGGATGTCGTAGTTGACGAGGAAGTCGCCGTCCTGGAGGTTCTGGCCCTCGCTGATGACATCGGTGCCGATGAGGATGTCCAGTTCGGCGGTCTCCTTGGGCATGGTCAGGTGCCGCTGCTTGGACTTCGGCGAAAACAGGGTCAGTACCTGTTGGAAGTCGTAGCCGCTGCCGAGGGTCGTCTTAGCTGCATGGCTGCCGCCGGTCACGATCGCGGAGGACAGCCCACTCTGCTCGAAGTCTGGTGCGAGCTGGCGGTAGAGGTAGTTGGCGGTGTCTGCGAACGCGGAGAAGATCAGGGCCTTCTTATTGCCGGGGTTGATCGGCTGGGCAACCTTGGCGAGGACGAGGCGCTTGAGCTCTTGGAGCTTGAGGTCGTGCTCGGGGGTGATCTTGCGCATCTCGTCCAGCAGCTCGCGCAGGGTCTCGCGGTCGTGCCACAGGTCGCGCTGCCAGGACTCGATGTCCACGTCGGCGAGGTCGACCTTGATTTTCGCGCCGAACGAGAGCGCCTCGACGTTCGCGTCCTCTGCGTCGTCGACGTCGAAGTCCATGCCCTGCAGATCAATGTCGATCTCGGACAAGGCGTCGGAGTGCATCTCGAGCCGGATCAGCGTCTGGTTGACGGCCCCTTCGATCTTGTCGAGCGTGATCCTGAACGCCTCGACTGAGCTCTCGAGTCGCTTGAGAAGGTTGACCGTCATGAGCTTCTTGAGGCCCTGCTCTCGTCCGAACTGGCCGAGGTTGTCCCGCGCGGTGCCGCCCTTGACGTTGTAGAGGTCTTCGTACTTCTCCTGGCGGCTCGGGAAGATGTAGGCCAGTGGGGTGTACACAGCAAGGGTGAGCACTTGGAGTTGCGCGAAGATCTCGTTGAAGCTCGGCACGCTCGGCAGGTCTGACAACGGCATACGGACCGACAGCGGGGCAAGCCGCTCGGGAAAGGCGCCGATCTCCGAAGTGTCGTAGAAGGCTTGGATGTGCTTGCGGGAGCGGGCGATAGTGACCGAGTCGAGCAGCTCGAAGAAGTCGAAGTCGAGCATCTTCAGGATGCGGTCGGTGGTGCGTTCCTCTGGGTCGAGCTTGGACCACTCGTTGAAGACCTTCTGCGCATCACGGAAGACCTGTTCGACAGTGCTCGAGATGTTCAGGTGCTGCGCCAGGTTCTCGGACTCGCCCTCGTAGGCGAGCTGCAGTTGGTTCTTCAGGTCGTTGAAGCGGTTGTTGACCGGTGTGGCCGAGAGCATCAGAACCTTGGTCTTGACCCCTTCCTTGATCACCTGGCGCATGAGTCGCTGGTAGCGCGACTCCTTCTCCTCGGCGTAGTCCGCGTTGCGGAAGTTGTGGGACTCGTCGATGACGACCAGGTCGTAGTTGCCCCAGTTGATGCGGTCGAGGCGAAGGCCCATCGACTCTCCTCGCGTGCGCGAGAGGTCGGTGTGCGCGAGGACGTCGTAGTTGAACCGGTCGCCGGCGAAGATGTTCGTGGTCAGGTTGGCGTTGTAGTTCGTCCAGTTCTCCGCGAGCTTCTTGGGCGTGAGCACCAGGACGGCCTTGTTGCGCAGCTCGTAGTACTTGATCACGGCCAGCGCCGTGAAGGTCTTTCCGAGGCCGACGCTGTCGGCGAGAATGCAGCCGCTGTAGGTCTCCAGCTTGTTGATGATGCCGACGGCGGCGTCGCGCTGGAAGTTGTACAGGCTCTGCCAGACCTTGGTCTCCTGGTAGCCCGTCCGGTCGTTGGGCAGCACGTCCTCGCTGATGTCCTCGAGGAACTCGCTGAACAGGTTGTAGAGGATCAGGAAGTAGATCCGTGCCGGCGAGTTCTCGGCATAGACGCTGGCGATGTGGTCGTGGACCGCCTGCGTCACGTCCTGCACCTGGGCGGGGTTGTGCCAGATCTGGTCGAACAGCGCTAGGAACTGCGACGCCATCGGTGCATCGATCTTCTGCACCATGTTGGAGACGGCGTTTCCGGGCTCGTAACCAAGATCTGCCGTCGTGAAGCCCTGCAGCGGCATATACGCAGCACGGTCATCGACCACGGCGAACTGCTGCATCGGGTTGCCCGTCGCGTTCGATCGAAACGTGACCCTGTCACGGATCCATGCGGCGCACTCCCGAGCGATGGCGCGCTGAGTGAGCTTGTTGCGGAGCCTGATCTCGAACTCCGAGCCGTACAGGCTCGACTCCCCACGGTTGCCAGCGGGGATGAAGAACTCTCGCCGCTCCTTGCGGAGCCGGTCCGTCCCCTGCCCATTGACGAACGATGGAGCAGTGAAGAGGAACTCCAACTCACCGACCTGCTCCAACTCCTTGCGGAGAGCCTCGAAGGCGAAGATCGAGAAGGTCGATGCAGCGATGCGGACCCTTGAGCCAACGGTCACCTCGATCTTGAGGTCATCCCCGAGGGTTTCGTTGACGTTGTCGATGATCTTCACTTCGAATGGACCCAAGCGGTCGTTGGTTCCCATAGGTGCCGCTCTGCATCGATAACCCAGAGTCGCGATGATGGATCGTATGGGCCGTCGAAGACTGAGTCAGTCAGCTCCGCCTGACTGTCTTCCTTTTCCATACCCTCCCACCTCCAACAATGCGCTTGGTTCGGGCGACTCTACCCATGGAGTTGAACGACACGCTTGGTCACGCAGGGTGATCTACGACAGCCGCGGCAATCACGGATGTCACGATGCAGACGAGACAGCTAATGTATATGCATTGACAATACGACCAACGGAGCGCCATGGGCACCGCCAGGACACGACCCACCAAGTCTCAGCAGCTGAATTTCCGCACGACCCACAGGCAGGCCGACCTGCTTCGACGCGCGGCTGCGGCCGCGGACACGACCGTGACGGACTTCGTCCTTGATAGCGCGGTCGAGCGGGCCGAGAGGGTCCTCGCTGATCAGCGGTTGTTCGGTATTGATAAGGCTCAGTGGGATGAGTTCGTCGCACTCCTTGATGCACCCCTCCCTTCGACCGAGAGGTTCCACGCCCTGAAGAGTCGGCCCGATCCGTTCGTCGATGGGCCATGACCGAGCCGGTTCACCGTCCTCGAAAGCTCGATCGGCAGGTCCATCTCTCGGAGTTCGACAGCGGCGCAGCGGAACTCGACGTGTGGTTGCAGCGGTTCGCGTGGGAAAACCAGCGGGCAAACAACGCCGTCACCTATGTCGCAACGATGGGGCCGCGCGTCGTGGGCTACTACGCGATCGCTCCCGGTGCGGTCGAGTTGGTCGATGTGCCCCCACCGCTGAAGCGGGGCACGAGACCCGACCCGATGCCCGTGATTGTGCTTGCGCGACTGGCCGTCGATCGATCGGTGACCGGGCGCGGCATCGGGGCCGGTCTGCTTCGGGATGCCTTGGAGCGATGCGCCCTGCTCAGCGAATCCATTGGTGCTGCAGCACTTGTCATCCACGCTCGCGACAGTCAGGCTCGCGACTTGTACCTCAAACTCGGAGACTTCGTCGCATCCCCCGCATCCGAGCTGCAGCTGATGGTGTCCATGAAGGAGCTACGGGCCCAGTTCCTCGCCTGACAGGTGAGTCGGCGCTTCCACGGGATCTGCATGGTCAACGCGGCCGGTCACGAACGGGGGGCGAGGAGCACCAAAGCGTGACGCACCGCGAGGACCGCGGGGTGGGTGGCGCTGCCCTGGCGCACCACGGTCTCGAGGCGACGGTGTGGGGAGGCGGGGAGGTTGAGGGTGCGGCAGCCGTCAGGCAGCCCGGAGGCGAAGGCCAGGGCGGGGAGGAGCGCCATACAGCGGCCACTGGCGACGAGATCCAGGTGGAGGCGGAGGTCGGTGGCCTCGAAACGGACGTCGGGGAGGAAGCCGGCGGCACGGCATACGGACTCGGCCCAAAGCCGAGAAGTGGTGCCCGCTGGCTCGAGGACCCACTGTGCCTCGGCAAAGTCGGCGAGCGATCGGCGGGAGCGGGGAGTTGTCGCCGGCACCACCAGAAGCAATGGGTCGTCGGCGAGTGGCGCGGCGTCGAGGTCGTCGGGCCACGGTGAGGCGTCGCCGGGATAACGCTCTGTCAGAACGAGATCCAGGTCGCGGGCCCGCAGGCGCGGGATGGCGAGTTCCGGTTCCACCTGACTCGCCTCCACCCGCAGTCCGGGGTGCGCGACCGACAGCGACTCGACCAGCGCCGGGACGTATGCCGACATCGCGCTCTGGAAGGCGGCGATCCGCACCGTCCCGGTCAGCGTGGTCAAGGACGCGGCGACGTCGGCCTCAGCTTCGTCGAGCACCTGCAGGATGCGTTCAACGTGACCCACCAGCACGAGCGCCTGAGGGGTGAGCCGAACGCCCCGGCCGTGCGGCTCCAGCAGCGCGACGCCCACCTCCTTCTCCAACTGCGTCAGCTGCTGCGAGATGGTCGACGGACTATAGGCAAGCGCTTCGGCCACCGCGGCCAGGGTGCCGCGATGGCTGAGTTCGCGCAGGACGCGGAGCCGGCCAAGGTCATACATCGCGGATTCCTTTAGATCGTCAATGAGTAATCGTCAAAAACATTCGCTGGACCACAGAGTGCCAGAGCCCTAGCGTCATGACCATGACCACGGACAGCACACCGCGCAGCGGCGCGCACCACCACCGCGCCGGCGCTCGCGACTGGACCGCTCCCCCACCCCGATCGTCGGCGCGTGCCTTCCATCGCACGCTGCACGGATACGCGCCGACCCGGCTCGCCGCACTCCCCGAGGCTGCCCGCGACCTCGGTCTCGCGCGGGTCCTCGTCAAGGACGAGACCAGCCGCCTCGGCCTGCCAGCGTTCAAGGTCCTGGGGGCGAGCTGGGCTGTGCACCAAGCACTTTCGGCCCTGGAAGCGGCCGGCGAGCCCCGCCCGCCGCGCCTGACCACGGCCACCGACGGCAACCACGGCCGGGCCCTGGCCCGCACGGGGGCGCTGCTCGGCATATCGGCAAAGATCTTCATCCCCGACGGGGTTCACCCGCAGGCGGCTGACGCCATCCGGGCCGAAGGCGCCGAGGTCGTGGCCACCGGACTCGACTATGACGGGGCGGTGGCGGCCGCCACGGCATACGCCCACGAGACGGGCGCGCTGCTCGTCCAGGACACGGCGTGGCCGGGGTATGAGGAGATCCCCGCGTGGATCGTCGAGGGTTATCGCACTCTCGTCGAGGAGGTCGATGAGCAACTCGCCGCGGACGGCCACGCACCCGATCTCGTCGTCATCCCCGTCGGCGTCGGGTCACTCGCGCAGGGCGTGATCGAGCACTACCGCACCCCCGGCCGCGCCGCCCGCCCAGCCCTCCTCGCCGTCGAACCCGTCGCCGCCGCATGTGTCCTCGTGAGCCGACAGGCCGGCGAACCGCTGTCGGTCGCCACCACCGCGACAACGATGGCCGGCCTCAACTGCGGTACGCCGTCGAGTGCGGCATGGCCCGCGCTCTCCGGAGGTCTGGATGCCGTTGTGTCCGTGACGGATTCGGACGCCCGCGCCGCCCAAGCCATCCTCCGCGACGCGGGCATCGACGCCGGCCCATGCGGCGCTGCCCCACTCGCCGGGCTTCTCGCCATGGCCGCCACCGGCGCGCTCACCGACCTCGACCTCCCCACCGAGGCCACCGTGGTGCTCTTGTGCACCGAGGGCGCCGCCGCCAATCCCGCCTGAACGGACCTGACCATGGACACTCCACTGCACATCAACGGCGAGCGCCTCTGGTCGCGCCTGATGGAGCTCGCCGAGGTCGGGGAGTATGACGCCCACTCCGGCCTGCGCGGCGTCAACCGGCTCGCGCTCACCGACGCGGATTCCGCGGGTCGTCAGCTCGTCGTCGGATGGATGCGCGCGGCTGGACTCGCCGTGCGAGTCGACGCCATGGGCAATGTCTTCGCGAGGCGAGGCGGCACGGATCCCGATGCCGCCCCGGTCATGTCCGCGTCCCACATCGACAGCGTCGCGACCGCGGGTGCGTTCGACGGATGCCTCGGCGTGCTGGCGGCTTTGGAGGCCGTGCAGGCCCTCGACGAACTCGCGCTCTCCACGCGGCGGCCGATCGACATCGGCTTCTTCACCGAGGAAGAAGGCGTTCGCTTCGGCACCGACATGCTTGGCTCGGCGGTGGCGTGCGGGCGCATCGACATCGCCCACGCGCACGCCCTAAGGGACGCCGAAGGCAGCACTCTCGCAGCGGAATTGGCCCGCACCGGATGGAACGGAACGCATCCGGCCCAGCTCGAACCGCCGCACGCCTACGTCGAATGCCATATCGAGCAGGGCCCCGTTCTCGCCGCCGAGGGCCTGACTCTTGGCGTGGTCACTGGCGTCCAGGGCATCAGCTGGCAGGAGGTCACCATCGAGGGCCGCTCCGCGCATGCTGGGACCACCCCCACCGAGCTCCGGCGCGATGCCGGTCTTGCCGCCGCCCGCGTCGTCACCCACGTACAGGAACTCGTCGACTCCGGTCGGCATGGCGAGTTGCGCGGCACCATCGGTCAACTGCGACTCGCCCCCGGACTGACGAATGTCGTTGCGCACCAAGCCATCCTGACCGTCGACCTCCGCAACCCCGACGAAGAGGCGCTGTCGGCGGCGGAAGGCGAGCTCGCGGCATACCTCAAATCCTTGGAAGAAGCCGGCCTGACCGTCCGCACGAAGCGGATGGCGCGCACGGCGCCGGTGCCCTTCGATGAGGGTGTGCAGAAGGCGATCGCGCAGGCGATAGAGGATCTTGGCCACGAGTTTCGGCGCCTGATCTCCGGCGCCGGACACGACGCGCAGGAGGTGGCCGCGATTGCCCCGACGGCGATGATCTTCGTCCGCGGCGAATACGACGGGATCAGCCACAATCCGAGGGAGTATTCGACCCCCGAGGCCTGCCACGCGGGCGCCGACGTGCTCGCCACCGTGCTTTACCGACTCGCGAACGAGGACTAACGAATGACCGACATCTCCCCCGAGCTGCTGTCGTTGCTCACGGATCTGGTTGCCATCGACTCGGTCAATCCCGGGCTCGATTCGACCGGTGCGGGCGAGTCGCCGCTGGCCGATCATCTCGAAACTTGGTGTGGCGAGCGGGGCCTCGCGTTGAACCGGCACGGATCGCCGGAGCGCCCGAGCCTGCTCATCTCGACCACCCGCGGCGCGCCCGGGCCGACGCTGGTCCTGTGCGGGCACCTCGACACCGTCGGTCTCGCCGGGATGAGCGAGCCGCTCGTCCCGCGCATCGAGGGCGGTCGTATGCATGGTCGCGGCACCTATGACATGAAGGGCGGCTTGGCGGCGGCTCTGGTCGCGGCGGCGCGGCTGGATGTTCCGGAGCATCGTGGACGCGTGGTCGTGGCCGCCGTCGCCGATGAGGAGAACCTCAGCCAAGGGATGGAGGACGTCCTCGCCTCGCTGAGCGCGGACGCCGCGGTCGTGACCGAGCCGACCGAGTTGGAGGTGGTGACGGCGCACCGCGGCTTCGCGTGGCTAACGGTGACGGCGTATGGCGTTGCCGCGCATGGCTCCCGGCCGCACCTTGGCGTCGACGCCATTGTCGCGATGGGTCCGGTGCTCACCGGCCTGGCGGAGCTGCAGACCACCTTGGCGGAGACCGCGCATCCATTGCTCGGACCGGGGACCGTGCACGCATCGCTGATCGAGGGCGGCACCGAGGTGTCAACGATTCCGGACCGTTGCGTGCTGAGGGTCGAGCGCCGCACCCTGCCCGGCGAGTCGGGAGCCACGGTGCTAGCCGAACTCGACGCCGTCGTGGATCGCGCTCGCGAAGCGATGCCGGACGCGCGCTTCGAAGTGACGCTGGACTTCCAGCGCGAGCCACTCGAAACCAGCGCCGACCATCCGCTGGTGGAGGCCGCCCTCGACGCACGTGGGGCGGTCATGGGCGCGGCGAGTTCTCCTGTGGGAGCGAGCTTTTGGGCCGACAGCGCGCTGCTGGCCAGCGCGGGCATACCGACGATTCTGCTCGGCCCGATCGGTGAGGGCGCGCACGCCGACGTCGAGTGGGTCGACCTCGCGTCGGTCGAGCAGACGGCCCTCATTTTGTGCGGCATTGCGGAGCGCCTGCCCGACCTCTGAGCGACGGCATACTGAGGCATGAGCGACTCCGACGGCGACGCCACCGCCCACAACGAGCCGAATTTCGATGGTGAGGAGACCACCGCTCCTCGTCACGTCGTGATGCTGAACCGCCGCGACGAGCAAGGCCTGATGCATCGTTCCATCAGCCTGTCCGACTCGGGCCAACTCGGGATCAGCGGCCACGACTTGGGGCCGGGTGTCGAGGCCTTCTTCGGCGCCAACGAGTACGAATTCGAGCGCACCTACAGCGCGGACGACACCACGCGAGCCCGCGAACTCCTCGGTGTGGCTCCCGACGACGGCCTCCTGCAGGCGATCACGGAGCGCTTCCGCGCGACGCATGAGCTGGAGTCATTCCTCGAAGGACACGGGAACGAAGGCGAGTTCTGGAGCCGGGTCGGGGACTGACGGGCTGGCCTGGTCGAGCAGGAACACATCGCGCGCAAGAACCGGGTCCGCGCGATCTGACTGAAGCATCCGAAGATCAGCCGTCGGCCCCGCGCGCCTGATGGGATGCCTCGATCAGGACGTGCAGCCGATCGCGCAAATCCTCGAGTTCCGACAGCGGCATCCCGAGGCGCGCGACGATGCCAGCCGGCACGGCCGGCGCATACTCCCGCAGTGCAGCGCCCTCGGCGGTCAATGTCACCGCCAACGCGCGCTCGTCCTTGGCATCCCGGGCGCGCGTCACGTAGCCGACTGCTTCGAGCCGCTTGACCAGCGGGGACAGCGTGGCTGGCTCCAAGGAGAGTCGCCCGGCCAGTTCGGTGAGGGAACTCGGCGACTTCTCCCACAGGGCCAGCATGACGAGGTATTGCGGATGCGTCAGGCGCATCGGCTCGAGCAGCGGGCGATACAGACCGATGACATTGCGGGCGGCGACGGCGAGCGCGAAGCAGACCTGCTGATCGAGAGCCAGCAGGTCAGGCTGGGGAGCTTCGGTCTTGGTTTGCATGATTTGCCAAGCTTACCTCTCCGCCCTAATCTTTAGCGCACTATTCATTAGTCCCCTAAGCATCAAGGATGTGTCATGAGCAAGTCGGACTTCGAAGGCCTTTCGCTGCCCTATCGCATCGGCTGGCGCATCCGGTACGTCATGTATCACCTCTATGGCCCGGCCGCAGGAGATGGCCCCTCGGATCCGCACTGGCGCCTGCGCGAGGAACGGCGCCGTCGCGTTGAAGCGGCCCGCGCGGCGCGCGCAGAAGGCTGACTCCACCCCGTCGACCGGCGGGCATGATGGGGGCATGTGCGACACCCTCGTGCGCATCACGGACGATGCGGTGCTCTTCGCCAAGAACTCGGATCGCGATCCGGTCGAGGCCCAACAGGTGGAGTTTCACCCCGCCGCTGATCACGGAACCGGCCGAATCCGGCTGACACACACCGATATCGACCAGGTTGGGCAAACCTATGCCGTGCTCATTTCGCGTCCGTGGTGGATGTGGGGCGCCGAGATGGGCACCAACGAACACGGCGTGACGATTGGCAACGAGGCGGTCTTCACCCGGCGGGCGGGCGGCGGCGGGGGCGACTTGACGGGGATGGACCTGCTGCGACTGGCGCTGGAGCGGGCGAGCGATCGGCATACGGCCGTCCAGGTCATCGTCAGCCTGCTGGAGCAGCACGGCCAGGGTGGCGGGGCGAGTCACGAGCACCCGCGCTTTCGCTACGACAACTCCTATCTCATCGCCGACCCCACCGGCGCGGTGGTCCTGGAGACGGCGGGCCGGCGGCACGCGGTGGAGGAGGTGCGCGGCGCGCGCTCCATCTCCAACGGCCTGACCATCCCCGGCTTCGCCGAGCGGTATGCCGATCCCCTCCGCGGCCGGGTCGCCCAGCGTTCCGTGCGCCAGGCGCGCACGGGCCCGGCTGCGCAGGCTGCAGACGGTGTGCTCGACCTGATGGCGGCGCTGCGCGATCACGGCGGCAACGGATCGATCGCCTATCGGCGGGCCAATGGCGCTCTGGCGGCACCCTGTGCCCACGCCGGCGGCCTGCTCACCAGCACCCAGACGACCGCTTCGTGGGTTGCTAACGCGACGACCGGCGAACACTGGGTGACCGGCACCGCCGCGCCGTGCACCTCGCTCTTCAAACCGGTCGCCCTGGCTCCCCCGTCGTGGCCGCAGCCCACCGGGCTGAGCAATCGCGCCGACACCGCCCACCTGTGGTGGCGGCACGAGCGCATTCATCGCGGCTGGACCCGCGACCCGCAGGCGTATGCCGACACGCGCCGCGAGCGCGACGCTCTCGAACGCGAGTGGGTCACCTCAGGTGCCTCTGCGGACGAGGCGTGGCCGCTCGCGTCCGCCTGGGAGGAGCGGGCCGCGGCCGTCGTGCCCAGTGGGGATGCCCGGCCAGCCCTGGTCCGCGGCCTCTGGCGCCGCTGGGATCGAGCATCGAGGATGGCGGGATGACCCGCATACTCATCGTGGGCGCCGGCCTGGCCGGGCTGAGCGCAGCGCGCGAACTCACCAAGGCCGGCATGGAATGCCTTGTCCTGGAAGCGCGCTCGCGCGTCGGGGGCCGTGTCATGGGAGGTTCGGTGGCCGGGCAGGCCGTCGAGTTCGGCGGGACGTGGATCGGCGAGGGACACGAGCGCATGTATGCCCTCGCCGCCGAACTCGGCCTGCCAACCTTCCGCACCCATAACGACGACGGCCAACTCCTGGTCGACCTCGGCGGCCGTCAGTCGCGCATGAAGCCGACGAAGGGCGCCGTGCCGAAGCTCAGCCCGTTCGCCCTCGCCGACCTCGGGCAGGGGCTGCTGCGCTTTGCGCGGCTGGCCAAAGGCGTCGATCCCGAACGGCCGTGGCAGCACGCACACGCAGCGACGCTCGATGGGCAAACCTTCGAGACGTGGATCCGCCGCAACCTGCGCACCCCGAGCGGGCGCGCCTACTTCCGGATCGCGACCGAGGCCGTTTTCGCCGCCGACCCGAGCGACCTCTCCCTCCTGCACGCCCTGGTCTACACCGCGAGCAATGCCGACTTGGAGACGTTGCTCGCGGTCGACCACGGCGCGCAACAAGACCGCGTGGTCGGCGGGACGGTCCGCATCGCCGAGGCGCTGGCCACTGGCCTGGACATCCGGCTGGGCTCCCCCGTCCGCGCAATTCAGCAGTCCCCCAACGGCATTCGAGCCGTATGCCGCGACGGCGCCACCCACGCTGCCGACCGCGCCATAGTCGCCATCCCACCCACGCTGGCCGGCCGCATCGACTACGACCCGATCCTGCCGAGCTGGCGCGACCAGCTCACGCAGAAGTTGCCGGCCGGCGCGGTGGCCAAGACGTTCGCGGCAAACCCCACCCCGTTCTGGCGGGCGGCCGGGCTCAACGGGCAGGCCGCCTCGGATCGCGGACCGGTCAAGGTGAGCTTCGATGTCTCCCCACCCGACGGCCTGGTGGGCCTCCTGTTGGGCTTCGTCGAGGGCGGTGACGCACGCCGTTGGGTTCGATTGACGCAGGCCGAGCGCCGGCGCACGGTCCTGGACTGCTTCGTTCGGTACTTCGGCCCGCAGGCTGCCAATCCGATCGACTATGCCGAGCAGGACTGGAGCGCCGAGGAGTTTTCGCGCGGCTGCTATGGCGCCCACTTCGCCCCCGGGGTGTGGACGGCATATGGCGAGGCCCTGCGACCGCCGATCGGCCGAATCCATTGGGCCGGAGCCGAATACGCCACGCGCTGGAATGGCTATATGGAGGGCGCCGTGCGTTCCGGCACGGACACCGCGCGCGAGGTTCTCGCGTCGCTCAGCGCAGGCGCACCGACAGGCACGTGACGCAGCCTTCGAGTTTCTCGAACTCGCTGATGTCGACGGTGGTCACGCGGTAACCGCGCGCCCTCAGCAGCTCGGCCGTCTGCGGGGCGCTCGCGGACATCAGCAGGTGGTCCGGGTCGAGGATGACGACATGGGCGCCGCCCTCCTCCGGCATCCCTTCGTATGCCGGGAAAGCGCCCGGCCAGTCCACCACCGGATCCCAGCCGATTACGGTGCCGTCCGGCAGCGCCGTGACCGCCGACTTCAGGTGCAGGGCGCGCTCGACGGTCACGGCTTGGGTCCGAATGCCGAACTCCCCCAGGTGATTTGCAAGCTGCTGGATCCCCGCACCATTCGTTCGTCCCCCGAGCCCGACATATGCCGTGCCCCCCACCCGCAGCACGTCTCCCCCGTCAAGCGTCCCCGGCGCCTCGATGCGGGCGATCCGGTAGCCGAGTTCGCGCAGCGTCGCCTCCACCCCGGCCGGTTCGACGCGACGCTCGGGCGCACCCGACCTCGCGAGGATGGCGAGATCACCTTGGACGACGACCGGGTCCTCGATGAAGACGGCATCGGGACAGTCATCAGCCGGCGGCACCTCGACGGTCTCCCAGCCCGCGCAGCGGAGAGCTTCGGCATACGAAAGCCATTGGGAGAGCGCGCGATCGAGGTCCACAGGCTGCTTGTCGATGTGTGTAACGAGGCCGTCGGCGAGCAATAGACCGGGGCGGCGGATGAGGGCGCGACGAACGGGCATACGCACCAGGGTATGCATCGCTCGCGCATCCCTCGCGGTCTCGGCCAGGCAGCGCTATCTTGAACAGACTTGTCGAGCGTCCAAGAGTGGAGGTCACCGAAATGTCCCTGCCCCTCGCCCAACAGTTACGCCGCCGTAAGCCGATCGTCTTCCAGCACCGCCATCACAAGGGCGAGGAACTCGCGCGCAATCTGACGACCTTCCAACTCATGATGTTCGGGGTCGGGGCGACGGTCGGGACCGGCGTCTTCTTCGTCCTCGGGGAGGCGGTCCCCAAGGCGGGCCCGGCCGTGCTGGTCTCGTTCCTCGTCGCTGGTCTGGCCGCGGGCTTGTCGGCGCTCTGCTATGCGGAGATGGCGTCGGCGATCCCGGTCAGCGGGTCGACCTATTCCTATGCCTACCACGCGCTCGGCGAGCTTGTAGCGGTCGTCATCGCGGGCTGCGTGCTGCTGGAGTATGGCGTGGCGACGGGGGCCGTCGCCGTCGGCTGGAGCGGCTATTTCAATGAGCTCCTGCACGAGACCATCGGGTGGCAACTGCCCCGGGCCTTGTCGATCTCGCCCATCCCGGGCACCGACGGCGTCGCCACCGGGGGGCTGATCAATCTGCCCGCTGTCGTGCTCGTGCTGCTTTGCATGCTGCTGCTGATCCGCGGCGCCTCCGAATCGGCGAAGATCAACGCGATCATGGTCCTGATCAAGCTCGGGGTTCTGCTGCTCTTCTCCGTCATCGGCTTCACCGCCTTCAACGCCGACCACTTCTCCGACTTCTTCGGCAAGGGCTTCGCCGGCATCAGTGCCGCAGCCGGCACCATCTTTTTCTCCTTCATCGGCCTTGACGCGGTGGCCACCGCTGGTGAGGAGGTCAAGGATCCACAAAAGGCCTTGCCGCGCGCCATCATTGGCGCCTTGACGATCGTCTCCGGCATCTACCTCGCCGTCGCCGCCGCCGGTTTGGCCGCCAAGCCCGTGTCCTTCTTCGAGGACTCCGAAAACAGCGAGGCCGGCCTCGCCCTGATCCTCAAGGAGATCACCGGCAACGAGGTCTGGAGCACCGTCCTGGCTGCCGGTGCCGTGATCTCGATCTTCTCCGTCACGTTGGTGACGCTCTATGGCCAGACCCGAATCTTGTTCGCGATCGGCCGGGATGGCTTGATCCCCAAGCGATTCCTCGAAGTGAATCCCAAGACCATGACGCCGACCTTTAACACCATCGTCGTCTCGATCGTGGTCGCGCTGATCGGCGGGTTCGTGCCTGCGGACTATCTCTGGGACACGGTCTCGATCGGCACCCTGATGGCCTTCTCCATGGTCGCGATCGGGATCATGGTCATGCGCCGGACCCATCCCAATCTGGAGCGGCCGTTCAAGATCCCGGGCTATCCGGTGACACCGATCCTGACCGTCGTGGCCTGCCTCTACATCCTCTATGGCCTGGCCGCCATCACCTGGGTCATTTTCGCGGTGTGGATCTCCATCGTGCTGACCTTCTACTTCGCCTACGGGCGGCGCCACGCCACCTTGAATCACTATGTGGACGAGGAGGAGATCGCCGAACCGAGCGGTCGTCGCCGGGAGGGTGAGGAATGACCTATCTCGTCGGCTACAGCCCCCACAAGGATGACGGCAGTGCCATCGCTCTTGCCTGCCAGTTCGCCCGGTCTGAGGCGGACCGCGTCCACGCCCTGACCGTCGTGCCGCGCGGCTGGGAGACCGCCGTTGCGGGCGACACCGACCGAGCCTTCCAGCAATGGGCCGCCCAAGAAGGTGAGGCCAGTTCGGCTGCAGCCCTGGCACTTCTGGCGCAGCATCCCGATGTCCTGGGGGAGGCGACCTGGGTCAGTGGACGGTCCGTACCGCAAGCCATTTTGGAGGCCACGGATCGTCTGGCGGCCTCGCTCGTGGTGGTCGGTTCGGGCGAAAACGGTCCGCCCGGCCGGGTCACCGCGACCTCCAAGACCGACCGATTGCTGCACTCGGCGCAAGTCCCCGTCGCGATCGCCCCACGGGGTTATCGCGCCGACGGTGACGCCCGAATCACCCGCGTCACCATGGGTTTTCGCGATGATGACGCCAGTTGGACGTTACTCGATCAGGTGTCGTCGATCTGTCTGCGCGTCGGCGCGAGTCTGCGCCTGGTGACTTTCGCGGTCCGCCCGCAGACCATGGTGACGTCCGCCGTCCGCGGAGCTGAACTTGGTGTCTTCCAGCAGTGGCTTGCGCAGGCCCGTTCCGGGCTCGACGAGGCGGCGGCGCACCTGCGCGACAGCGGCTTTGCGGCCGATGCCGTCACGACGATTGTCTCCGAAGGCGCATCCTGGGCCGCGGCCCTGGCCAGCGTCGACTGGGCCAGCGACGAGGTGCTCGTGGTCGGGTCCTCCTCCACGCTTCGGCTCGCGCAGGTCTTCCTCGGCTCCAGCGCCGCCAAGATCCTGCGCAACGCCACTGTCCCGGTCGTCGTCGTGCCGTGACCTCGGGCTATTCGCTGGCCTCGACATGGGTCGGTGCTGCACTCTGGTGGGTATGACGCTGCCTCCACTTCCCGCCGGCTTGGTTACCCGGCCGCTCGCGATGAGCGACCTCGACGCGACCTTCCGGGTGTATGTCGAGGACGAGTTCGTCAATACGGGGCACCGAATGGTGGAACCGGAGGACATCGAATCTGATTGGTCTCGTTCGTCTTTCGACCTGGCGACCGATTCCGTGGGCGTGTTCGACGGCGAGGAACTCGTCGGCGCCGCGGAAGTCTTCGGTGCGCGGCGAGCCGACGGGGCGGTGCTGCCGAGTCATCACGGGCGAGGCATCGGCAGCTGGCTCGCGGCGTGGACCGAGCGGACCGCCCGCGCCAAGGACGGCTCGCTCGTGGGGCAGTCAAAGTTCGATGGCTCGCCGGCGGAGGCGCTGCTGCGAGGCCGCGGCTACCGCACGCTGTGGACCTCTTGGGTGCTGGAAGTGCCCGAGGGCGCGGAGATTGCGCCGCAACCGCTCCCGCCGGGGTACGCGATTCGCGAGTTCACGGCGGAGGATGAGCACGCGGCATACCAGCTGATCGAGGACGCTTTCAACGAGTGGCCGGACCGCACCCCACAGGCCTTCGAGGACTGGCGGCCCCGGATCGTTGGGAGAACTGGGTTCTCCCCCTGGCAGATTCGCTTCGTCAGAGACAGTGCGGGCGAGCCGGTCGGCATCGCGTGCCTCATCCTCGACAGCCAGAACTGTGCATATGTCGATCAGCTCGCCGTCCGCCGCGACCACCGCGGTCGGGGGCTGGCTCGGGCGCTGCTCGTGGATGCCTTTGAGGAGGGTCGACGGCGTGGGGCGACGCGCTCCGAGCTATCGACCGACAGCCGGACGGGCGCCTTGGGGGTCTATCTGGCGGTGGGCATGGTCGTGACGCAGAGTTGGCACCACTGGGTCACCGACGTCTAAGACACCCCACGAAGTTTCCTCACTCGCCAGCTCGCTCCGGTACTTCGCGAGGACCCCGTCCTGGAGATTCGCAAAAGGGTTTAGGTTCAGGCCATGGAGATCCGGGTGCTCACGCAGAATCTGCGCGGTCCGAGTGATCCGCCGCCGAACGATTGGGCGTCGCGGCGACCGCGCTTCCGGGCGCTCCTCGATCGCGTCCAGCCGGATTTCATCACCACGCAAGAAGCGCACTTCGCGATCCTTCAGGACCTGCGGCGAGACTCTCCAGCCGATGCGCCGCTGGAGTGGACCGGCCTCGGCCGGCGCGGCGGGTCGAGCGACGAGCACTGCGCGGTCGTGCACCGGGCGGATCGGTGGGAGGTCACGGCATACGACCACCTCGCGCTCTCGGCCAACCCCCGGACGATCCCGTCAACGTGGACAGCCACGCAGGACTGCCCACGGATGGTGACGTGGGCTCGCTACCGCCATCGGGTCTCCGGGGTGGAGGTCACGATCGCGAGCACGCACCTCGACCAGCTTTGTGCGACAAGCAGATCCGCGTCCGCTCAACAGCTCGTCGAACTGGTTGAATCACTCGGCGACGGACCGCTTGTCCTGGCTGGCGACTTCAACGACGAGCCGGGCAGCCCGGCATACCGCACCCTGACCGGCGCCCTCACGGCGGTCTTCCCGACAACGGAGCCGCAGCAGACGTTCAACGGGTATGGCGCGGGTGGCGGTTGCATCGACTGGATGTGGCAGCGCGGCTTCGACGCTGCCGTCTGGCATGTGCTCACGCCCGAGCCGCCGGTGAGTGACCACAATGGCGTGCTCGCCCAATTGGTGCTTGACGAGCCGGCTACTGCGGCTCGCTGATGTCGGCTACCCGCGCGGCGAGGGCCTGGAGCAGGGGATCGGCGTCGAGGCTGAGCGCCATGCCATGGCGGCCGGCGCCCATGGAGATCCGGCGACCGGGGATGGACGCGTCCGCGATGACCGGCCAGGCGGTCGAGGCGCCGAGCGGCGTGATGGTGCCGCGCTCGTAGCCCGTGACCGCCTTGGCAGTCGCCGCGTCCGGCATCGAGAGGCGATTGACGCCGAGCAGACCACGCAGCTTCGGCCACGAGATCTCGCGATCGCCGGGGACGAGGACGAACAGGAAGTCGTCATCGGCCCGGCGCACCACGAGCGTCTTGATGATGTCGGCGGGCGTCACCCCGCGTGCTGCGGCCGCCTCGGCGAGTGATGCAACCGGACCGTGTTGCGTGACAACGAAATCCAGCCCGAGCTCACTCGCGTGCTTGGTGGCCGGGGTCGGGTCGATGTGCTCGCTCACGATCCGATCGTATGACCGTTCCCCGACCAGCCCTCGTCGCCCGCGCCTACGACCGCGCTACCGCCCCGCCTAACAACCGCGCTACCGCCTGGTATTGGTCGTGATCGCGACCAATACCAGGCGGTAGCGCGGTTGTTAGGGCTGCGGGGGGACTGGGATGGACTCAGCGCAGGGCGAGGGCGGCCAGGGCGGCGTTGACGATCGAGCCGGAGGTGAGGTCGTGCGCCTCATACAAGTCCGCGACCGTGCCCGACTGCCCGAACGAGTCGACCCCGAGCGGCACGCACGGCACCCCGAGCGCGGAACCGAGCCAGGCCAGCGCGTGCGACGACGCGTCGTGCACGGTGACCACGGGAGCCCGCATGTCGAAGGCTGCCCGCAGCGCGCCGGGAATCGACGGCGTGGTCGCTGTGCGGATGCCCTGGCGCAGCGTGCGCTGCCACGCGGCATACAGCCGGTCGGCGGACGTCAGGTCGATCACATGCGCGAGGATGCCCTCGTCCGCGAGTTCCGCTGCGGCCGTCAGGACTTCGGGCATGACCGCACCGGAGGCAGCGAGTTGGACGACCGGCGCTCCGTGTGTCTCCCCCGCGTCGACGAGCCGGTATGCACCGGCCAGCACCTGCCGCCGCAAGGTCGCCTGGCCCAGCCGCTCCCTGGCCGCCTCGAAAGGCGCCTGGTCGATCGGGCGAGTCGTGAGCCGGAAATAGTAGCTGCCGTCATCGGTCTTGCCAAGCGCATCACCCTTGCCGGGGTCGGCGATCCGCGCCAATGCGTGGCAGAGCAGCCAGTCGACGCACGCGGCATATGCCGGCTCCAGCAGCGTGGTGTTGGGCAGCTCGATCCCCACGGACGGTGTGATGGTCGACTGGTGGGCGCCGCCCTCGGGGGCGAGGGTCACGCCCGAAGGCGTGCCGGCGACGACGAAGCGCGAGCCGGAGTAGGCGGCATACACATAGGCGTCGAGTCCGCGCAGGACGAAGGGGTCATAGAGCGTCCCGACCGGCAGGAGCAGCTGGTCGGAGTGGTCCCACGCGAGGCCGAGCATCCCGAGGTTGAGGAAGAGGTTCATCTCCGAGATGCCGAGCTCGATGTGTTGTCCCGCAGGGGATTCCGTCCACTTCACGAGCGGATCGGGACTCCACGAAACCTTCTCCTCCGGGTGGAAGACACCCGTGCGGTTGATGAAGCCGGCGAGGTTGGTCGAGGTCGCGACATCCGGCGCGGTGGTGACGATGTGATCGCCGACGCCGTCGACGCGCGAGAGGCTGACGAGGATGCGGCCGAAGGCCTCTTGGGTCGACATCGGCTTGGCCGACTTGAGCCCCGTTGCGGCCGGGACCGGCAGCGGTTGGCGCTCTTGCGCCGGATCGCGGCGCAGGTGCTCGGCGCGCACGCCGGCCCACTGACCGGCCGCGGTGGTCGGGTCGAAGCGGTCCCACTCGGTGTCGCTGGTCAAGCCGAGGCGCGTGCGCAGCTCGCCGACCTGCTCTGTCGAAAGCAGCGCGGAGTGGTTGCGCGGGTTGCCCGCCAGCGGCAGACCCCAACCCTTGACGGTATAGGCGAAAACCACGCTGGGACGGTCGGTTTCGGCGTCGCAGGCGCGGTACGCCGCAAGCATCGCCTCCACATCGTGACCCCCGAGATCGGTGACCAGGCTCGCGAGGTCCGCGTCCGGCATACCGTCGAAGACGCCGACCACCTCGGCAGGCGCGCCGTCGAGGAAACGCTCGCGAACGCCAGCCGGGTCGAGGCCGAACAGGGATTGGTAGCGCTCGTTGGGCATGGCATCGATCCACGCCTCCAGCGCCGCTCCCCCGGGCTGGGCGTATGCCGCGGTGAGCCGAGGACCGTACTTCACCTCGACGACATGCCAGCCCGCTGCCTGAAATTGACTGCGCCACTGTTGGATTCGGATGCCAGGCACCACGCGGTCCAGAGATTGCCGGTTGAAGTCGACGATCCACATGACATTGCCGAGACCCTGCGTGGCCGGGTCGGCGATGGCCTCCCAGATGTTGCCCTCGTCCAATTCGGCGTCGCCGAGCAACGCGATGAAACGCGAGGCGGGGCGGGCACCGAAGTGCGCATCGACATACCTGCGGGCAACGGCCGCGAAGAGCGGCGCCGCCGGGCCGAGGCCCACCGATCCGGTCGAGAAGTCGACCGGATCGGGGTCCTTGGTGCGCGACGGATAGGACTGCAACCCACCGAACGCCCGCAGCGTCGGGAGATAGGAGCGGTCGAGATTGCCGAGGAGGTAGTTGATCGCGTGCAGCACCGGCGAGGCGTGCGGCTTGACGGAGATGCGGTCCGGCGCGTCGAGGTGCGCGAAGTAGAGCGCTGTCATGGCTGTTACCAGGCTGGCACTGCTGGCCTGGTGACCGCCGACCTTTACCCCATCGCCGGTGGCGCGGTCGTGGTTCGCGGCGTCGACGATGCGCGTGGACAGCCAAAGGACGCGCTGCGCGATGTCCTCGAGCAGCTTCGAATCCGGCTGCACGCCAGTGCTTTCGGTCACTTCATGCAAAGGCACCGCGCTCGCTCCGCTCGCACTCTCTCGCTGCTCCGGTGAAATAGGAGCTCCTGCGTCGCTCATTTCACCGGGTCCCACAGCGAGTGGTAGGCGTTGACAGCCTGCTGCCCGCCGAGGTGGGCATAGAGCACCGTCGAGTCCGCCGGGATGTCCTTGTCCTTGACCAGGTCGATGAGCCCGGCGAGGGACTTGCCTTCATAGACCGGGTCGGTGATCATCGCCTCGAGCTGCGCGCCCATCGCCATGGCGTTCATCGTCGACTCCACGGGCAGACCGTACAGCTCTCCGGCCCAGCCCTCGAGCACCTGGATTTCGTCATCGCGGATGTCGCGGCCGAGCTCGATCAGCTCGGCGGTGTGGCGGGCGATCCGGGCGACCTGATCGCGGGTCTTCTCCAGGGTGGCGGAGGCGTCGATGCCGAGCACGCGGCGCTTAACTCCGGTGAGTTCCTCCAGCGCGGCGAAGCCGGCGATCATGCCCGCGTGCGTCGAGCCAGTCACGGTGCAGACGACGATGGTGTCGAAGAAGACGCCGAACTGCTTCTCCTGCTCGGCGACCTCGAAGGCCCAGTTCGCGAACCCGAGCCCGCCGAGGGGGTGCTCGGAGGCGCCGGCGGGGATGGCGTATGGCGTGCCGCCCGCCTCCTCGACCTCGCGCAGCGCGTCCTTCCAGGAGTCGCGGATGCCGATGTCGAAGCCGGCGGGGTCGAGCCGCGAGTCCGCGCCCATCATGCGCGAGAGCAGGATGTTGCCGACCTTGTCGTTCACCGGGTCATCCCAGGGCACCCACTTCTCCTGCACCAGACGGCATTTCATGCCGAGGTGGGCGGCGACGGCCGCGACCTGCCGGGTGTGGTTGGACTGGTAGCCGCCGATCGAGACCAGCGTGTCGGCGCCGGAGGCGATCGCGTCCGGGACGATGTACTCCATCTTGCGAATCTTGTTGCCGCCGTATGCCAGCCCGCTGCTCACGTCCTCGCGCTTGGCCCAGACCTGGGCGCCGCCGAGGTGGTCGGACAGCCGCTTGAGGTGATGGATCGGGCTGGGGCCGAAGGTCAGCTGGTGGCGGGGAAACTGGTCGAGCTTCATCGGTCGTCCTTTGCGGTTGTGCCGGATGGTTCGGCGGGGTGTGGTTGTGGTCGTGGGGCGGAGGTGGTGGCCTGATCGAGAGTCGAGAGCAGCGGGCCGAGGCTTTGCCAGGTCTCGTGCGAGACCTCCGCCGCCGCGGCGGTGTCTCCCGCCTCGCACAGGTCGACCAGGCGGGTATGCAGTGCGACCGACGCCCGTCCGGTGAGCGAGGCGAAGCGCAGCCGCTCCAGGCGGCGCAGCACCGGCGTGAATTGGTCGAGCACGGTCACAATCGCCGAATTGGCCGCTGCCGCAACGGGAATCGCGTGGAATGCGTCATCTGCGGCCAGCGCGGCGTCGGCATCCCCGGCCCGCATGGCGGCGGCAAAATCCTGGTTGGCCGCACGCATGGCGTCCAGGTCGCCGCTGCTGAGCCGCGCCACGGCGAGTTCCACGGCCAGCCGGTGCATCGCCGCGACGACCGACTGGGCGTCCCGGATCGCGCTGCTCTCGAGCGGAGCGACGATCGTCGACCGACCGGGCGCGGCCGACACCAGGCCCGCCGCACTCAGCCGCAGGATTGCCTCGCGCACTGGCGTCCGACTCACCCCCAGCCACTCGGCCAGGTCTTGATCGCGCAGCTGCTCCCCCGGCGAGAAGGTGCCGTCGACGATGGCGTCCCGCAGTCGGGCATACACATCATCGCGAAGCAGCCCGCGCTTCAGCGCACTAGTTCCGGCATTCTTCGGAATCGGCATGCAATATATTGCACATCGCGTCGCCGAATTGTCAACTGGCGACTCATCAAGCCCAAGCGCCAACCAAGGCGTGGCGACGTCGGCCCCGGGATCATGCGGGCGGCATACGTCCGGAACTGTCAGGGAGTGGGCAGACCGCAACCGATTCGTCACGCGCCACCCTGAGCAGATCTGGATGAGCAGTGGCGAGCGGTTGCCTGAGCCTTTCGGCGGTCGCGAGCGCCACGCAATCGGCGAGGCTCACTGGGCAGCGCTTGCTGCCGTAGTGCCTGGCGCGCAACAGAGCCGCGCGGGTGGCGATAGTGGCGTCTACATCGACAACCTCCAACCCTGCTTGCTGGAGCAGGGCCAAGTCACCGAGCAATTCATCTTCACCGAATCCGAACACGCGGACGAGCAGGTCGATCACTTCTGCCAGGTTGGCGCTCGATATGGCCGTGATTCCACCAAAGAGCTCCTCGACCTGCCCCGCGCACGGTTCGCCGCGCAGAAAACCCACGAGGGCGAAGGCGTCGAGCACGGTCATTCGTGCCGCGCCTCCCGCGTTGCGTCGGCCGCACGCTCATGCCGTCGAGCTTCGTCGGTGTTGGGCCCTGAGCCGGCATACGCGCCGCGCAAGGTGGCGACTATGTCATCCGTCATGGGCCTGACGATGACGTAATCCCCCTGGTCGACGACGACAACGCGCTCGGTGGCCCACCGGCGGCGCACCTCTGCGGGTAGCGAGAACTGACCGTTGCGCGAGATCTTCGATGTTGCCGTAGTCATAGTACATTGTATGAGGCCCGCTCTTCATACAACGAGGTCACCGCTTCACCTTCCCAGGAAACCGTCAGGCTTCTCGCCTAGCGTGCGACCCTTACTTTTCCCGCTCACCACTGACAAGGCAGGCCCGTGGCGAAGAAGAAGCAAGCAACCACCGACACCTCGGCGGCGCGACGCGCGCAGCTTGAGGCGGTCCGCAAGCAGCAGGCGCAGGCCGAACGCCGGCGCGGGATGGCGATCTGGGGGTCTGGCTTGGCCGTCCTGCTGCTGATTGCCGGCGTCGTGGGGTTCACCATCGTCAAGGACCGGCAGTCCGCGGGCAAGGTCAGCCTTGATGCGGTCAAGACGTATAAGTACGAAGGCGGCAAGCACACCGACCAGACGGTGAAGTATGCCGAGAATCCGCCCGTCGGCGGCGAGCACTCGGGCACCTGGCTCAACTGCGGCGTCTACGACAAGCCGGTTCCCAACGAGAATGCTGTGCACTCCCTGGAGCACGGGGCGGTGTGGGTGACCTACGACCCGAAGCTTCCGAGCGCCGATGTCGACAAGCTCCGCAAGGAGATCCCGTCGACCTACATGGTGCTCTCGCCGTTTGACGGCCTGCCCAGCCCGGTTGTCGCCTCCGCCTGGGGCAAGCAGTTGACGCTGACGGGCGCCGACGATCCGCGCCTCGAGGCCTTCATCGCCGCCTACCGGCAGGGCCCGCAGACCCCCGAGCCCGGCGCGGTCTGCACCGGCGGCATGGACGCGGACGGCAAGGTCTCCTGATGGCCCAGCCGGCCACGGCGCCCGAGGCACCCTGGGCCGGGGCCGATCCGCATACGGACTCCCCCAAGCCGGCGCTCGGCCGCCCGGCGCTCGCCATCGTCGCTGTCCTGGGCCTGCTTGCCGCCGCGCTTGCGGGCTTCTTCCTCAACCGCGCCGACGGGCACCCCGGCAACTCCAGCGCCGAGGCGGGGTTCGCTCGCGATATGTCGACCCACCACGCGCAGGCGGTCGAGATGGCCTTTCTCATCCGCGACCGGACCCAGGATGAGGACCTGCGCCGGATGGCCTTCGACATCATCACCAGCCAGCAGCAGCAGATCGGTCAGATGAGCGCCTGGCTGACGCTGTGGGGCCTGCCGCAGACCGGCACGGACCCGGCGATGAGCTGGATGGGCGATATGCCGGGCATGGATCACGGCTCGATGAGCCACGGCGAGGCGATGGCCTCGATGCCGGGCATCGCGTCATCCGAGGACATGGCGAAGCTGACGGCGGCTAAGGGTGTGGAAGCCGAAAAGCTGTTCCTGCAGTTGATGATTGCGCACCACAAGGGTGGCGTCGAGATGGCCAAGGCCGCGCTCGATCGGGCCAAGGAACCGGCCGTCCGCAACCTGGCGCAAGGCATGGTGAACGCACAATCCGCAGAGATCGAGACGATGACGGCGATGCTCGCGCAACGCGAGTGATCCGCATACCTCACAGCCAGCGGCCGGGACCTGCGATGAGGTCCCGGCCGCTGTCGTTTCCCGTGCGTGGGTATGCCGTGTGCGCCGGCGCGCGCAGTCAGTCGCCTTGGGCGTCCAGCAGGTCGCTGACGACCTGAATGTAGTCGGCCTGGGCGGTCTCGGCATCGGTGCCGGCGAGCTTGGCCCACGCGTCATACTTCGCCCGGCCGACAAAGTCGGTGAAACCGGGGCGGCGCCCCGACACATCGCCGTCGGTGGCCTGCTTGTAGAGGGAGTAGAGGCGCAACTTCGCCTCATTGCCCGGGTCCTTGGTCAGGCCCGAGACCGCCGCCACTGCGGAGTCAAAGTCGGTGATGTCAGCCATTGCGCTTGAGCCACTCCTCTGCGATCTGCACGGCATTGAGCGCCGCGCCCTTGCGTAGATTGTCTCCCACGACAAAGAGCACCAGGCCCTTGCCGTCCGGGGCCGCCTGATCAGCGCGGACCCGGCCGACGAAAACCTGGTCACGGCCGGTGGCTTCGAGGGGATTGGGGACGTCCGTCACGACCACGCCGGGCGCGTTCTTGAGCAGGTCGAGTGCTTCCTCGGGCGAGATGTCGTTCTCGAACTCGGCGTGAATGGCCAGGGAGTGGCCGCTGAACACCGGCACACGCACGCAGGTGCCGGACACGCGCAGGTCGGGGGCGTGCAGGATCTTGCGCGACTCGTTGCGCAGCTTCTGCTCCTCGTCGGTCTCCAGCGAGCCGTCGTCGACGAGCGAGCCGGCGAGGGGGACGACATTGAAGCCGACAGGCACGGCATACACCTGCGCCTCGGGGACCTCGATGGCCCCGCCGTCGAGGGCCAGCCCCATCGGGTCACCCGCGGCATACCCGCCGCGCAGCTGGCGGTCGAGTTCCTGGACGCCCTTGCCGCCGGAGCCCGAGACGGCCTGGTATGACGCGACGTGCATGCGCTTTAGGCCAGCCTTGTCGTGCAGCGGCTTGAGGACTGGCATGGCGGCCATCGTCGTGCAGTTGGGGTTGGCCACGATGCCCTTGGGGATGTCGAGGAGGTCGTCGGCGTTGACCTCGCTGACGACGAGCGGCACCTCGGGGTCCTTGCGCCAGGCGCTGGAGTTGTCGATGACGACGGCGCCGGCCGCGGCGACCTTGGGGGCGTACTCCTTCGAGCTCGACCCGCCATTGGAGAACAGGGCGATGTCGAGGCCGCTGAAGTCCGCAGTCGCGGTGTCCTCGACGACGACCTCGGTGTCGCGCCACGGCAGGGTCGTGCCCGCCGAACGCTCCGAGGCGAAGTAGCGGATCTCGTCGACGGGGAAGTCCCGCTCTTCGAGGAGGGTCCGCATGACCCCGCCGACCTGACCGGTGGCACCGAATACACCAACACGCATGAGTCGAGGATAAGGAGCGCGTCCACCGAGTTCCGGTTGCGCCCGCTAGGTGGGCAACGCGCGGCGTCGTGCGGTGACGCGTCGGGGTTCCCCGCGAAGTATCGCAGCGACGTAGGAGCGGAGAACTTCGTGGGGTGACGAGTCGGGGTTCCCCGCGAAGTATCGCAGCGACGTAGGAGCGGAGAACTTCGTGGGGTGGCTAAAAGCCGAGGCGCTGGAGTTGTTTGGGGTCGCGCTGCCAGTCTTTGGCGACCTTCACCCGCAGGTGCAGATAGACGCGCCGGCCAAGCAGGGCCTCGATCCCGGCGCGGGCATCGGTGCCGACCTCACGCAGCCGGGAGCCGCCCTTGCCGATGATGATCGCCTTTTGACTGTCGCGCTCGACGAAGATGTTGACGCGCACGTCGAGCATCGGCTTGTCCTCGGGCGTCTCCTCGCGTTCGGTGATCTCCTCGACGACGACGGCGATCGAGTGCGGCAACTCGTCGCGGACACCTTCGAGGGCGGCTTCGCGAACGAGTTCCGCGATCCGGGTGTCGGTGTCCTCGTCGGTGATCACGCCCTCGGGATAGAGCGGCCCCGGCGCCGGGGGGAGGTATGACGCGAGCACCCGCTGCACGTCCTCCACCTGGTCGCCCCGGGACGCCGAGCAGGGGACGATGGCGGCCCAGTCGGCGAGCTGGTCGATGGCGATGAGGTGCTCGGCGAGGCGCTTCTTGTCGACCTTGTCGATCTTGGTCGCGATCGCGACCACGGGCAGTTTCTTGCCGCGCATGAGCTCGGTCAGTTCGTTGGCGATAAACCGGTCGCCGGGTCCGATCCGCTGATCGGCCGGCAGGCAGAAGCCGACGACATCGACATCGAGCAGGGTCGCGCGGACTAGGTCGTTGAGGCGCTCCCCCAGCAGGGTGCGCGCCTTGTGCAGGCCGGGGGTGTCGACGAGGATCAGTTGGCTCGTCGGGCCGGTGACAATGCCCCGGATCGTATGCCGAGTGGTCTGGGGCTTGGAGGAGGTGATCGCCACCTTGTCCCCCACCAGGGCATTGGTGAGCGTCGACTTGCCGGCATTGGGGCGGCCGACGAGACACGCGAAACCGGCTGTGTAGGAGGGCTTCTCGGGCGTCATACGCGGTGCTCCGTCCGGGAGGTGGCAGGTTCATGATCGACGACGAGCTCGCCCGTTGCATCGAAGACAGGTGGTAGCGGGGTCACCAGGACCGAGGCGATCCGGTGGCGGCGGCCGGCCATCCGCTCGGCGGTCAGGGTGTAGATCCCGACATCACAGTGCGACCCCAGGATGGGCACCTGGCCGAGGCGTTTGGCGATCAGGCCCCCAACGGTGTCGACACCCTCGTCGTCCTCGAGGTCGACATCGAAGGCGTCGGCGAAGTCATCGACATTCATCGTCGCCGGGATCCGGAAACGGCCGTCGCCGAGATCCTCGACGCCGGGGGTCTCACGGTCATATTCATCATCGATCTCGCCGACGATTTCTTCAAGGATGTCCTCGATCGTCACCAGGCCGGCGGTGCCGCCATATTCGTCGACGACGATCGCGATGTGCACTGAGCCGCGTTGCATTTCGCGCAGCAGGTCATCGACCGGCTTCGATTCGGGAACGAACGGCATCTGCCGCATCAGCGATTCGATGGGGATGGTCGTCAAATCCGCTCCGCCAGAGGTCATTTGGCGGACTACGTCTTTCATGTAGATCAGGCCGACGATGTCATCGGGCCCGTCGTCGATGACCGGCAGCCGAGAGAAGCCGGAGCGGTTGAACAGCGACATCGCCTGGCGAGCCGTCTTGCCGACCTCGATAGAGACCATGTCGGTGCGCGGCACCATGACTTCGCGGGCGACCGTGTCGCCGAGTTCGAAGACGGAATGCAGCATCTCCCGCTCGTCGTCTTCAATGAGCGCGTTCTCGCCGGCGATGTCGACCAGGTCGCGCAGTTCCGACTCGCTCTGGAAGGGGCCGTCGCGATAGCCGCCGCCGGGCGTCACGAGATTGCCGAACATCACCAGGAGCCGAGCGACCGGCCCGAGCAGCCGACGCAGCCAGACCACAACGGGCGAGAGGGCGAGCGCGATGGCGTCGGAATGCTGCCGGCCGAGGGTGCGCGGCGAGACGCCGACAACGATGAAGGTCATCACCGTCATGATCGCGATGGAGATCAGCAACGCCTTCCAGAAGCCATCGACGATCGAGGTGACGGCGAGCGTCATACACACTGCCGCAACGGATTCCGCGACGGTGCGCAGGAAGGCGGTGACCGAGAGGTATGCCGCCGAGTCGGCCAGGATGACGCCGAGGCTCGTGGCTCCCCCGCGGCCTTCGTCCGCGAGTTCCTCGGCACGCACCCGGCTGGAGCGGCCGATGGCAGCCTCGGCGAGCGCGATGAGTGCAGCGAAAAGGACCGCGACCAGCGCGACCGCGATCAGTTGGCCGGTCATGGGCTCAGGCGCGCGGTCGGCCGCGGCCGGCGAGGAAGGTGAGCAGGAGTTGACGCTGCAACTCGAACATCTCCTTCTCCTCCTCCGGCTCGGCGTGGTCGTAGCCGAGCAAGTGCAGGATGCCGTGCGTCGTCAGGAGCAGCATTTCTTCGGCGGTTGCGTGTCCGGCCTCGGCAGCTTGCTTCGCGGCGACAGTGGGGCACAGGACGATATCGCCCAGAACGCCCTGCTCGGGCGCCTCGCCGTCGCGTCCCGGACGCAACTCGTCCATGGGGAAACTCATGACATCGGTCGGCCCCGGCAGGTCCATCCACTTCTCGTGTAGCACCGTCATCGTGGCCTCATCGACCAGGCGCAAACAGAGCTCGGCCTGCGGGTGCACGCGCATTTCGGCCATGACATAGCGTGCGAGGTCGACGAGTTCGACCTCATCGACAGCGGAGTCAGTCTCGTTGAGGACGTCGACGCTCACCAGTGGTCCTTCCCGGGCCAGAATGCTTGTGCTGCAACGAATCCCATCGACCGTAGGCATCGACGATGTCGCCGACGAGGCGGTGTCGCACGACATCCACGGAGGTGAGATTGGCGAAGTGAACGTCCTCGATTCCCCGCAGGATGTCCTGCACGACCTTCAGGCCGCTCTGCGTCCCACCCGGCAGGTCGACCTGCGTGACATCCCCCGTGACCACGATCTTGGACCCGAACCCGAGCCGGGTGAGGAACATCTTCATCTGCTCCGGCGAGGTGTTCTGCGCCTCGTCGAGGATGATGAACGCATCGTTCAACGTGTTGTGCGTGACCAGGAAGTCGTCGGTCACATAGAGCGAATCCTCAGCCGCAACCTTGATGCACATCACGTCGGCCTCGCCAGCCGGCTCGATCCGGTCGATAAACCGCATCGGGCGCCCCCCGCCGGTTGCTTCGTATGCACGGCGCTTCCGGCCAAGTTGAAACGGACTAAACCCCTCAGGCAACCGGATGTCCAGAACGAAAGCGTCGTGTCGATACGCAACATTGCGCCCCTGCGATCGTCCGGGGCTGCGGCCCTTGGCCGGCCGTGTGCGCCAGTAGGCGACCCCACCCAATGACTGGACCAAGAAGGCCACGTCGTCTCTCAGCCTTGGCGAGATCGTTGTGTATTGGACGCGGCACGATCTGCCCACCTGCGTCACAGGGCCGCCGTCAGTGTCCAGCAGCCCCTGCAGTACTGCTAAGCGGACCCAATGAGTGTTGTGCTTGTAGAGGTCAGGGACGAACTTGGTGGCCGAACCGGTTCCGAACAATCCCAACTCGCGCAAGATCTGCGATACCGGATTCGCCGTGCGCAAGCCTCCACGTCCCACCCCGCGATGGCGCAGAACGTAGTCGTAGCCGCCTCGTCCCGTCACATCGACCGGGACGCGGTCATTGTCGAGAGCTTCTTGCAGCCGCTCGACCAGTTCCTCATCGGACGAAGAGAAGGCCGGCGTCGTCGACCCCGTGATACATCCATCACCGAGAAGAAGCCCCAGGGCGTAGGGATCCAGTGGAACGTCCTGTGGCTCGAACTCGGCGGCTTGAATTAGCGGCAGTTCAAAGCGGTGAATTCGGCCCTTCAAACCATGGTCAAGGAGTTCCGAAGTCTGCAGCGTGCGCCAGCGACCGGCCCGAGCGTCTTCGCGCGTGCGCACGGTCCACAGGTGCTCGGCACAGCACAGGGTCGATGCGCCGTCCTGGGTGGTCACCCGATAGACGGGCTTGCGCCCCTGCGGGTAGACCCCGAGCACCTCGGTGGCGCGTCCGTCTGAGCCGATGACGTAGTCGCCCACCTGAAGGTCGCCGAATCGGCGGAAACCCTCAGGTGTCAGAACGTGGGAGTCGAGGGGTTGAGCCCGCCCGCGCATGTACGCCAGCGGGGCTACCTCGATGGTGCCGGCGGCCATCAGGCGCGGGATCGACTCGGGGTCGATCATGTCGTGCAGGGCGTCATACAGCGGGCGCAGGTAGGGATCGATCTTGTCGTTCAAAGTGCCGGGCAAAAAGCCCAGCCGCTCGCCGGCCTCGACGGCGGGGCGGGTCAGGATGATCCGGTTGACCTGCTTGGCCTGCAGCGCAGCAACGGCCTTGGCCATCGCAAGATAGGTCTTGCCGGTGCCTGCCGGGCCGATGCCGAAGACGATCGTGTGGGCGTCGATGGCGTCGACATAGTGCTTCTGGTTCAAGGTCTTGGGCCGGATCGTGCGGCCGCGGTTGGAGACGATATTCATCGTCAGCACATCCGCCGGGCGCTCGGCGGACTGGCTGCGCAACATCCCGATCGACCGCTCGACGGCGTCCCGATTCAGGGGTTGGCCGGCGGCGAGCACGGCGAGTAGTTCGTCGAGAGTGCGCTCGATGAGGGCGATATCGGCGCTGGGCCCGGTCATCCGGAACTCGTTGCCGCGCACGTGGATCGACGCATGCGGGAACTGCCGCTCCAGGGTGCGCAACAGCTCGTCGCGCGGTCCGAGCAGGGAAACCATGGGGACCGACGACGGGATCTCGACGATGTGCAGCGGCTGCACGGGCTGCGGCGCGCCGCTCGCCTCTGGGGAAAGGTCACTCATGGGTCCGGCCATTCTATGCGGCCCCATCCGCCCAGCCACCGAATATGGCTCAGCCGGGCGGCCAACCCAGCCCTCGTCCACCAAGCAAGTGAACGTGGCAGTGGAAGACGGTCTGCCCCGCGTCGGCACCGGTATTCGTCACCAGCCGGTAGCCCGTGTTTAATCCCTCCGCCTGCGCCACCTGCGCCGCGAGCGCCAAAACACCGGCCGCATCCGCCGGGTGCTGCGCCAACTCCGCGGCATTCGCGACATGCCGCTTGGGGATGACCAGGACATGCGTCGGCGCTTGCGGATTGATGTCCCGGAAGGCGAAGGCGGTCTCGGACTCGGCCACGACCTGCGGCTCGATCTCGCGGGCGACGAACTTGCAGAACAGGCAGTCGACGGACATATGCAGCAACTTAGCTGCTCCGCCCAGTCAACCCGCTTCGGACCTGGCGCGTGGAGAGGGCGTGACAATGTCCCTCGTGGCGCGGACCTCGGGAGAACTGGCGGCGCTCAGCGCCGACCAGGCCCTTGAGGTGCTGTATGCCGCCCAGTGGACTCCCATGGTCCGGCTCGCCTGGCTGCTCGTCCGGGACCAGGGCGCCGCGGAGGACATCGTTCAAGACGCGCTCGTCGCCCTGCATCGGCGTTGGGATCACCTGCAGGACAAAGAGCAGGCGGTCGGCTACCTGCGGCGCAGCGTCGTCAATGCCTCCCGATCGGTGCTTCGCCACCGGTCGGTCGAACGCGATTACCTGATCAAGGCCGGTCCCGAGGCCGAGCGCGAATCCGTCGCCCCCAGCGCGGAGCACAGCGCCCTCGGCAGCCTCGGCAACCAGGCCATGCTCGCCGCCTTACAGCACCTCCCCCGCCGCCAGCGTGAGGTCCTGATCTTGCGCTATTACAGCGACCTGTCAGAGGCGCAAATCGCCGACACCCTCGGGATCGCCCCCGGCTCGGTCAAGGCCCACGCCCACCGCGGGCTCGTCGCCCTGCGCTCACACCTCGACGACCCGACCCGCTCCCACCGGGAGGACTCCCCATGACCACCGACGACCTGCGCGATCTCGAAGATTCGCTGCGCGGCGCCCTGCAGGCCGACGCGTCTGCGGTCACCCCCTCCGAGCGCCTCGCGGCGATCCAGGACGCCGTCCGTATGCAGTCCGCCCCCGCCCCCCGGCATACTCGCTGGTTGGTGCTGGTCGCCGCCGCGGCGGCGGTGGCCATGGTCGCGACGGCGACAGTGCTCGCCATGCTGCCCGGCCGGTCCGGGACCGGCGACCCGGCCGCAACAGGCAGCAGCACGACCGTGCTCTCCACCACACCATCGGACCCGGCGAGCGCGCCCCCGAACACCGTGCTGCCCGGCGCCGTCCCGATCTATCTGCTCGTGCGCGACCCCAGTTCCCCGGACGGCTTCGGGCTCACCCGGACCTTCCTGCGCAAGGACGACCCTCGGCTCGGCCTACCGGCCGATGCCACCCCGGGCCAGGTCATCGCCGCGGCGCTCGCCTGGACCGGACGGCGCAGTGATGGTCCTGGAACCGTGGGACCGAGCGGCGGTTTGGATGTGCAATCAGTCGACATCTCGGACGAACGCATCACCATCACCGCCAAGGGTCTCGACGACGCCGTGACGTGGACGGCCGGCGTGTTGGACCGGGCGCGGCTGAGCCTGATCCTCACGGCGCAGGCCATCGTCGGGCGCGGCGACATACCCGTGCGTTTCATTTCAGTGGAGGGGTATGGGGTGGTGCGCGGCGCCGACATCAACCAGGACTTCCACCGCCCACCGCCAACCCAGATCGCGGCGCTGGCTAGCCCCATCTGGCTGGACCGGCCGGGTTGGGACGAGACGCTCACAGCTGGTGTCCCGCAGACCTTCTCGGGTCTTTCGACGCACCCGGGCGCCGTCCTGAGCTGGCGAATCGACGGCGGGCCGACCGCACAGAGCGGCGAGGTGCGCGTCGGCGATCTGGTGCCGCAGGCACCCTTCACGATCACTCTCGACCCACTCGCGGCGGGTTCCTACACGCTGCGGGTGCAGGTCGCCAACGACCCCAACACGACCGTCACCATCCCGCTGCGCGCCGAATAGCCTTCAGCGCCAGCGGTCTTCGGCCGACAGCACGGCAATCGCTGCCGGGCCGGCCGAGGAAGACCGCAGCACACTCGTGCCCAGCCGCACCGGATGAGCACCAGCGGCAGTGAGCTTGGCGAGTTCGCTCTCCCCGATCCCGCCTTCGGGCCCGACAATGAGCAGCACCTCACCAACGGCCGGAATCGGTTGTCCCGCAAGGGGAACGACCGCGTCCTCGTGCAGCACATACGCGATGCACGCCGAGGAGATCCGTCGCGCGAGGCCGGCCGTGTCGACCAGATCCTCAACCTCCGGCACCCACGCGCGTCGGCTCTGCTTGGCCGCCGCGCGCACGGTATCGACCCACTTCTGCCGGGCCTTCTCGGCCCGCTCCCCGCGCCACTGGACGATCGAACGCTCGGCCTGCCACGGGATGACGCGATCCACGCCATACTCCGTCGCCGCCTCGATCGCCGCATCGTCACGGTCGGCCTTCGCGAGGGCCTGCACGAGCGTGAGACGCGCCCCGGGCGGCTCCTCATCCTCGACGCGCTCGACGTCGATGCGCAACTCCCCCGGCGTAGCCTCCGCGACCGTGCCCGTGACTCGGCGCCCCTGCCCGTCGCTGAGCATCAGCCGCTCACCCACGCGCATCCGCTTCACGGTCGCTGCGTGCCGGCCTTCCGCCCCGTCCAGGGTGTAGGCCGTGCCGACCACGGCCAGATCGAGCTCGCCGGGGTCAGTGAGAAACATCGCAAGAGTCACGAGATCACCGCGGCTTGAATGCGTCGCGCAGCTTGCCCATAAGCCCGTGGTCGCCCGCCGCCAACCGCCCGGCCGGGGCCTCCTCGTCGCGCAGCGTCGCAAGCTGGCGAAGGAGCGCCTCCTGCTCGGCGTCGATCTTGGTCGGGGTGCGCACATCGGCGTGCACGATGATGTCGCCGCGGCCGCCGGCGCGCAGGTGCGTGACGCCCAGCCCGCGCAGGGTCATCGTCTCGCCCGGCTGAGTGCCCGGTTTGATATCGATCTCCTGGGCCCCGTCGAAGGTGTCCAGCTTCATCCGCGCCCCAAGCGCCGCAGCCGTCATCGGCACCGGCAGGCTCGCGTGCAGGTCATCGCCACGCCGGGTGAAGACGGGGTCAGGGGCGACGGACACCTCGACATACAGGTCGCCGGCGGGACCACCACCGGGGCCGACCTCGCCCTCGCCCGCAAGGTGGATGCGAGTGCCGGTGTCGACGCCGGCGGGTATGCCGATCGTCAGCGTCCGCTGGGTGCGCACCCGGCCGTGTCCGGAGCACTCGAAGCACGGGTTGACCAGCACCTCGCCATACCCCTGACAGGCCTGGCAGGGCCGGCTGGTCATGACCTGGCCGAGGAAACTGCGCTGGACCTGCTGGACTTCGCCGCGCCCGGCGCAGACCTCGCACTTGCGGCGGCCGGTGCCCGGCTGGGAGCCATCGCCCTTGCAGGTGCCGCAGGTCGCGGCGGTCTCGATCGTCAGGTCCTTTTCGCCGCCGAAGACGGCATCCACCAGGTCGATAGGCAGGCGCACGAGGCCGTCCTGACCGCGGCTGGTCCGCGAGCGCGGGCCGCGCGACGGGCCGGCGGCGCCGCCGAAGAAAGCGTCCATGATGTCGCTGAACGAGAAGCCCTGGCCGAAGCCGGCCTGCTGCCCGCCATACGGGTCGTTGCCCATGTCGTACTGGCGGCGCTTGTCCGGATCGGACAGCACGTCATACGCCTGGGAGACCTTCTTGAACTCCTCCTCGGCCTCGGCGCCGGGGTTGACGTCCGGGTGCAGCTTGCGGGCGAGGCGGCGGTAGGCCTGCTTGATCGCCTCGGGGCTGGCGTCCCGGGACACCCCGAGATCCTGGTAGTAGTCGTTCACCTGATCCTCGTTATCGAATCTGTCGTGTCGTCACTGCGCGAGCAAGCCGGAGATATATGCCGCCACGGTGCGGACCGCGGCCATGCTCGTGGGGTAGTCCATCCGAGTCGGACCGACCACCCCGAGGCCGCCGACCAACTCGCCCCCGCTGCCATACCCCGTGGTCACCATGGAGGTTGACTGGAGCTGGGTCACGGGATTCTCGTGGCCGATGCGCACGGCGATGTGCTCGCCACCGGCGGCTGTGGAGAGCAACCGCAAGAGCACCACATGTTGTTCCAGCGCATCCAGAACCGGCTCGAGGGTGGCGGGGAAATCCAGCGGCTGGCGCACGAGATTGGCCGTGCCGGCGAGAGTGACCCGCTCTTCGCGCTCCTCGACCAGCGCCTCATCCAAGGCGCCGACGACCCGGCGGACGATGTCGCGCTCGTCGGGGGCAAAGGCATCCGGGAGCGCGGTGAGGGCGGCGGCGGCGTCCACGAGGCGGCGTCCGGCGGCGGCGGTATTGATGCCGGTGCGCAGGCGAGAGATGAGCTCTGCGGCGTCGGCGGCGAGGTCCTGCCCGGCGTCGAGGACGCGCTGCTCGACCCGGCCGGTGGTCGTGATGAGCACGACCATCAGCCGCTGGCCGCCCATCGGCACGACCTCGATGTGCCGCACGCTGGAGCGGGTCAGCGAGGGGTACTGCATCATCGCGACCTGCCCGGTCAGCGACGACAGCAGCCGCACGGTGCGGTCCACGACATCGTCGAGATCGACGGGATCGTGCAGGAACTGGGCGATCGCGGCCTGCTCGGCGCGGCTCATCGGCTTGATCTGCGAGAGCTGATCGACGAAGAGGCGATAGCCCGCATCGGTCGGGATCCGGCCGGCGCTGGTGTGCGGGGCCGCGATCAGGCCCTCCTCTTCCAGCGCCGCCATGTCATTGCGGATCGTCGCGGCCGAGACGCCGAAGCCGTGCCGCTCGAGCAGCGCCTTGGAGCCGACGGGCTCGCTGGTGTGGACATAGTCCTGCACAATCGCGCCGAGCACGGCCAGGCGCCGCTCGTTCGACACCGGTCGATCGGTGCTCATGTGCGCCTCCCTCCAGGCCGTCTGCTGCGCGGCTGGCACTCGCCGCCGCGGAGTGCCAATTCTACGGCGTGCCTCGTCGGGGCACGTACAGTCGCCGGGTGAGCGATCGGTATGGCGGCGATGTCCTCTCCGGCGACTGGCGGCGCCCGGCGCGTGGTCGGGCCGTCGATCAGGCGGCGGAGCCGGGGCTGGTCGTCGAGGAGGTCGAGACCGGTTGGGTCGGTGCCATCGTCGGCGTCGAAAAGATCGGGGGCCAGCAGGTCGTGCGCCTGGAGGACCGGCGCGGCAGGGTGCGAGCCTTCCCGCTCGGGCCCGGGTTCTTGGTCGATGGCTCCCCCGTGCGGCTCGTGCCGTATGTCGCCCCGCAGGCCCCGCGTGCCCCGGTGCGCACCGCGAGCGGATCGTATGCCGTGGCCGGCGCCCGCGCGCGGGTGGCCGCCGCGTCGCGGATCTTTGTCGAGGGCACGCACGATGCCGAATTGGTGGAGAAGGTGTGGGGCGCCGATCTGCGGATCGAAGGCGTGGTAGTCGAGCCCTTGCATGGGGTGGACGATTTGGCTGCGGCGCTCGCGGATTTCGGGCCATCGGGGACGGTGCGGGCCGGGGTGCTCGTCGATCACCTGGTCTCAGGGACCAAGGAGTCGCGGATCGTCTCGGAGACGATGCGGCGCTTCGGACCCGACCGGGTCCTGATCGTCGGGCATCCGTATGTCGATGTCTGGCAAGCGATTCGGCCCGATCGGGTGGGCTTGGCGGCGTGGCCGGTCATACCCAAGGGCCAGGATTGGAAGGCAGGCATCGCCACCGCCCTGGGGTTGCCGCATACGTCCACCCAGGACATCGGGCTGGTCTGGAAGCACCTGCTCTCGCGGGTGCGCACCTATGCCGATCTGGAGCCCTCCTTCTCCGGCCGGGTCGAGGAACTGATCGATTTTGTGACATCGCCCGAGGGCCGCTAGCCAGCGGGGTCGGGGGTGCCCCTGGCGCCGCCCCGGACACGACCCGGGAATCTGACGGAACGGGGATCACGCGGGCGCCCGGTGCGGTTGTATGGAGTGCAGGCACGCTTCCCGGGACCGTCCCGGGAGCCTCGCACCAAGGGGACACACACGCCATGACGCAGCAGCCGAACCCAGACCCGGTCTACCCGGACCCGGCCGCGCCGAGCTACCCGACCTATCCGCCGACCACGCCGCTGCCGAACTCCGGCGCGCCGGCCTCGCCCAACGACGCCCCGGCCGCCCCGTCGTCGTGGAATGCCGCCCCGCCGCCGAACTATCCCCCGCCGGCCTACCAAGCACCGGCCTACCAAGCTCCGGCGGGCCAGAGTGCCTGGCAGGACAATCTCGGCACGATCGGCGCCTCCGGCCCGATGACTCCGGCGCAGGAGCGCAACTGGGCGATGCTCTCGCACCTGATCCCGCTGGTCTGCTTCGTCCTGAGCGCGGGGACCCTCGGCTTCGTGGCGGCCCTGGTCATCTACCTGATGTACAAGGACCGCGGCCCGTTCGTCCGCGCTGCCGCCGCTAACTCGCTCAACGTGCAGATCATCACCGGGATCGGCCTGCTCGTCTCGGCCATCCTGATGCTGCTGCTCATCGGCTTCATCACCTACCCGGTGATTTGCGTCTGGGCGATCGTGGTCCACATCATCGCGGCCACCAAGGCCAACGCCGGCGAGTGGTACAACCCCCCGCTGACCCCCCGCATCATCAAGTAGCCGCGTCCGGGGCCGATGTAGGTTTCCCGCCCGATGCCAGAAACCCTTTGTTTGTGTCAGATTCTTTCCGGCACAAACAAAGGGTTTCCGGCATCGGGCGGGAAACCTTCACCCGGCGAAGCCGAGCAGGCGGCGGACGACGGTGTCGGCGAGGAGGCGGCCGCGCAGGGTGAGGACGAGCCGGTGAGTATGCGGAGTGGGAGCCGGTTCGTCACCTGGTGCTGAGCCGTCCATGTCCGCGGAGTGTTCGGTGACCAGGCCGTCCGCGACCAGGGCGGGTATGGCTGCCACCCCCGCGGGCGCGAGCGCCCCGACGGGCAGCCCACCAGCCAGGCGGATGCCGAGGAGGACTCGCTCGTCATACTGCTGCTCGGGGGTGAGCACCTCGCGCGCGGCGGCCGGGGAGACGCCCTGGGCGAGCCGATCGGCATACGCCCCAGGGTGTTTCACATTCCACCATCGGACGCCAGCGACGTGGCTGTGGGCACCGGGGCCGAAGCCCCACCAATTGCCGCCCTGCCAGTAGCGCAGGTTGTGGCGGCACTCTTTGCCCGGCCGGGACCAGTTGCTGACTTCGTACCAGTCGTAGCCGGCCGCGCTCAGCAACTCGTCGGCGAGCTCGTACTTATCGGCCTCATCGTCATCATCCGGCAGGGTGATCTGTCCGCGCCGAACCTGCGCCGCCATCTTGGTGCCGTCTTCGACGACCAAGGCGTATGCCGAAATGTGGTCCGGCTCCAGCGCGATCGCCGCCTCGAGGCTCGCCCGCCAGTCCTGCAGCGACTCCCCCGGCGTGCCATAGATCAGGTCCAGGCTCACGTCCAACCCGGCGGCCTTGGCGGCAGCGACGGCGGTCGCGACATTGGCCGGATCGTGCGTGCGCTCCAGGGTCGCGAGGACGTGAGGAACGGCGGACTGCATCCCGAAACTCACGCGAGTGAATCCGCCGGCTCGCAGGTGCGCCAACGATTCTCGGGTCACGGAGTCGGGATTGGCCTCCGTGGTCACCTCCATGTCATCGGCGGGCCGCCAGATCGCGGCGATCCGGCGCAGGTGGGCGGTCAGGTGCTCGCTGGGTAGCAGGGTCGGTGTGCCGCCGCCGACGAAGACCGTCGCGAGCGGCAGGGTGTCAGCGGGCGCAAGGACTCCGGCTGCCAGTGCCACCTCGCGTGCCAGGGCTTCCTCGTATGTCGTGCTGGCCCCCGCCGGGCCGGTCAACTCCCCCGGCGCGTAGGTGTTGAAATCGCAGTAGCCGCACCGCACCCGGCAGAAGGGCACATGGACGTATGCCGAGATCCCGCCGCCGCCGGCCGACTCCAGAGCCGCGTGCGGAAGGTGGCCATCCGCGGGCGCGGGGTCACCATCGGGGAGGGCACTGGGCGGCATACCGGCATCCTCGCAGCCCACGATCCGGACCCCCTAATCACGTGAGTAACACGGGGCCCGGCGTGTCCAGCGCGACACGCCGATGACCCGAAAATTTCTCGAATTGGTCGAGTCGTAGGGCTTGCTGGAGGGTGGTTCTCGGGATAGAAATAGGTCATCGCAAACGCCTCCGGGCGGGAGCGAAAGATTCGGCCCTCGGGCCGGGTCACGATGCGGAACTTGTTCTGCATCAACCGATTCCGGCGCTTCGGCGCAGGAATCACGAGACGGGCTTCGGCCCGACTCAAACTGTCTCGGCTTCGGCCGATGACTCCGATCACGACCTCGGTCGTGATCACCCGCACCGCCTTCGGCTGGTGCAACGAACTCGACTCCGGTCGAGATCGACGAGGGCCTCGGAAACTCATACTTTCCGAGGCCCTCACTTATTTCCCGGCGTCACCTCGTGTCCCCAAGTCGTCCACGTCTGTCCCCCAGTTGGCGCGAAGACCAAAGTGACGAACTCGGCGCGAGTTCGTCACTTTCGGCTGAGATCGTCACGTGAACCTGACGATCTGGACTGAACCTGACGACCTCACCCTCACCGCGCGCCCCGTCGCACACCGTGGTTGTAGCCGTCGCATCGTTGGGGGCGACATACCCTGGCGGGATGCAGCGGTGGATCGACCTGGATGGCGTCGTCAATATGCGCGATGTCGGTGGCCTGCCGACTCGCGACGGCGGCGTCGTGCACCCGGGGCGGCTGATCCGGTCCGACAACCTGCAAGACCTCTCCCCCGGCGCCGTCCGCCACCTCGTCGACGACCTGGGCGTGACGGATATCGTCGACCTGCGATCGCACAAGGAGTTGCACGCCACCGGGGACGGCCCGCTGCGCGCCACCACGCTGCGACACCACCACCACAGCTTCATCCGCGAGCAGGCGCCGGGCGTGGACGTGCCCGGCTTCCTGGCTGCCGATCCCGTCGGCGAGCCGCGTCCCAAGGATGCCAACTTCTGGAGCCAGCACTATCGCGGCTACTTGAGCGAGCGTCCCGACTCGGTATCGGGGGCGCTCTCGGTCGTGGCAACGGCGACCGGCGCAACCGTCGTGCATTGCGCCGCCGGCAAGGACCGAACCGGCACGGTTGTCGGCCTCGCGCTAGCGGTGGCCGGAGTGCCGGACGAGGAGATCATCGCCGACTACGTCCTGTCCGGCGAGCGCATCCAGCGGATCATCGACCGTTTGATCGACCGCGATCCGTATCGGGAATCCTTGCGAGACAAGCCAGTTGATGAACAGATCCCCCTGTCAAGTTCCATGGAAGCGTTGCTAGGCATGCTCGCCGCCGACTATGGCGGAGCCGCCGGCTGGCTGCTCGCCCACGGCTGGACCGCCGACCAGGTCGCTGCCCTCCGCGCCAAACTCCTCGCCTGAGCCCCGGCTCGACGACTCCCATTTCTCTCCGGATGCCGCAACCTTGCGCGTTACCCTGCTTTCGAGCAGGGGTGAAGCGCAAGGTTCTCAACGCAAGTGCAGGCTTCCCGGCGAAATCAGCCCACACCAGAGTGAGTCAGCTGCCGGCGTAGGTGCCGAAGCTCCACGAGTTGCCCTCGGGATCCTTGACCGAGAAGCCACGCGAGTCGTAATCCTCCTCGGTCTTCAGCGGCCGAATAAATTGCGCGCCAAGGGATTCCGCGCGCGCCGCTAACTCGTCGGGGTGCGCCGTCACGACATACACGCCCATCGTGCCGGGAGCGCCACCAAATTCGCCAGCGGCTTTGCCAGCCGTCGCCACCATGACTCGCCCGCCCTCGGGCCAGATCATCTCGCTGTGGTGGATGGTGCCCTGGTCCTCGCCGGGTATGCTATGCGTCTGACTTAGATCGGCATCTGGCTGGGAAATCAGCCCACAGGTTGGCGGCGTGCCTGA
>NZ_BAAAPO010000040.1:0-47419 GCF_039531185.1 Nostocoides veronense
CCCTGACACCATCACCCGCGTCTCGCCGTCACGGCACCAACATCGAAAACGTCATCGGTGGATCCGGGATAAGGCACCCGCTCGCCGTCGCCGCTGCGGCTCAGCCGCCCCCCGTCGACCTCGAGGCCCTGGGTGCGAGCCGACCCAGAGCGGGCTTGGCGAATATCGAGCAGGAAGCCCTGGCCATCACCGAGTTCGACCATCTGCGCGATCGACGCCGGCCTGCGCCGGGCCCAGGACACACCCGTGCGCAAGGTGGCAGCCGCTCCGGATGCGCTGTCGCGGAGAGAGATTCGTTGCACGATCGAGGCCAGCTCCGTGAGTGAGACCTGAGCACCGCATGAGCCGTAGACATCGTGACGGCCGACGTCGAGGGTGAAGACACGGCCGCTTCGGGCTCGGCCTCCGAGGGGTCCATGGCGCAACAGCAGACCGGAACGCAGGGTCATCGAACCCGTCAGCGGCGAGCCGGTCGCCCGGAGAAAGAAGTCGCGGCCCGCGCGTCGCGAAGCGTTCAGTTCCAGCTCCTGGCGGCCGGCCTGCACGACCGCGCTGCACACGGGCGCCGGGAGGGCGCTTGCGTCGGGCACGGTCACGCGCACGCTTTCGCCGGTGACAAAGGTTCGGATCGCCCTCAAGGCAGCGTCCTTCCGTATTCGTCGCGCACGATCGCGGCGACCGACGCGGGTCCGCCGACAACGGTCCCTCGGACCTCTTGGAGCCGTTCGAGGCCATCGGCGATGACGGCGGGGAGCCGACGCCCGCTCGTCAGCAGCAGCGGTTCGTGGCGTGCTCCGGCTAGGGCTGCGCCAAGGATGGCGTCGGGGAAGACTTCGCCGGAGGCCAGGTAGCTGCCCGTCAGGGCGCCAGTACCGAATCGGGCGGCCACCTCGGCCGACACGTCATAGCGATCGTCACCGCTGACGCGTGTCACGCTCGCGCCGGTCGCCCGCAGTGCGTCGAGGACCGCCCCGGAGACGGTCCGCGGCCCGCCGACGACGGTGATTGTGCGGGGTGCGAGCCGGCTGACTTCCGTGGCCACCACGGCTGGCAGTTCGTCACCTCGGGTCAGCAGCAGCGGGCTGGCGGGCGCGGTCTTGGTCGCCCCGGCGGCGAGCGGGGCCGCCGACAAGGCATCGGGGAAGACCTCGCCGGAGGCAACGAAAACTTCTCGTGAGCCGTCGGGGAAGGCGCCCTTGCTGAGGGCTGCTGCCACGGCATACCGATCGGGTCCGGTGATCCGGGTCACCGGACCCGGGGTGTATGCCGACAGCCGCGCCTGGAGCGCCGGGGAGACCGACGCAGGGCCACCGAGAATGACAATCTGCTTGGGGCGCAATCGATTCAGAGCGCGATCAACCGTCGCGGGGATCTCGTCCGGGTGGACGAGGAGGATCGGCGCGTGCCCCTTGGCGGCCACCGGGACGCCGGTCAGTGCGTCGGGGAAGTTATCGCCACGAGCGACATAGGCGGTGCGCGTCCCCGGGGGCGAAAGTGTCGGCAATCGCGGCGGACACGGCATATCGGTCGCTCCCCTCCACCCGCGATGTGGCGTTCGGGGCGCAGGTGAAGAGTTGGATGTTGTCGACATCCCAGCGCGCCGGGATGCCGGTGGTGCGGGTGTGCGAGAACCATGGGGTGAGCCAGCCGTCCTCGTCGTCCACGGCTGAGGTGATATCCGCGACGCGACCCGACCAGCCGCTGGACGGCGGAACGCTGAGCCGGAAGGAGTTCACGGCCATGATGCCGTGCCCGGATCGGAAGGATCCGCGCGAAGCGAACGCGAGATAGGTCGCGCCGCTGGCTCGGCGCGGGGTGAGGAACAAGTAGTCCTCCGGATCGTCGGCTGCGCCGCTGATCGACGATGAGGCAGCGCGCGCGCCCTCGGGCGCCGACGTCCCGATGCTGACCCATCCGTTGGCGAATCCTGGCTCGGGGATGCCGGATTCGAAGCCCTCGCGGTCGATGGTCGCGGTGCGGGACGCGCCCTCGGGGCAGGGTGCTTCACCGGAAGGGTCGGCGGCAAAGGGCGCCACCGGCTCAGCACTGGCGGGGGCGGTGGCGACCCCAAAACCCAGTGTCGAGACGATGACCACCAGCGCCCTGCGCTGTCCTCGCACGTAAAACCCCCGTTTGATCAGGCCGGACCGTCCCGACCCTTCCCAACCTAGGGCACCGGGTGGCCGCCATCCACGACCCCGGCGCGGCGAGTGTGACCGCGGGCGCGGGCTAGACTCATCCGTGGCGCCGCTTTATAGCGGCGCCCCGCAACCGCGAGGGGAAGCCGGTCGAAGTCCGGCGCTGACCCGCAACCGTAGGCCGCCTGGTGGCGGCGAGCCGGACCACCTCGTCGATCGCGGTCGTCCTGTCCACCGCCGAGGTATGCGGTACGCAGGGCCTGGCAGCGGCCCGGCTCGACGTAACGCGAAGGAGCCGGAGAGCCCGTGCAGCGCCTGCCTGTCACCGTCGCCGCGTCGGCTTCCTCCCTGGCCTGCGCTCTCGCGGTCGTCGGCGGCCTGCCGGTCGCGGGGGCGACCCGTGCCTGGGCTGCCACGTCCACCTCAACAGCCACCGGGTCCGGACCGACGCCGACCATCGGGGTCGGCGGTGACGGCGCAGACTTCCTCGTCCGGCAACTGGCCGCGGGCGACGGTCTCCTGGACTACCCCGGCACCGACCAGCCCGACCTCGGCGTGACCGCCGACGCGGTGCTCGGTCTGCTCACGGTGCGGTCCGGGCCGACCCAGGCGGTGGCGTCGGTTGTGGCGGTCGAAGCCCGGCTCGGTGACTATCTCGGGCCGAGCTTCGGCGCCACGGAGCTGTATGCCGGACCGGTCGCCAAGGTGGCCCTCCTCGCGGAATCCGCCGGCCGAGACGCACGCTCGTTCGGGGGGCGCGATCTCGTCGCCGACCTGCAGGGGCTCGAAGCCGCCGATGGGCGGTTCGCGGACCGCACGGCATATGGCGACACCTCGAACACTTTCACCCAAGCTCTAGCCATCATCGCCCTGCACCGCATCGGCGAGAAGCCCTCGGCGTCGGCTGTGGATTTCCTTCTGGCACAACAATGCTCAGACGGTGGCCTGCGTATGACGCCCGGCTCGGAGCCGTGCACCAGCGACCCCGACGCGGCCTCGCTCGGGGCGGTCGCCCTGCTCGCAGACGGCTCCCACGGCGAAGCAGCAGATCGGGCTCTGACCTATCTGACCGCGCGTCAGCAGCCGGATGGCGGGCTGGGCGGCGGGATCGGCGCGACCGGGGTGAATACGAACTCCACCGGCCTGGCGGGCATGGCGTTCAAGGTCGCCGGACGAGACGCACCGCTGCGTCTGGCCCGGGATTACCTCGCGTCCGTCCAACTCGGCTGCGATGCCCCGATGAGTGTGCGCGGCGCCATCGCCTACGACCGGTCCGCATACGACGCCCTGGTCGCGGCCGGCGCGAGCGCCACGGCCAGCGACCAGGAGCGGCGCGCGACCGCGCAGGGGATGCTCGCCTTCGGTGACGACAGCCTGCTGGATGCCGACATCACGCAGGCCGCCGAACCGTTGAGTACGTGTGACCCCGCCCCCACCCAGCCGCCGCCCACCACCGGCGGCAGCACAACGTGGTCGACCGGTCCGGGCTCGACCAGCACCACCTCGTCGACGTCCCCGAGCACGACCAGCACGAGCACGCCGGTGACGACCACTCCTAGCTCGACGGGGACCGGCACGTCCACAACCAGCAGCACGTCCGCGACGAGCAGCCCCGCACCGAGCCCATCGAGTACTCGGTCGGCGAGCAGCCAGCCGATGGGGCCGACCTCGACGCGCGGGCCCGCGCCGACCCCGACGACGACCGAGTCAGCCACGCAGTCCGCGAGCGACACCGCGTCCGTCCCCGCGACGGCCAGCACCACAACACCCGCCACGGCCGCCGCTCAGCCCGCCGCCGCGCAGCGCAGCAACACACCTGCCTTGCTCGGCGCCGCGGGTCTCGCCCTCCTGGGTGCGGCCATTGGTGCCCTCATCCTGCGACGAGAACGGAAGAACCCATGACCCGAGCCATTCCCACCCGATTCATGGCGGCATCCACGGCGGCCGCTGCGATCGGCTTCGGCTTGTCCGCCGGGGCCGGCGCGTCGGCGGGCAGCGATGCCTCCCTGGCGCGACCGGCGGCATGCCCACGCGCTAGTGGAGTGACCGTGGTCGTGGACTTTGGTGCGACGGAACGCATTTCGTGTGCCCCTGGCGACCCGACATCGGGCTTGGCGGCGCTCAAGGGTGCGGGCTTCACGGTCGCGATGGTGCAGCGTTTCCCCGGTGCCGTGTGCCGGATCAACAACCGGCCGAGCCCGACGGTTGAGGCCTGTGTCGTGATGCCGCCCGCCACGAAGTACTGGTCCTACTGGCATGCCCCGCGCGGCGGCAAGTGGACTTATTCGACGTCCGGATCGGGCAGCTACAACCCCAAGCCGGGCACGGTCGAGGGCTGGGCGTTTGGCGCGGGCAAGCCGCCGACAGTGGCGCCGCCGAGATGATCCGACACGCAATCGCCCTCGCGCTCGGCGTGGGCGCCTTTGTCGCTGCCCCTGCCGCCCAAGCCGCCACCTGCACTTCCGCCGACGGCGTGAGTGTCATCGTCGACTTCGGCGGCTCGGTCCAAAGCGGTTGCGCCAGTGGCGATCCCGCGACCGCATGGGCCGCCCTCGAGGCGGCCGGATTCCGACTGGAGGGCACGCAGCGCTTTCCGGGCAGCTTCGTATGCCGTGTCAACGGCTTCCCCGCCCCCGCGGACGAAGCCTGCGTTCAGACGCCGCCTGCCTCGGCATACTGGGCCATCTGGACGGCCTCAGCGGGGGGTAGCTGGAGCTACAGCAACTCCGGCGCCGCCAGCCTGAATCCGGCGCCAGGCCAGGCGATCGGCCTGGCCTTCGGCGCCGGTCGGAAGCCGGGGGTGGCGCCACCGAGCCCCCCCACCACCACGAGCTCCTCAAGCTCCTCAAGCTCGTCGACATCCTCTGCACCGAACAGTTCCTCGACAACACGCCCGCCGGCCAGCACTTCAACGTCGACCGCCGCGCCGACCCCGCCGGCCCTAACGCACTCCCCCACCTCACGCACCACGACGAGCACGTCCACCACGCGCACCACCACGGGGAACCCACCGACCGAGACCACCACCTCGAACGCGCCCGCGCCCGGCGCGAGCGACGGGACCAGCAACCCGGAGCAGGCGAGCAACGGCATACCCGCGTCCACGGGCTCGACACCCGCGGCCGCGATCCTCGCCGGCGGTGGAGCAATCGGGCTTCTCTTTGTCGGGGGTGCGCTGCTGGCGCGCCGGCAGCGGGACCGAGCCCGGCAGTAGTGGTCCGGCACCTGCACCCCGCGGCCTGGTGGATCTGGGCGCTCGCCCTCGCCGCTAGCGCGAGCCTGACGACGAATCCCGTTCTGCTGGCTGGGCATATCGCCGTTCTGACCTTTGTGGTCATGTCGCGCCGCGATGGGTCGCCGTGGGGGCGCGCATTCCGGCTGTATGCAGTCCTCGGCGCCGTCATCGTCTTGACCCGCGTGATCCTGCACTTGGCCGTCGGCCTGAAGTTTGGTCAGCATCGGCTCTTCCCCCTGCCTACGCTCGACCTGCCCTCATGGGCGGCAGGCATCCAACTCGGCGGAACCGTCTACCTCGAAGGCCTGCTGGCGGCGGCTCTCGAAGGCGCCCGGCTCGGCACGATGATCCTCGCCATCGGCGCCGCGAACGCGCTCGCCAGCCCCAAGCGACTACTCAAGGTCTTCCCCGCCGCCTTGCACGAGATCGGCGCGGCGCTCGTCGTCGCCGTGACGGTTGCTCCACAACTGGCGGAAAGTGTGCAGCGGGTCGCTCGGGCGCGGGCGCTGCGCGGCGAAACATCCCTGCGGCTCAGAGCATTTCGAGGGATTGCTATGCCCGTCCTGCAGGACACGCTGGACCGATCGATGGCGCTCGCTGCTGCGATGGACGGGCGCGGGTATGGCCGCCGGACCGCCAGCGCAAGTCGGCTCACGTCAGGGCTCACGCTGCTTGGCCTACTCGGTGCCTGCGTCGGCCTCTATGGCCTCCTCGACAGCACAAGTCCGGCAGCGTTCGGGGTCCCTGTGCTCGCCATCGGCGCTGCCCTGTGCATCGCGGGAATCTGGGCGGGTGGCCGCGCCGTGCCGCGGACGATCTACCGGCGCGACCCGTGGTCCGGCGCCGAATGGCTCACGGTGAGCTGCGGCCTGACAGCGCTCGCCGCGTCTATCGTCTCGCTGCGCACCTCCCCCGGCGCGCTGGCTATGCCGCTGCAGCCGCTGGGCATGCCGAGCTTGCCGATCCCGGTGATCCTCGGACTCATCGCCGCAGCGGCGCCCGCACTCGCTACCCCGGTTCCCCCGCTGACCAGCCAGCGCCCCGAACGCGTGCAGGCGGTGGTGGCGTGACGGCATACGAATCCCTCGGCGCCGCAGTGCGTTTCAGCAATGTCTCGGTGCACTATCCCGAGTCTGCAACCCCTGCACTGACCGACGTGAACCTAGAGATCGATGAGGGTGAACTCGTCCTCGTGATCGGCCGCACCGGTTCTGGCAAGTCGACCCTGCTCGGCACGATCAACGGGCATGTCCCGCACTTCACGGGCGGCCGCCTCTCCGGGCGCGTCGAGGTCATGGGTCGCGACATCGCCACCCACCGCCCACGCGACCTGGCGGATGTCGTCGGCGTCGTCGGCCAGGATCCGCTGGCCGGCTTCGTCACCGACACCGTCGAGGAAGAGCTTGCCTATGGCATGGAGCAACTCGCGCTCCCGCCCGCGACAATGCGCAAGCGGGTCGAGGAAACCCTCGATCTGCTCGGGATCGCCGACCTGCGCGCCGCGCCCCTGCGGGACCTGTCCGGCGGGCAACAACAGCGGGTCGCTATCGGCTCAGTCCTCACCACGCATCCTCGCCTGCTCGTTCTCGACGAACCCACCTCGGCGCTGGATCCGACTGGGGCAGAAGAGGTTTTGGCGACGCTGACCCGCCTGGTGCACGACCTGGGTGTCACCGTCGTCATCGCCGAGCACCGCCTGGAGCGCGTGGTGCAGTATGCCGATCGCCTCGTCGAGGTCGCCGACGGCCGAGTCCGCCACGGCTCTCCCGCCGAGATCCTCGCGGACAGCGCCATCGCGCCCCCCATCATCGAGCTCGGCCGGTATGCCGGGTGGTCGCCCCTGCCGGTCACCATCCGCGACGCCCGGCGCGCCGCGGCCCCCTTGCGTCGCGAGCTGGCGGGCGCGTTTCCCACGGTCGCGGAGGTGGCTCCCCCACCTGACGCACCGGCGTCACCAGCCCCGGGGGTGACGGCGCGCGGCCTGCGCGTCGACCATGGTCGAGTTCGGGCCGTCGCGGATGTCGACCTGGCCGTCGCGGCAGGCAGCGTGACCGCTCTCATGGGACGCAATGGCGCTGGCAAGTCGTCCTTGCTGTGGGCTCTGCACGGCACTGGTGCGAGAACATCAGGCAGGGTCCACCTCGCCGATGGCACGGATCCCGCATCGCTGAAACCACCGCAGCGCCGCAGCCGTGTCGGCTTGGTCCCCCAGTCAGCTACCGACCTGCTCTACCTCGATTCCGTTGGCGCAGAATGCGATCAGGCCGACCAGGAGTCAGGGCAGCCACCCGGCACCTGCTCCGCGCTGCTCGCGGACTTGGCACCCGGCATACCCCACCAGCGGCATCCGCGCGACCTCTCCGAGGGGCAGAAGCTGGCCCTCGTGCTCGCCGTACAACTCACCGCGCGACCCGAGGTGGTCCTGCTCGACGAGCCAACGCGCGGACTGGACTATCCCGCGAAGGACCGGCTCGCCGCCACGCTGCGTCGGCTGGCTCGCGACGGACATACGGTCGTCGTCTCAACCCATGACGTGGAGTTCGTCGCGATCGTGGCGGACGAGGTCATCGTCATGGCCGAGGGCGAAATCGTCGCCCACGGCCCGAGCGCGGACGTCATCGCCTCCTCCCCCGCCTTCGCGCCTCAGGTAGCCAAGGTGCTCGCACCCGTGAGGCTGTTGACCGTTGACCAGGTGCGGGCGGCCCTGCCGCGGAACGCCATATGACACCCACTCCCCACCCTGCCACCGCGGCGATTCGTCTGCGCCCCAAGGCAACCGCCGCCATCGTTCTCGTGTCGCTTGCTGGTCTGATCGCCTTCGGGTGGCCCCTGATCGTCGATCCCGGTTCCGGCATCGCGCACGGCGGTGACGCGCCCTTCGTCTTTGCGCTCCTCCTGCCTCTGCTCCTCGCGGTGGTGCTTGCCGAGATCTCCGAGGGCGGATTGGACGTCAAGGCGGTTGCGCTTCTCGGGGTGTTGTCCGCGGTGGGCGCCGTTCTGCGACCCTTGGGCGCGGGAAGCGCGGGGGTCGAACTCGTCTTCTTTCTGCTGGTCCTGGCCGGCCGGGTTTTCGGTCCCGGATTCGGCTTTGTCCTCGGCGCCACAACACTTTTCGCGTCCGCGCTCATCACCGGCGGCGTCGGCCCCTGGCTGCCCTATCAAATGCTTGGTGCCGCCTGGGTGGGCCTGGGCGCCGGCCTGCTGCCTCGTGCGCGCGGGCGGGTCGAGATCGCCCTGCTCGCGGCCTATGGCGCGGTGGCGGGGCTGGCATACGGCTGGCTCCTCAACTTCTCCTTCTGGCCGTTCGCCATCGGCTCGGGCACCGGTCTGTCGTTCGTCCCCGGCGCCCCCGCACTTGAGAATCTGCATCGCTTCGCGCTCTTCTCACTCGCGACCAGCCTCGGCTGGGATCTCGGGCGCGCGCTCACCAATGCCGTGCTCATCGCGGTCACCGGCACCGCCGTGCTCGGTGCACTGCGACGCGTGGCTCGGCGTGCGGCCTTCGACGCGACCGCGCAGTTCACCCCTGCGCAGGACCAGGCGCCACCCCCGATGGTAGAAACAGCCCCATGACGTCCCCCGACACCCAGAGCCAGGAGTCCTGGCTGAGCCAGGAAGAACTCACCACCGTGCGGGGGCGGATGCCGATCCTGTATGTCGATGCGATCCCCGTCCGCGTCGATGGCGGCGGTAGCGTGACCGCGATCGGTCTGCTGCTGCGCGCGTCCGACGGCGGACGCATCCAGCGTGAACTTGTTTCGGGCAGAGTGCTTTTCCACGAGCGTATCCGCGATGCCATCCTGCGCCATGTCGAGAAGGATCTAGGCCCCGTGGCGTTGCCGCAGGTCCCGCCGAGCCCGCTGCCGTTCACGGTCGCGGAATACTTTCCAACACCCGGTGTGACCGCCTTTCACGACCCCCGCCAGCACGCGGTCTCGCTCGCCTTCATCGTGCCGGTCGCCGGCGACTGTGCTCCGCAGCGCGACGCCCTCGACCTTGCGTGGCTGACCCCGGATGAAGTGCTCGACCCGGCGGTCCTCGCCGAGATGGACGGCGGGCATGGCGTCCTACTTCGTCAAGCCCTCGCCCACCTCGGTCACGCCATCTAAGACACCCCACGAAGTTCTCCCGCGCCGTGCGGGGTGCCTCAGAAGTCGTAGTCGACGCTGACAGGCGAGTGGTCGCTCATACGAACCCCATCGACCTCACGGTCCACCCACGCCCGGGTCGCCGTCCGGGCCAGGCCGGGCGACGCGAAGTGGTAGTCGATCCGCCAGCCGGAGTCCACGGCATATGACGTGCCCATCCACGACCACCAGGTGTACGGCCCGGGCTGGTCCGGGTGCAGCCGACGGACCACATCGACCAACCGGCGCGGCGAGAGCAGATCCTCGAGCCACGCCCGCTCCTGCGGCAGGAATCCAACCGCCTGCTTGGAGCGGCGCCAGGCCGCGACATCTAGTTCCCGGTGCGCGACATTGAAGTCGCCCATCACGATGAACTCCCGACCATTGGCCGCCGCGGCGCGACGCGAGCGATCGAGGTGGCGGCTCAGCCCGGCGGCGAAGCTCATTTTGTTCGCGTATGCCGCGCCGCCATCCGGCGCCTCGCGCATCCGGCCTGGCTTTTGCAGGTGCGCGGGCAGGCCGCCCTTGGGAACGTAGACGGAGGCGACGGTCAGCGGCCGATCCGCAAGGTCGACCTCGAGATAGCGGCCCTGGTCGGCAAAGGGGCGCAACTCGCGGGCGACGGGCACGGCATACCCATCGGGCAACAGGGTCCGCACCGCCGCCGGAGGCTCGCGGGTGAGGACGGAAACCCCGTTGCGGCCGGCGCGGGCCCCGGCATCATAGGCCGCGTGGTAGCCCCCGAAAGCGTCCTGGGGAAGATCCGCCTCCGGGCAGCGAACCTCTTGCAGCGCAACGACATCCGGATTCGTCACGCACAGCCAGGTGCCGAACCCGCGGCGCTGCGCGGCCCGGATCCCGTTGACATTGACACTCGCGATCCGCACCGCGCGATCCTATGCGGGGCGCGGTCGGGTCAAGAGTTGAACTCGTCGCGGGTGCGGGACATATCCCGCAGGTCGAGCGCGGCGGCCGCCTCCAAAGTGGGAGCGGTGCCGCCGAGGCGAGCCGGCAGGTAACGCAGGTCGTCGCCGGTCAGCACGGGGTATGCCGCCTGCTGCCGCGCGAGTTGCTCCTGCATCGCCGCGCGCAATCGTTCGCTGGCTTCGTCGACATTGCTGCCCTTGGGCACCGGGATCGGCTCGCCGACCTCGATGAAGATCGGGATGTGGCTGCGCCCGCGATTCTTCGGCACATCCTTGCTCCACACGCGCTGGGCACCCCACAAGGTGGTCGGCAGCAGCGGCACGCGGGCATCGCGGGCCATCCGCGCGGCCCCCGACTTGAAGGGCTTCAACTCGAAGGAGCGCGACATGGTCGCCTCGGGGAAGACGCCGACAATCTCCCCGGACTTCAGCGCCTGCAGCGCCTCGCGGTAGGACGCGGCGCCAGCCTGGCGGTCGACCGGGATGTGCTGCATGGAGCGCATCAGCGGCCCGGCGATCTTGTGCTCGAAGATCGACTGTTTGGCCATGAAGCGGACATAGCGCTTCGACGGCTGCGCCGCGAGCCCGGCGTAGGTGAAGTCGAAATAGCTCAGATGGTTGATCGCCATGACGGCCCCACCCGTGCGGGGCACATTGTCGGCACCGACGATCGTGAACTTCAGGCCCTGCGCGCGAAAGACCGTCCTGGCTAGCGCAATCACTGGTGCATACACCCGCTCCATGGTCATCAGGCTAGGGGACGGGCGGCGCGGAAGGGCGACCAGGAGGGGCTGTCGGTGCTGGAATCTAAGGTGACTCTCGTGAGCCTCCATCTGCACCGCGCGACGCGGACCGACCTCCTCGCTGAGGGGTTGGCCGGCGTGCTCGCGGTGCCCGCAGGCGATCCGTTCGCGCAGGAGTTGGTGGTCGTTCCGGCCAAGGGCGTCGAGCGTTGGCTGACGCAGCGCCTCAGCCACCGACTGGGCGCCATCTCGGGCGACGATGGCGTGTGCGCGGGCGTGCGATTCCTCTCCCCCAACTCGCTCGTCACGCTCTTGTTGGGGACCGATCGTGATGATCCGTGGTTGCCCGAGCAGCTCGTCTGGCCGCTCTTGGCGACGATCGACGAATCGCTGGACCTGCCGTGGGCGTCCCAACTCGCCGCCCATCTAGGTCACGGCGACGACAGTGTCGAGGGCCGGCTCCGGGCCGGGCGCCGCTATTCGGTGGCGCGCCGGATCGCCGGGCTCTTTCATGCGTATGCCGTGCAGCGCCCTGCCCTGCTGCTCCAGTGGTCCGCCGGCGGGGAGTGGACCGATGGCGCGGGTGGCGCCCTGGATGAGGATCTGGCGTGGCAGCCGCACTTATGGCGTTCGCTCACGGCCAGGGTGCCGGCGGCGACCCCGCCGGTGCGGCATCAGTCCACCGTGGCGGCGCTGCGGCGCGGCGACGCGGACCTGGACCTGCCCGCTCGGCTCTCGCTCTTCGGGCACACGCGCCTCGCACGCACCGAAGTAGAACTTCTCGGAGCGCTCGCCACACATCGCGAGGTGCATCTGTGGCTGCCGCATCCATCGCCGACCTTGTGGCATTCCTTGGCGGCCGTCACCGGTGGCGGGCCGGTCGCGAGGGCTGGGGACCGGTCTGTCTTGAGCGTGCGACATCCACTGCTTGCCTCGCTCGGACGTGATGTGCGCGAGGTGCAGCGCCAGTTGGCGCTCGCGGCGCCGTGGCAGGACGAGAGCGTCGCGAGTGATGACGCATCGAAGCCGGCATCGTGGTTGCACTGGCTGCAAGCCGATCTCATCGCAGACCGGGACCCGAGCCGGGCCGAGGCGGCTGGTCGCGGGATCAGCGCTGCGGATCGATCGATTCAGGTGCATGCGTGCCATGGCGCGGCCCGTCAGGTCGAGATCCTGCGCGAGGTGCTGCTCGGGCTCTTGGAGGACGACCCCACCCTCGAGCCGCGCGACATCGTGATCATGTGCCCCGATATCGACACCTATGCCCCATTGATCCATGCCACCTTCGGATTGGCCGATCTGCGCTTCGATGGGCCGGCCCATCCAGGACACGGCCTGCGAGTCCAACTGGCCGACCGGTCGCGAATCTTCACCAATCCGCTCTTGGCGATCGCCGCGCGGCTCGTCGAATTGGTCACCGGTCGGCTTACCGCCAGTGAAGTTCTGGACCTGGCCGCCACCGAGCCGGTGCGCCGCCGCTTCGCCTTCGACGACGATGCGATCGATCGGCTTGCCCAATGGATCGATCAGGCCAATATCCGCTGGGGACTCGACGGGCGGCACCGCGGGGACTTCTCGCTCGCGGACCTTCAGGACAACACCTGGCGGCTAGGCCTGGATCGCCTGCTGCTCGGCGTCACCCGCGCGGAGGAGCCGCACCGCCGCTATGAGCAGATGTTGCCGCTCGATGATGTCGATAGTGCGAGCATCGACCTGGCGGGCCGCGTCGCGGAGTTCGTCGATCGAATCGCCGCCCTGCGCGAAGCCTGCCTCGATGCATCGACCGCTGCCGGGTGGCTCGCTGCCCTGAGCGAGGGCATCGACGCACTGACGGAGACTCCGTTGGCCGACATCTGGCAGAAGGCGGAGCTCGATCGCGAGTTCGCGGCCGTGAGCGAGGCGGGTCATGGCGCGATCCCGCTCTCGCACAGCGACATTCGGACCCTGCTCAGCAGCCGGTTGGAGTCGCGGGCAACGCGCGCCAACTTCCGAACCGGCAGCCTGACCGTGTGCACGATGACGCCGATGCGATCGGTGCCGCATCGCGTGGTCGCCCTCATTGGTCTGGACGACGGGAGCTTCCCGCGGACCAACAGCCCTGATGGCGATGATGTGCTGGCGCGTTCCCCGCAGACCGGTGAGCGGGACTATCGCAGCGAGGACCGCCAACTCTTGCTCGATGCGATCCTCGCCGCCACCGACACCCTGGTCCTGACCTATACCGGCGCCGATCCGCATACCGGCGCCAGCCGACCGCCATCGGTGCCCCTCGGCGAGGTCATCGACGCGGCCCGGCGCACGGCCGGCCTGGATGTCGGAGCTGGCAGCCCGGTGCGCCGGCATCGCTTGCAGCCCTTCGACCCCGACAATCTCACCCCCGATCCGGTCACGGCAGCGCCCTTCAGTTTCGATCCCCACGCTCCAGACAGCGCTGCAGCCCTCGAGCGCAGTCGTCGAGAGCAGTCCACCTCGACAGATAACGGCCAGGGACGACGGGATAACGGCTTGGTCTTGCCGGGTTTGCTGCCGGCTCGGACCGCTGACGACCTCACGCTCGCCGACCTGACAGCCTTCTTCACCAACCCCACGCGCGGCTTCCTACACCACCGCCTTGATATCGCCTCCCCCTTCGAGGAGGAGATGCGCCCCGACAGCCTGCCGATCGAACTCGACAGCCTGCAGTCATGGGCCGTGGGCGAACGCCTGGTCGGCGACTTGCTCGCGGGCAAGACCACGGCAGAGGCCGGATTGGCGGAATCACAGCGCGGCACCTTGCCGCCCGCAGCCCTTGGACGAATCGTCCTGTCCCGGATTGGACCGATTGCCGGCACGATTGCCAATGCCACCGAGCGCCTCCTCGGCGAGTCGAACCCGCAGTCACGATCGATCGAGATCGATGTCGACCTCGGCGACGGCCGCCGGCTCGGGGGGATCGTGCCCGGAGTGTTCGGCACCAATTTCGTCGTGACGTCATATTCCAATCTCTCGGCCAAGCACCGCTTGGAAGCGTGGTTAGCACTGCTCGCCCTCAGCGCTGGGGCAGCAGGGCAGCCAACCGGCGATCACTGGACGGCGCATGTCGTCGCCAAGTGGGGCAAGGGGTCCAAGGTCGTCTCCTCGCGGACCATCGCCGCCGACCTCGCCCGAACATTCCTGCGTGACCTCGTCGACCTGCGCGACCTGGGCCTGCGCCAGCCGCTCGCCTTCGCGCCCAAAACGTCTTTTGCGTATGCCGAGACCCTGGCCCGCCGCCGCGTCGATGCCACGGCCATGACGGCAGCAGTCAATCAATGGATGGACCGTTCGGACAACAACGATGCGTCCATCGCCCTGCTCTACGGCCCGCACCCCGACCTGGACATCTGGCTCGATCCGCCGCTTGCTGAGCGGTGGCATGATCCGCAGGGCCTCAACCCCGGGCCAACCCGCTTCGCGCACACGGCGATGCGCGTCTGGGAGCCAGCACTCCACTCCGGGCTGGGCGCATGACGGCCTCCCGCGATTTCGAGATCAGCGCCGACATGCCCGCGGGCACAACCATCCTCGAGGCGAGCGCGGGCACGGGCAAGACCTGGGCCATCGCGGCCCTCGTCGCGCGCTTCGTGGCCGAAGGCACGCCGCTGGAGGAATTGCTCGTCGTCACCTTCGGCCGTGCGGCGACGCAGGAGTTGCGCGAGCGCGTCCGCGAGCGGTTGAGCCGCAGCGAGCGCTACCTCCAGGCACTCCTGGACGGCCGCGAGCCCGAGGTGGAGCCGGACACGCTGGAACGCACCTTGTCCGGGGAGGCGAGCGGGGCGGCATACGACCGCCCGGAATTGCAGGAGCGACACCGGAGGGTTCGGGAGGCCCTGGGCGCCTTCGACGACGCGACGATCGCGACAATCCACCAGTTCTGCCATGCCGTCTTGCGTGATCTCGGCACGGCGGGCGACACCGATCCCGGCACCACCCTGGTCGAGGACCTCTCGGACCTGCTCGCCGAGGTCGTCGACGATCTCTACCTCGCGCGCTACGCCCGCGCCGACAGCGCTCCCTTCGCGTATGCCGACGCCCGCGCCATCGCGGCCGCGGTCGTCGGCGACCCGGCCGCCACCATCGGCCCGATCGACGCCGATCCCCGCAGCGTGGATGCCGAGCGGGTGGCCTTCGGGACGGCCGTGCGATCCGAACTCGCCCTGCGCAAGCGGCGCCTGGGCGTCCTCTCGTATGACGACCTGCTGCGTGAACTCGCCGCCGCCTTGGAGAGCCCGGACGCCCCCGCCCGCGCCCGGCTGCGCTCGCGGTGGTCCGTCGTGCTCGTCGATGAGTTCCAGGACACCGATCCGGTGCAATGGGATGTTTTCGAGCGCGCCTTCCACGGACATGGCCGGCTCATCCTGATCGGCGACCCAAAGCAGGCGATCTATGCCTTTCGCGGTGGCGATATCAACACCTATCTCCGCGCCCGACGCGTCGCCGACCACCATCGGACGCTGGCGACCAACCGGCGCTCGGACGCCGGGCTCGTCAGCGCGCTCAGCGCTTGCCTGGCCGGGATGACCCTCGGCGCACCGGAGGTCGAGGTCGTGCCCGTCACGGCGAGTCACTCCACCGCACGCCTGGCCGGTCTGCCGGAGGCAGCGCCATGGCGGCTTCGGCTGGGCACGCGAGCGGACTTCCTCGGCGACGATCTAGAACCCGCCGGGAGCCCACCCACCGTGAAGGTTGGCATTGCCCGGCCGATCGTTGCCGCGGACTGCGCGGCAGATATCGCGCGGGTTCTGGCTAGCGGGGCAACCTTTGCTGGCCGAGCGCTGGTCCCCGGTGACATCGCGGTCCTGTGTCCGACCGGCGTCCAGCTTCGCGCGGTCCAGAGCGCGCTGCGGGCCGCTGGCATCCCTGCTGTCATGGCCACCGACGAGTCGGTCCTCGCGTCCCCGGCCGCCCGGTGGTGGCTGCAGGTGCTCGAGGCCATGGAGTCTCCCAACCGGTCGCGTCGCGTGCGCACCGCGGCGTTGACACCTTTCGTGGGCGAATCGATTGCCTCCCTCGACGCCCGCGGCGACGATGCCACCGACGAGCACGCCGCTCGGATGCGTCGCTGGGCCGAGCAGTTCGCGCTGCGCGGCATCCCGGCAGTGCTCGCCGCCTCGGAGGCGACGGGTTTGGATGCGCGCCTCCTCGCGCAGCCGGGCGGCGAGCGCCTGCGCACCGACGTGCACCACCTCGCCGAGCTGCTCCACGAGGAGGTTCTGCGGGACCAGCTCGGACTCAATGCGACCACGACCTGGCTGCGCACGCAGTTGGTCCAAGAGACCGGTCGAGCTCGGACCCAACGCAGCCGTCGGCTCGAAAGCGACGCTGCCGCAGTGCAACTCGCAACCATCCACGGCAGCAAGGGCTTGCAGTTCCCAATCGTCTATGCGCCCTTCCTGATGGATCGCCATGTCGATACGACCAAGCCTTTCCAGCGCTATCACGACCCGCAGGGCCGACGCACTCTCGACGTGGCGACCGAGCCAAGCGCTCAGGTGAGCGAGAGCGCCCGCGTCGAGGACGACGGTGAGAGCTTGCGCCTGTTGTATGTCGCCCTCACTCGCGCCCAATCCCAATTGGTGACCTGGTGGGCGCCGATGACCAACACCGCATCCTCGACGCTCCACCGCGCCCTCTTCGGCCGCTCCCCAGGGGGCGTCGGCGAACCGGAAAGCTTCATACCCATCCCCAGCGATCGCCTCGCCAGGGATTCGCTATTGGCGTGGCAGGCGGCCGGCGGCCCGCGGGTGGAGCCGATGACGAGCCCAGAAACCCCGCCCCGACCATCCCCGGCCGGCAACACTCGACGACTTCGCGCGCGTGCCTTCACCCGCGAGATCGATCTGGAGTGGCGGCGCACCTCCTATAGCGCGCTCACCAAAGCTGCTGAGGCCGACGCCGGCCTGGCGCCGACAACCGAGCCCGAAGTGCCTGTCAAGGACGACGAAGCCCCAGCCGCCGAGATCGTCGCGGCCCTGCCGGCGGCGCTCAGCGCCGATGAACTCGCCGCCCAGCAGGTGCCCTCCCCGATGGCGAACCTGCCGGTCGGGGCGACCTTCGGTTCCCTGGTGCATGCCGTGCTCGAAGAGGCTGATCCGGGCGCCGCCGACCTGCGGGCCGAACTCCTCGCCCGCATCCGGGAGCAGATCGTCCGCTGGCCGGTCGAGGTGTCCCAGGCCGACCTCGCCGATGCCCTGCTGGCCGTATGCCGTAGCCCCCTCGGCCCGCTCGCCCCCGGCATCACCCTCGCCGAGATCGGGCGTGCGGATCGTCTGTGCGAGTTGGAGTTTGAGCTGCCTCTTGTTGGCGGAGATCGTCGGACCGAGGCAGTCGACATCACCCTGGGCGAACTCGCACCGCTGCTCTTGGCGCACCTTGCGGAGGGCGACCCGCTCGTACCCTTTGCCCACGCGTTATCGGCGCCCGAGTTGGGCGGCCAGGTACTGCGCGGTTATCTCACCGGATCGGTCGATGTCGTCTTGCGGGTCGATGGCCGCTATCTCGTCGTCGACTACAAAACCAACTGGCTCGGCCCGCCGGACGCCGATTTGAGCGCGGCTGACTACTCTCCGCGGGCGCTCACTGCAGCGATGCAGCACAGCTCCTACCCCTTGCAGGCGCTGCTGTATGCCGTTGTCCTGCACCGCTTCTTGCGTTGGCGGCTGCCCGGGTACTCCCCCGAGCAACATTTCGGCGGCGTCCTGTACCTCTATCTGCGGGGTATGTGCGGACCGGACACCCCGATCATCGACGGCCAGCCCGCCGGTGTGTTCTCGTGGCGACCGCCGGTCGCCCTAGTCCTGGCCATCTCCGATCTCCTCGACGGGAGCCTGCCATGACCCGCACCGCCACCGGACTGGTGTCAGTGTCTGCCGTCGTAGACCAGCGGCGAGCCGTCCACACGACGGGCCATTGTGACATCGTCCCGGAAATCCCCCGGTCCCACACGGATCGCTCCGGGGATCCGGCCCACCTCTACGAATCCGACGCGGGCATAGAAGTCACCGAGCCCCGAACCGCTTCGGTAGCCCAGCTCGAGCAGTTCCGCGCCATCTCGTCGGGCGGCCCCAATCATCCCGGCGAGCAGGGTCGCGCCGAGATGGCGACCCTGACGGGCCGGGTCAATCATGAATCGATACAGCCAACGACCTTGCGCCAGAAGCGGATTCGGCACTTGGGTCCACCATCCCCAGCCGGTCAACGCGCCATCGGGATCGGTCAGGGACACGGCGAAGGCGTGGCCCGCGGTCATTTCCGCTTCATGCCCAGCCAAGGCTTCCGCGATGCGCTCCCGCGGGGCGCCAGGCAGAAAGCCCACCGAACCACCAGCATCTGTGACGCGTTGCCACAGATCGAGCAGGGACTCTCGCGAGGTCTCCGCGATCTCGTCGACCCGAGCGATGCGCGGCAACTCGAAGACCCAGGATGCTCCCGCCTCCGGGGGATCACCATCAAACTGGCGCTCGCCCACCGCGACCAGCCCGACGGCCTCCGCCGTCCGAACCGAAGGCCAGTGATCGGGCCGGATGACGGCCTCCACGACATGCTCCGGAAACCACTCGGTCGCGTGGGCGACGACCGCCCGCGCGGCTTCCCGGCCGAGCCCGCTTCCGTGCGTCACGGCGGCGAACCGGTAATACAGATTCAGTCGGCCGGCTGCCGCGCGGCGCACCCCGGCGACACCGATCGGGGCACCGCCCTCCGCCGCTTCCACGATGAAGTAGCCGAAGCCTTCGTCACGCCAGTGCTGACGCCACAGCTGCGTCGTCGCGTCCGAGATCGCGCGATCCGTCGTTCGGGCCCAGGGCGCGTGGGCCTACAGCTGGGGATCGGAATGCAGCGCGAAGAGGAAGTCATCATCGGCCGGTGTGGGCGGGCGCAGACGCAGCCGAGGCGTGCGCAGTACGGTGGGCACGGCGCGGTGATCCTCAGATGCTGGCACGCAGGCACGCTACCTGGGTGCCCACGATGAACTCGACCCCACAGGGAGAGGAGTTGGAGCGCTTCGACCGGCGCCGGGCGGCGCGGGCCGGCGGAGTGCTCGGCGAGGCCAACGAACGGGGAATCCTGCACGCCGCCGATGTCCACGTGGCCCGTCGCCTCAGCGCGCTCTCCGGTGAGCGAGACGTCGAGGCCGCACTGGCGCTGGCCCTGGCCACGCGGGCCGTTCGGACCGGTTCGGTGGCGGTCGACCTGACGCAGGTTCACCTCATCGACCCGGATTTTGCGTGGCCCGCCGATCCGCAGGCTTGGCTGCAGCAGGTGCGTGACAGTCGGCTTGTCGCGGCGGGCGTCCTCGTCGAAGACCAGGGGCTGCTGTATCTCGAGCGCTATCACGACCAAGAAATCCAGGTCGCCGCGACCCTCATCGCCCGCCGCGACGCACCCGCGCCCCCGGTCGACGAACAGGTTCTGGGCGCGGGCCTGGCCAGGCTCTTCCCACACGCGGACGACGCGGACCAGCGTGCCGCCGCCGCCCTGGCCACCCGAGAGCGCACGGTCGTCGTGACGGGCGGACCGGGCACCGGCAAGACAACCACGGTGGCGCGCATCCTCGCCCTGCTCGTGGAGCAGACGGCCGTGCGCGGTGACCGGACGCCTCGGATCGCGCTTGCTGCGCCCACGGCCAAGGCCGCCGCGCGGCTGCAAGAAGCTTTCGAGGGAGCCGCCGAGCGCTTACCCGCGCAGGATCGCGACCGTCTGCCGATGCCGGCAGCCTCCACCCTGCACCGGCTGCTCGGCTGGCGGCGGGGGTCCACGAGCCGCTTCGCTCATCACGCGGGAGCCCGGCTGCCGCATGACGTCGTCGTCCTCGATGAGGCATCGATGGTCTCATTGACGATGATGGCGCGCTTGCTGGAAGCGCTGCGGCCCGACACCCGCCTGATCATTGTCGGCGATCCCGACCAGTTGACCTCGGTCGAGGCGGGTGCCGTGCTCTCCGACCTCGTGACCGGCCTCGACCCGAGCCCGCGGCAGATCGTGGCACGTCTGGGGCGGACCTATCGATACGACGGCGCCATCCACGACCTGGCGCAGGCGATCCGGGAGGGTGACGACTCGGCCGCGCTGACATTGCTGGACTCCGGCGAGCCGGCCGTGGAGTTGATTCCCGATGCCACGCCGCGCCGGGCCTTGATGGTCCAAGCGGCGATCGATCTGCGTCATCACGCCCGCGCCGGGGACGCAGCCTCCGCCCTCGCGGCCCTCGGTGAGCACCGGCTTCTGTGTGCTCATCGCAGCGGACCTCGCGGGGTCGGCGCGTGGAATCGCCAGATCCTGCAATGGCTTTCGGAGGAAACCGGCGAGAACTTCTATGTGCCCAACTTCCCCGGACGCCCGCTGCTGGTCACCAGGAACGACTACGCCATGGATCTCTTCAATGGGGACACGGGGGTGGTCTTGCGCCGCGATGGGCGGCTCGTGGCGACCTTCGATTCGGGCGCTTGCCCCCGGGAACTGGCCGCAGCCCGGCTCGCCGACGTCGAGTCGATGTATGCCGCCACCGTGCACAAGAGCCAGGGCAGCCAGGCCCGGCGGGTGACAGTGATCCTGCCGGATATCGACTCGCCGCTGTTGACCCGCGAGCTCATCTACACCGCGGTGACCCGGGCCCAGGAGCAGGTGACGATCATCGGCTCGCCGGAGGCCTTCCGTCTTGGGTTGAGCCAGCGAATCCAGCGCGCTTCGGGCCTCGCCGCCCGGCTGCGGCCCTGACAAGCCGGCCTTTTCGCGCACGCGCCGAGCAGGGATATGTTGGGATGATGGACTCATTGGCCGGCGCCGACTGGCTCGGCGGCCTCACCGATGAGGCCATCCGTGCCCGCGTGGACGCGGCCACCTTTGAGCGGGGCCGGGGGTATGCCGAGTCCGGGATGATCCGCTCCCTTACCAGCGCCGACCGCGGCCGGATGCTGCTCGCGGAGATCGAGGGCTCCAGCGCGCGGCCATACCAAACGCTGATCACCGTCGGCGCGGGGACCCATACCGCGACCGTGTGGGCTTCCCGGTGTAGTTGCCCGGTGCGCACCGACTGCAAGCACGCCGTCGCGCTGCTGCTGCATGCCCGCCAGCGTTTCCGGGATGCTCACGCCGAGCCGACGACACCTGGCTGGGAACGCACGCTGCGCAAGCTCATCGAGGACAAGCAGGAGCCGGTCGACACCGGACCAGGACTCGGGCTGATCATCGACCCGTTGCCGGTGGCCGCCAATTACCGCACGATGATGGGCCCGCCGCGCATCGCGATTCGGCCCACCCGCCAGACCAAGACTGGCACCTGGGCCCGGAATTTCACGTGGGGCGAGATCGCGACGACGAACCCGCGGATGCCCATGAATCGCCGTCAGGCAGCCGCTTTGAAGGCCATCCACGACCTGCATCGCCTCACCGGCGGTCGGGACGGCTACTTCTACTCCCAGAGCGAGATCTACCTCGGAGCCCTCGGCAATCGGCTCTGGCCGCTGCTGCGCCAAGCGGCCGAGGCCGGGGTCGAACTGGTGCCGGGCGGCAATGTGGTCGGTGAGATCGCGCTCGCGCCCGAAGCCGCGCGCATCGTCCTGGATGTCCATCGCGACGACGGTGAGATCGTCCTGACCACCTCATTGGACACGGCCACCGCCTTGGGTGAAGTCCGCGGCATCACCGTGCTCGGTGACCCGCCCCACGGGCTAAGCGTCACGACCCGCGACGGCCTCGTGCTGGTCCCGCTCGAGACCGAGCTGGACCCGAACCTCGCGGAGCTCTTGGTCAACCAGCGCCAATTGCGAATCCCCGGCGCGGACACCGAGCGCTTCGTCAACCTCTATCTCCCCCGGCTGCGCGACCACGCCCGCGTCACAAGTCACGACGACAGCGTGTCCATCCCGGAGCAGCCGCGCCCCGTTCTCCGCATCCGGGTGGGGCAGCCGATGCCCACCCACCTCGAGCTGCGTTTCGATATCGCGTATGCCGCCCCCTCCGGCGCGCTGCTCACGGCGGACGATTCGATCCCCCTCCCCCGTGATCGACAACGCGAGCAGGCGCTCATCGAGAGCCTCGCTGTGCTGGACGCGATCCCCAGCGCGCGGCACCGGCGAGGGACGGCATACTCCGGCTATTGGGATCTGGCCAATCGCGTTGTCCTGCACGGGATGCCAGCCGTGCGCTTCACCACCGAGGTCTTGCCGGACCTGGAGATCGAACCCGATATTCACCTCATCATCGAGGACGAACTCACCGGCTATGAAGAGGCCCGCGAAGCCCCCGTCATCGACATCGGACTGAGCGACACGAGCGACGGACGCACCGATTGGTTCGACTTGCAGGTGCGCGTCAGCGTCGGTCAAGAGTCGGTGCCGCTTGAGCAACTGCTGCGTGCTCTCGCCGCCGGCGATGATGCCCTGCTGCTCGACTCCGGCACCTGGTTCCGCCTCGACGATCCGGCCCTGGACAGCCTGCGCCACCTGGTCGCTGAGGCTCGCCAGCTCGTCGATCCTGGTGCCCCGCTCCGTCTTTCGCGTTATCACGTGGGCCTCTGGGACGAGCTGGCCGAGATCGGCCTCGCCAATGTCGATAGCGCCGCGTGGAATGAGAGCGTCGAGCGCCTTCGCCGCCTGGCCGACGACGCGCCACCGCCGCCGCCCGAGGGTTTGCAGGCCACCCTGCGGCCATACCAACTCGACGGCTATGCCTGGCTCAACGCGATCTGGGAGGCCGGGCTCGGCGGCATCCTCGCCGACGATATGGGACTCGGCAAGACAGTGCAGACGCTCGCGCTGATCGAAAAGGTCCGTGCCGCAGGCGAGCTCACCGATCCAATCCTCGTCGTCGCCCCGACGAGCATGCTCGGCGTGTGGGCCAGCGAGGCGGCCCGGTTCGCGCCTGACCTGCGGGTGGTCGTTCTTGGGGAAACCACCAAACGCCGAGCCATCCCCGTGGGCGAGGTCGTGGCGGAGGCGGACCTGGTGGTCACGTCATATGCCGTGGCCCGCATCGATGGTGAGGAGTTCGCGGGGGTGGACTGGCGCGGGCTGATCCTCGACGAGGCGCAATTCGTCAAGAACCATCAGGCCAAGACCCATCACGTGCTGCGCACCTTCCGCGTGCCCTTCCGACTCGCGATGACCGGCACGCCGCTCGAGAACTCGCTGATGGACCTGTGGTCGCTGCTCGCACTCGTCGCGCCGGGACTTTACCCGCGCGCCGACCGGTTCACCGAGCACTATCGCCGCCCGATCGAGAATGGCGACTCCCCCGAACTCCTCGACCGTCTGCGCCGGCGGATCCGCCCGCTGATGTTGCGCCGCACCAAAGAGACCGTCGCGAGCGATCTGCCGGAGAAGCAGGAGCAGAGTCTCACCGTCCAACTCGGCCCTGCGCATCGCCGGTTGTATGACCAGTACCTCCAGCGCGAGCGGCAGCGCGTTCTCGGCCTGCTCGATGACCCGGTGGGCAACCGGGTGGCGATCCTCGCCGCGTTGACCCGACTGCGGCAGTTGGCGCTCGATCCGGCTCTTGTCGATCCGGAGAAATTCGCCAATGCGGCGCCGCCGGCCAAGGTCGAGGCCTTGGTCGAGCAGCTGCTGGAGTTGCAGGCCGAGGGACATCGCGCCTTGGTGTTCAGTCAGTTCACCTCCTTCCTGCATCGCGTCCAGGACCACCTAACCGACGCGGGGATCAGCACCGAGTATCTGGACGGCTCAACGCGAAACCGCGCCGAGGTCATCAATCGCTTCAAGTCCGGCGAGGCGACCGCCTTCTTGATCTCCCTCAAGGCAGGCGGCGTCGGATTGACGCTGACCGAGGCCGACTATGTCTTCGTGCTGGACCCGTGGTGGAATCCCGCAGCGGAAGCACAGGCGATCGACCGGGCGCACCGGATCGGTCAGACCCGGATGGTGATGGTCTATCGGTTGATCTCCGAGGGCACGATCGAGGAGAAGGTCGTCGAGCTTCAGCGCCGCAAGAAGGACCTCTTCGACCGGGTCATCGACGATGGCGGCTCGATGTCCGGGCAAATCACGGCCGACGACATCCGCGCTCTGCTCGAGTCTGACTGAGCGTGCATGGAGCCGAGTGGCTACCTGTCCTGGTGCGTGATCCTGACGGACGTCTTGGCTGCGGGGAGTACCGTCGATTCAAGATCCGCTGGGCCGTCAATGGCGACGAGAATTCGATCGTGAGGCGGCGAGGCCAGCTCTTCTTTCAATGTCGCGTAGGGACTTGATCCTAAATTCTTGACGGGCTTTCGAGGATCCTCGTCGGCGATGATCCACCATTCCAACGATCCAACGTCTCCGCTGTACGCGTGCGGCCCGGCGGGTGTCTTCGGGTCACCTGATAATGGAAACCCATCATTCCATCACTTACATCGACACAAGAGTCACGGAACTCTGCCGAGTGCGTGCTAGCCCCACCCATGGGTCAGAAACTCTTCAAATCCTAGTCAGTGCAGGTTTTGGTATCCCATCGTTCCTGATCGCTCAACCGGCGCTAAGTCACGCCTACTCGTGCACTTTCTCAAAGACTACTGAGGAAGACAAAGCGCGCCCGGAGCAGGACGGCATCCAGCATCGGCTCGGTCAGGCGCCCGGTGAAGGTGTTCTGCTGGCTGACGTGATAGCTGCCGAGCAGCGTAACGCTCACGCCATCGGCCCGCACCAGCGTTGCCTCGGCGCCGTGGCCGAAGCGCGGCTTGGGTCGGGGCACCTGCCACCCCAGCCTGCGGGCCGCCGAAAGCGTTGCATCCCAACCGATTCCTCCAAGCGCGACGATCGCGCGCACGCTGTCCGCGAGCTCGAGTTCGCGGTCGAGCCACGGTGCACACGTCTGCTTCTCCAGCGTCGTCGGCTTGTTGTCCGGGGGCGCGCAATGCGCGGTCGCCGTGATCCGGATGGCATGCAGCATCAACCCATCCCCCGCGGCCACAGACGTGGCCTGGTTGGCGAAGCCGGTGCGGTGCAGGGCCGCATACAACCAATCCCCGGAGCGGTCGCCGGTGAACATTCGACCCGTCCGGTTCGCGCCATGGGCAGCCGGGGCGAGCCCGACGATTAGGACGGACGGTTCGGGATCGCCGAAGGACGGCGCGGGCCGGCCCCAATAGGGCTGCCCTGCGGATGCGGCCCGCTTCTGCTGCGCGACCGCCTCTCGCCACGCGACGAGGCGCGGGCAGGCGCGGCATACCGACACCCGCTCGGCCAACTCCTCGACAGTGCCGCACCCACCTGCCGCGGTCAGCACCGCACCCCCGGTCGCGGCCACCGGCGTCTCGGCTGTCGCCGGATCCCCCGGCCACCCGGTCCCCGGCGGGACCGGCGACCGGAAGCCTTGCCCAGTCAGCGGGTGGGGCAGCACCTCGTCCATGAGCGCACCATCTTACGCCCACGGCGGCCCAAAACTGGTCGAGGGCACGGCATACGGGATGAAAGAATCGCGAACCATGACCACCCCTGCCCCGCAGCCCCCTGCCCTCCCCGAGCGGCCCACGCTCGACGGCCTGGAGGAGAAGTGGGGCGCCGTATGGCGTGAGCAGTGCACCTACGCATTCGACCGGGACGCCGCCCTCGCCGGGGAGCGCTCAAAGGTCTTTTCCATCGACACCCCGCCGCCCACTGCGAGCGGCAGCCTGCATATGGGGCACGTCTTCAGCTACACGCACACCGACTGCATGGCGCGGTACAAGCGGATGGCGGGCTACAACGTCTTCTATCCGATCGGCTGGGACGACAACGGCCTGCCGACCGAGAAGCGCGTGCAGAACTACTACGGCGTGCGCGGCGACGCTTCCCTGCACTATGACGCCGGCTTCGAGCCGCCGCACCGCGGCACGGCGACCTCGACCAAGGCCGCCGACGAGAAGCCGATCAGCCGACAGAACTTCATTGAGCTGTGCGACGAGCTGACGGTTAAGGACGAAGAGGCCTTCGAATCCCTTTTCCGCAGAATGGGTTTCAGCCTTGACTGGTCGATCAGCTATCGCACGATCGACGACCACTCGCGCGCGACGAGCCAGCAGGCGTTCCTGCGCAATGTCCAGCGCGGCGAGGCCTATCAGTCCGAGGCGCCGGGCCTGTGGGATGTCACCTTCCAGACCGCGGTCGCGCAGGCGGAGCTGGAGGCGCGCGAGTACCCCGGGCACTACCACCGCGTCGCCTTCCACAGCGCCAACGGACCGGTCTACATCGAGACCACTCGCCCCGAACTGATCCCGAGCGTCGTCGCGCTCATCGCCCACCCCGACGACGAGCGGTATGCCGCCCTCTTCGGCACCACCGTCACCTCACCCCTGTTCGGGGTCGAGATCCCCGTGCTCGCCCACCCGGCCGCCGAACCGGACAAGGGTGCCGGCATCGCGATGTGCTGCACCTTCGGTGACCTCACCGACGTGATTTGGTGGCGCGAGCTGCAACTCCCGACGCGCTCAATCGTCACCCGCACCGGCCGACTGCAGCAGGACACCCCGGCCTGGCTCGTGGGCACCCCCGGCGAGACGTTGTATGCCGAGCAGCTCGCCGGCAAGACCGCCTTCAGTGCGCGGGCGGCCATCGTCGAGGCGCTGCGCGAAAGCGGCGATCTCGACGGCGAGCCGACACCCACCAAGCGGATGGCCAATTTCTATGAGCGCGGCGACAAGCCCCTCGAGATCGTGACCAGCCGCCAGTGGTACATCCGCAATGGCGGGCGAGAGGCTGACCTCAACGCCAAGCTCATCGGCATGGGCCAGACCGTCGCCTTCCACCCGCCCTTCATGCAGGCCCGTTACAGCAACTGGGTCGCCGGCCTCAATGGCGACTGGCTGGTCTCGCGCCAACGATTCTTCGGCGTGCCGATCCCGGTCTGGTACCCCCTCGACGGCGAGGGTGAGCCGGATTACGACCACCCGATCCTGCCCGCCGAGGCCGACCTGCCCGTCGACCCGGCCGCGAACCCGCCAGCGGGATATGAGGAGGAGCAGCGCGGCATACCCGGCGGCTTTGTGGGCGACCCGGACGTGCTCGACACCTGGGCCACGTCCTCGCTGAGCCCGCAGATTGCCGCCGGTTGGCGCACCGCCGACGGCACGGGCAGCGACCCGGTCTTCGAGAAGGTCTTCCCGATGGACCTGCGTCCGCAGGCGCACGACATCATCCGGACCTGGCTCTTCGCCACGGTCGTCCGCTCGTTCTGGGAGCACGGCACGGCGCCGTGGACCAATGCCGCGATCTCCGGCTTCATCCTCGACCCCGAGCGCAAGAAGATGAGCAAGTCCAAGGGCAATGTCGTCACGCCCGAGGATGTCGTCAAGGAGCACTCCGCCGATGCGGTGCGTTACTGGGCGGCCAGCGGCCGGCTCGGGACGGACGCGGCATACGACATCGGCCAGATGAAGGTCGGCCGGCGCCTGGCGATCAAGCTGCTCAACGCGAGCAAGTTCGCCCTCGGCTTCGGAGAACCCGACCTCGCCCCGCGCCAGGGACTGGCGTCCGTGATCACCGAGCCGCTGGATCGCGCCATGCTCGCCACGCTCGGCAAGGTCGTTGCCGACGCGAGCGTGGGTTTCGAAAACTGGGACTACACCCGCTCGCTCGACACCACCGAAACCTTCTTCTGGACCTTCTGCGATGACTACATCGAGTTGGTCAAGGACCGTGCGCATGCCGGGGATCCGTCGGCGCGCGCCGCGCTGCGGCTGGCGCTCTCGGTGCTGCTGCGCCTGCTCGCGCCCTTCCTCCCGTATGCCACCGAGGAGGTCTGGTCGTGGTGGCAGGAGGGCTCGGTGCACCGCGCCACCTGGCCGAAGGCTGAGGAACTTGCGCTCGGCCAACCCGGCGATCCGGCCGTCTTGACGACCGTCGGCGCCGCCCTCGGTGCCGTGCGCAAAGCGAAGTCCGAAGCCAAGGTTGGCATGCGGACCGAGGTCTCGCAGATCCTCATTGCCGGCCCCTCGGCGACCCTCGACAAGCTGCGCGCCGGCGAAGGCGACCTGCGCGCGGCCGGTCGGATCACCGGAGAGGTGACCTATGCGGAGGGCGAGGAGCTCGCCATCCGCGATGTCATGCTGGTGGCCCCGACACCCTGACGATCGGAGGGGCGATGCCTCGCTCGCGCAGCACCGCGCTGTGGTCCCTGGGTGTCGTCCTGCTGCTGGCGCTTTCCCTGTGGACGGCTGGTGCCGGCAGTGTCTTCGTGGTCGGCAAGGCGTATGAGGCCGGTCAGGAGCTGTCGCCGCCGTCGCAATCGACAGCGAATCCGAACGACCCGCCGGCCACGCCGAGCGTCCCCGGCGAGGCCCGGCCAGCCGGAGCGGAGTTCCCCATCCGAGTCGTCTTGACCGTGCTTGCGGTGGCCGTGGGCTTGTGCGTCCTCGTGCTGCTGCTTCGCGAACTGCGCGGGCGCCGACTCCCGGAACCGCCTGTGCTGGAACGCCCTTCGGTTGCTGAGGCGGTGCTCGCGGGGGCTCCGGACCAGCTGGCCAGCTTGCGTGAGGACATCCCTAGCAATGCGATCATCGCCTGCTGGCAGGAATTGGAGAGCGCCATCGCGGCGGCCGGGCATCCGGCGCTGCCCTGGGAGACGCCGGCCGAGGTGACGCGCACCGTCCTGCGGCGCTTCGAGATCGACCAAGACGCCATCGAGGGGCTCGCCGAGCTCTACCGCGAGGCGCGCTTCAGCGGTCATCCCCTCACCGAGGCTGACCGGGCCCGCGCCATCGAGTGCCTCACCGCCATCCATGACGGCCTGCACGAGCAGGTTGAGGTATGACGCGGCGCATCCCGACCTGGCCACCCGGCCCCCGTCTGCCGCTCATCTCGCCGGCCCTCGTCATCGGGCTGCTCCCCCTCGGTCTCTTCGTCATGGCCATCGCGTGGTATTCCTTCGCACCGGCCCCGAACTTCCTGCTGCTCGCGGCGATCCTGATCGCCTCCTGGGTCCTGCTGTGGCTCGTGATCCGGGCCATTCCAGCGGGTCATCGACATAGCTGGAGCACCTACCAGGACCTGCCTCGGCGACAGCGCGGCCGCGACTCGCGCGTGGCCCTCCTGCGCGCCGCCCTCAGTGGCGAGACACCCGCCGATGTCGAGTCCCTGCAGCGGCTGCTGCGCACCCTCGTCGCCGACCGGCTGCGAAGGCGCGGGCTGAACCCGGACCGTCTCACCGAGGAAGCCCAGGCCCTCCTCGGACCCGAGCTGCTGACATACCTCCAGGCACCTGTGGGGTCCGCGCGCCGCTCGGCCCACGACATCGACCGCTATCTGCAACGCATCGAGAGGATCTAATGGATCTGCACGAGACATCAGCCCGGGCGGCCGCCATCCTCGACGAAGTCGAGAAGGCCGTCATCGGGAAGCGGGAGCCGCTAACTCTGCTCTTGGCCGGCGTGCTCGCCGGCGGGCATGTCCTGCTCGAAGATTTCCCAGGGCTCGGCAAGACCCTCGCCGCGCGCTCGCTCGCCACGGCGCTGGGCCTCGACTTCACCCGCGCCCAGTTCACGCCGGACCTGCTGCCGGCCGACCTGACCGGCTCCTTCATCTTCGATCAGCGCACGTCGACCTTTGAGTTCCGCGAAGGCCCGCTCTTCACCGGGCTCCTCCTCGCCGACGAAATCAACCGAACTCCGCCGAAGACCCAAGCCGCATTGCTCGAGGCGATGCAGGAACATCAGGTGACCGTCGAGGGACGAACATTCTTGCTGCCCAAGCCTTTTCACGTGCTCGCCACCGCGAATCCCATCGAATATGAAGGCACCTATCCGCTGCCGGAAGCCCAACTCGACCGCTTCCTGATGCGCCTGGGTTTTGGCTATCCGAGTGCCACCGAGGAGTGGCAGGTGCTCACCGATCGCCTGGGCCGCCGGACCGAGGACCACAGTCTGCAAGCCGTCACCGACCCGGCCGGACTGCTCGCCATGCAGCAGGCGGTCGAGACCGTCCGGGTCGACGACACCGTCGGGCAGTACTGCATCCGTCTCGCGCGCGCCACCCGGCAACACGCGCACGTCCTCGTCGGCTCGTCTCCGCGCGGCTCGCTCGCGCTGCTCCTGTGTGCCCGGGCGTATGCCGTGATCTCCGCCCGCGATTACGTCACCCCCGAGGACGTCAAGAAGGTCGCGCGGCCGGTCCTGGAACATCGCGTCACGCTGCGCCCCGAACTGTGGGCCAGTGATGTGACGGCGGCCTCCGTCATCGACGACATCCTGAACTCGGTCTCGACACCGACCAGCGGCCGCACGTGACGACTCCCGGCGACACCGCCGACGGCCACGCCGACTGGCGCCCCACCGCGGCCCAGGTCCGAGCTGTCACCATCGGCGCCCTGGCCCTGCTCATCGGGGTGCTGAACCGGCGGCTCGACCTAATCGTGTTGGCCGCGCCCTTTGTCATCGCGGCGGCCTGGGCGGCGCGCACTCGACCCGCGGAGGTGCCCACCGCGCGGATGACGTTGACGCCGTCCGTCGTGACCGAGGGCGATCTTGTGACCTGGCAGGCAGATCTGCGGGTGCCCCCGGGTGCGCGCGATGTCGTCGCCGTGCTGGCACCGACACCCTTTGTCGTCGCGGACTCGCCCGCCGGCGAAATCGCCGCGCTCACGCTCGGGGCGGGGCAACGGCATACGTCCTCGGTGCGGATCTCGACGACCCGACGCGCCCGCCGTTGGGGGCTTTATGACACCGGCGCCGCCGTCCTGTCAGCGACCACGGTGCTCGGCGCCTTTCGGTGGACGCCGGGACAGATCCGGCCGACTCCGCTGGTCGTGCTGCCGGACAAGGCCGGCTTCCGGGCGCGCACCGGCATGCCGCACCCCGACGGCGTCGTTGGCCTCAACCGAGGCCGAGCGCGCGGCGAGGGCAGCGACTTCGCGACGCTGCGCGCCTATGGTCCCGGCGATCGGCTCTCCCGCATCAATTGGCAGCGCTCCACGCGCTCTGGCGAGTTGCAGGTCAGCGCCACCCATGCCGACCTGGACACCCACATCACGATCATCGTCGACGCCTTCCACGACATCGGCCTCGCCGACGGGATCGGTTCGGCCAGTAGCAGTTTGGACACCTCCGTGCGGGCGGCAACGGCGCTGGCCGAGCACTATCTGCGCGCGGGCGAGCGCGTCGGACTGCTCATCCTGGGATCCAAGGGCGCGCTGCCGCTTCGACCCCGAGCCGGCCGGGCGCAGGTCCGGCGCATCCAGGACAACCTGGCCCGAATCCGGCCGGGCACCCTCGTGATCACCGACGACGAGGCGACGGCGACCGCCATGGCACAGGTGCGGCCCGGCGCCGTCGTGCTGATCTTGACGCCGGCCATCTCGCGGGCCGCACTGGCGCAGGCGATGCGGCTTGGGCAGCGGGGCACCACCGTCGTGGTGATCGACACACTGCCGCCGAGCACCCGCCAGCCGCTCGCACTGACCGAACGCGATCTTGACGCCCTCGCCCCGATGCGCACCCGACGCGACCTCGCGATCACCCGAACGGCGTGGCGGCTGCGGATGCTCGAGCGGGACGGCGAGATCCACCGGTTGGTGCGAAGCGGCGTGCCGGTGGTGCCGTGGGTTCGACACGGCTCGCTGGATGAGGTGCTGCGGCAACTGCAGCGGCGGGCTCGCGCCCCGCGGGCGGCCCGCCGATGATCGCCTGGGCGCTCAATCCCCTGCGGCGTCAGGGGTCGGTCCGGCTTGTGTTGATCTTGCTTTTTCTGGTGGCGCACGCCGGCGTGACCGTGCTGGTGCCGAATGACGCATGGTTGACACTCATCGCGTCGGTCTGGGTGCTCGTCCTGGTCGCCGTCGCTCGCCCGGACGGCGCCGCGCCGCTGATGGCAACGCTCGGCCAGCTGACTGTGTGGCTGGTTTGGGTGCCTCGCCCGGAGCGGGCAGCCGATCTGCTGCCGGCCTTCGCAGCTGCCCTATTGCTGCTCATGGCGCACGTCTGCGCGTCCGCGCTCGGCGTATGGCCGCCCGCCACCGTGGTGCCGAACCGGGCCCGCATCACCTGGGCGCGCGATTTCGGCCTGCTCGCTGCGGCGACGGCCGGGGTCGCCGGCGTCGGTGCCCTGGTGCTCTCCGCGCGCCTGCCGGGCAGCACCTGGCTCTCGCTCGCCGCGCTCCTGGCGCTCGGGGTGGCAGCGGTCCAGGTGTGGCGGCATACCGCCTGATCACCGCCGTCGGGCACAATGGGCCCGATCCCCGGCTCCCCCCGAAAGGCCGACCCATGCCCTCCGTGCACTTCTACGGCTCTGCCCTGGCCGTGGCCGTCGGCCTCTCGATGGCCGGTTCCGCGGCGACTTCGACGCCCGCCGCCCCTCTGAAACAGCAGGCGGCGGCGAGCACCGGGTGCACCGGAACTGCGCACGTGTATGGCGTGCGGCGGGACGGCACACTGACCTACGCCCCGATCAATGCGGCGACCAACACCAAGGGCCGCGGTCTCGTGGGGGCGAAGCTGCCGTGGCCAGTGCGCTCGCTCGCCGCGCTGAGCCACGACACCCTCCTCGTCACCACGACCGGGGGCGCGCTCTATCGGGTCGATATCACCAGCAAGACCAAGACGTTGAAGTTCGCCACGCCAGTGCCGATGGCCTACACCGGTTGGACCTACGACAAGCTGGCCACCGATGGCGCCGGGCACCTCTTCGCCACCCTCGGCACGAATGGCCAACTCTTCCGCTGGGATCTGCTCGCCAAGAAGCCGACCGGCGGCCAGATCGCCAACAAGGTCCGGATGGGCTCCGGCGTTCTCGTCTCCACCCTGACCGGCGTCGCGGGCAGCAGGCTCATGGGCACGACCACCTCCGGAAAGTTGATCGGCATCAACACCCCCGGTGCGGGTCGAATCACCCAGAGCACGCTGGCCTCCACTGGGTATGACGGTGTGGGCGGCCTCGCCTCCGCCGGCGGCGGCCTGTTCTTCTCGCGCACCGCCGCCACCGAGGCGCTGACCACCCGCAAGGACGCCAATATCGCCGACGGCGTCGGAACCGACATCAGCCTTATCGGCAGCGTCGACACCTCGGGCTGGACCCAAAAGCTCATCAGCGCCGCACCACGCAATGTCGTCTGCCCCAGTGGCGGCATCACCTACGACAACCTCGTGACGATGTTCGGCCAGAGCTGGGTCGGCGAGCGGTCAACCGTCGAAGCCGGACTGCCTTCGCTGCAGGCCGAGATGGTCAAGGGCCAGGTCAACAATCCCGCGCGCAAGGCGGCCTTCCTGGCCACCCTCGTCAGTGAATCGGCCATGCGTTACAACGCCGACCAGGGCGGCAGTTTCACCTACCGCGGGCGCGGCTATATCCAGCTGACGAATGACTTCAACTACAAGGATGCTGGCAGCTACTTCGGCATCAACCTGCTGTCGAGCCCCGACCTGGCCAAGTCGCTCCAATACAGCGCGCCGATCGCCCGGTGGTACTGGACGGTCGCGCGCACGACGACCAACACCTATGCCGACAATCACGACATGAATGGTGTCAACCGCAATATCGGCTTCGCGTGGAACTACGAAGAGGCCACCAAGCGCTGTGAGCGGTTCAAGTCCGCATACAAGTTCTTCACCGGCTCCTACCCCTCCAACACCATCTGCTATCCCGCCCGCCTCCCGGCCCCTGGCGACCGTGAGTGGTACGCCCACCCGGAGCGCTCGGCGTCATGACAGCCGCGCCGTCGCCGAGCGAGTTGCCCTTCGGCACCTGGCCGTCGCCGATCACGACGGCGAGCCTGACCGCCTCGGAGGCGCGACTGGACGACGTCGCCGTCGACGGCGCGGATACCTACTGGATCGAGGGTCGACCCTGGGAGGGCGGTCGCTGTGTGCTGGTGCGCCATGACGGGGCGACCGGCGCCACGGTCGATGTCACCCCTGCACCGTGGAATGTCCGCTCCCGCGTCCATGAATATGGCGGCGGGCCATATGCCGTCCGCGACGGCCTCGTCGTCTTCAGCGACTTCGCCGACGGACGGTTGCGACGGCTCGACCCGGGATCGTCCGAGCCGGTCGCGATCACCCCGGAGGGGGCGGTGCGCTTCGGTGGGCTGGTCCTCCAGGGCGATCATGTGTATGCCGTGCGCGAGGACCACCGCTTAGGCGGGGAGCCGCGTAATGAGTTGGTGCGCTTGGATATTCGCGGTGAGAATCCCGACTTCGGGCAGGTGCTCGCGACCGGGACGGACTTTGTGTCCCGCCCGGCGGTGTCCGATGACGGCAGCCGGATCGCGTGGATTTCGTGGGATCACCCGAATATGCCGTGGGACTCCACCGTGCTGCGCCAGGCCCGGCTAACCGAGTCGGGCTGCACCGATGAGCAGATCGTCACCGGCGGGCCGGGCGTTTCGGTGTCCCAGCCGATCTATGACGCCGACGGGCGACTCTGGTTCTTCAGCGACCAGACGAACTGGTGGAATCCATGGATTTGGGATGACGGTGAGGCGCGGCAGGTCCTTGCCGTCGCTGCCGACCTGGCCACCCCGCAATGGGTGCTTGGCAAGCGCGATATCGCGATGCTCGCCGACGGCCGTGCGGTGCTGCGCGATCCGTCGGGCCAGGGCTTGATGGTGGTGGATCACCGCGGTGCGCGCACGCAGCTCGCTCTCGGGGCGACCGGGACAAACCAGGTCTGCGCCACGGGCGCACGCATTGCCCTGGAGCGTGGCTCGGCCGACCGACTCCCCGACATCGTCACGATCGACCTGGCAACCGGGCGCACCGATGTCTTGGCCGCCGCATCTCCCACGGCACCCAACCCCGCAGATGTCTCGCGCGCAGAAGAGGTCAGTTGGACAAATGGGGCGGGGCTGACGGCATATGGCAACTTCTATCCGCCGGCGAACGCGCGGGTGACCGGGCCCGCCGACCAGGCCCCACCGTTGCTCGTCCTCGTCCACGGTGGCCCGACCGCACAAGCCGAGCGATCCTTCCAGACCGGGATTCAGTTCTGGACGACTCGCGGTTTCGCGGTGCTCGATGTCGACTATGGCGGCTCGACGGGTTACGGCCGCGAGTATCGCGAGCGTCTGCGCGAGCAGTGGGGCGTGGTCGATATCGATGACTGCGTCACCGGGGCTGCCGCGATGGCCCGGGAGGGCCGCGTCGATGGCGCGCGCCTGGCCATTCGGGGCGGCAGCGCGGGCGGCTACACCGTCATGCGGGCCTTGACGACGAGCACCGTCTTCGCGGCCGGCACCAGCTACTACGGCATCAGTGATCTCGCCGCGCTTGTCGCCGACGACCACAAGTTTGAGTCGCAGTACACCTTCGGCCTGATTGGGCCGTGGCCCGACGAGACGGGGGTGTATGCGGACCGCTCCCCCATCCATCACATCGAGGACCTGCACGGCGACCTGCTGCTCCTGCAGGGCACTGACGACCTCGCCGTGCCGCTCGCGCAGGCGCAGGGCATGGCCGACGCCATGCTCGCCGCGGGCAAGGATGTCGAGTTGGTCGTCTACCCCGGCGAGGGCCACGGCTTCCGCGCCGCCGCGACGATCGAGGATGCCTACACCCGCGAATTAGCCCACTACCAAAGGGTTTTCGGCCTGCTTGGGTGAGTCGCCCTAGGCCGGCACGGCGTCCGCGGGCCAGTCGAAGACGCGCTCGCGCAGCTGACCGGTCGGCTGGACGCAGAACCACGGGACATCCCAGCCGGCGATCGCGATCCGGCGGGCGACGAAGGCGGCGCGGGTCAGCTCAGTCACCGACCCGGCATACGGATCGTAGATTTCCAGATTACCGTCACCACGGTCCGGCAGGATCAGCAGAACATGCCGCGGCAGCTTAGCGTCACCGACATACAGCAGCCCCGGCTCGCCGTCGGAAACCAGTCGCAGCAGCCGATCGAAGTGCTCCCCCAGCCCGTCGGTGTCGAGATGGCGCAGGACCTCGATGTCGTATGCCGTCCCCCGGCGCGCCGCACCGAACTCCAGTTCCTTCTTCGCCCCCCACGGCGGGGTGCCGAAGAATCGGGGCCAGGGCAGGTTGAGGCGACCGCCGCCGGCATACAGCCCATTAGTGCGGGTGTGCACGATCCGCTCATAAGCGGCGAAGCGGAGCGCGAGCGTCGGGCCGTCGCTGACGCCCGGGCGGGGGCCTTCGCCGGTGAGCACCCACCGCGCGAAGAGCGGGTCGACGAGCATCCGGGCGACGGTCAGGCAGGCGGAGCCGCAGGTCACCTGGCTCTGCTGCTTGGGCGCCTGGTCGCCGCTGTGCAGCCGGTATGCCGTGGGCACGCCGCCTTCTCCTCCTCGCCGCTGGCGTCGGTCAGGCCGAGCGCTTGCGGGGGGCGCGCTTGCGCGGCTGCGGCGAGGGCGCTTGGCGCACGATCGTCGGCAGGACATTGTCGAGGACGGTCTCGCGGCTGACCACGACGCGGGCGATGTCGTCATCGCTCGGCACATCGAACATCACCGGCATGAGGACTTCTTCCATGATCGCCCGCAGGCCGCGGGCGCCCGTGCCGCGCTTGAGGGCCTGCTCGGCGATCGCGTCGAGGGCTTCAGGGGTTAACTCCAACTCCACGCCGTCGAGCTCGAACATCTTGGCGTACTGCTTGACCAGGGCGTTGCGCGGCTCGGACAGGATGCGCACGAGTGCGTCGCCATCGAGCGGGCTGACCGTGGTGATGACCGGCAGGCGGCCGATGAACTCGGGGATGAGCCCGAACTTCATCAGGTCTTCGGGCATGACCTCGCTGATCGACTCGGCGAGGTCCTTCGGCGTGTGCAGCTCGGAGCCGAAGCCGAGGCCCTTCTTGCCATTGCGCGACTCGATGAGTTTCTCGAGGCCGGCGAAGGCGCCGCCGACGATGAAGAGCACATTCGTCGTGTCGATCTGAATGAACTCTTGGTGCGGGTGCTTGCGGCCGCCCTGCGGCGGGACGCTCGCGGTCGTGCCTTCGAGGATCTTCAGCAGCGCCTGCTGCACACCCTCGCCGGAGACATCGCGGGTGATCGAGGGGTTCTCGGACTTGCGGGCGATCTTGTCGATCTCGTCGATATAGATGATCCCGGTCTCGGCCTTCTTGACGTCATAGTCGGCGGCCTGGATCAGCTTGAGCAGGATGTTCTCGACGTCCTCGCCGACATAGCCCGCCTCGGTCAGCGCGGTGGCATCGGCGATCGCGAAGGGGACGTTGAGCATCTTGGCGAGGGTCTGCGCGAGGTAGGTCTTGCCGCAGCCGGTCGGGCCGATGAGCAGAATGTTGGACTTGGCGATCTCGACGTGCTCGGCATCGCGCCGGCCACCGGCCTCGCCGGCCTGGATGCGCTTGTAATGGTTGTAGACCGCGACCGCGAGCGCCTTCTTGGCGGTCTCCTGGCCGATGATGTAGGTCTGCAGGAAGTCGAAGATTTCCTTCGGCTTGGGCAGCTCATCGAAACCGAGGTCGCTGGACTCGGCCAGCTCTTCCTCGATGATCTCGTTGCACAGATCGATGCACTCGTCGCAGATGTAGACCCCTGGCCCGGCGATGAGCTTCTTGACCTGCTTTTGGCTCTTGCCGCAGAAGGAACACTTCAACAGATCGCTGCTCTCGCCTACGCGTGCCATCTGACTGCCTCGTCCCTTCGTGGCTGACTTGGTGCTGCGGCGCCGACCCGCTGTCGGCCGGGCGCCTCTGGTGGTGACGCTACCTGCCGGCACTCCCGGATACGACCATTGAACCGGACATGTCGCCCCCGCGGCGGCGGTTCCGCTGACAGCCGAATCAGTCGTTGATGGGTCGGCGTATGCCGTGCGCCCTGCGGTCCGGCCAGGTCGGCGGCTTAGTCCAGGAGCGGGGGTGCGACGGAGAGGTACGTGTGGCCGGTGGGGGTGGTGACCTCGGTGGCATGGGTATGCGGGCCGGCTCCGTGCTCTTGCTGCGGCTCAAGCATCCGGGTGGTGAAGCCATCGAGTTCTTTGGTGTAGTTGCAGCGGGCGCAGAGTCCTTGTCCGTTGTGCAGTGAGGTGGGTCCGCCGTCGGCCGCTGATCGGATGTGGTCGGCGTGGCGGATGGTGGCGTCGCAGTATGGCGTGCGGCAGGTGTCGTCGCGCAGGATCAGGGCGGCGCGGAGTCGGGGTGGGAAGAGCCGGGCGATGGCGTCGAGCGCGAGGAGGTCGCGGCCGTCGGGGCTGGTAAAGACCCTGGTCAAAAAGACGTGCGCCGGTTCAGATAGTCCAGTGCCGCCCCGGGTGGGGGTCGGCGGTGGCGAGTCGTGTTGGGGTGACGCGGTTTTCACTGGGTCGGGTGGTTCGCAGCCGTGGAGCAGCAGGCGCCTGGCGAGCGCGGCCGGGAGTATGCCGTGTCCCGGGATCCGGGCGGGTGTCTCGGTGCTCCGCGGCCCGCGCGTAGCGGTAAGTCCTGGAGTCGGGTGGACGCTGTACGCCGGGTCAGGCTGGGCGCCGGCGCCGCTGGTGGCCCGGCCGGTTGCGGTCTCGTCGCTCGTCGCGGTCTCACCAGTGGCGGCGGAGTCGGTAGTCGTTGTGTTAACGGTCGCGGGCTGCGTCGCGAAGAGGCTTTCGGCGGGCATGACGAGGTTGAGGGCGACGGGGCAGGCTTGGCCGGGGGTGAGTCCGGCGAGCCAGCGCAGGGCGGCGTCGGCCATCACTTGGGCGTGGGTCCGCTCATCCAGCGGATCCGCCGGCGTGTCGGGGGTGTCGGTTTCGTGATGGCCGGCGACCACCGCGGTGGCGTGCCGGTGCAAGGACGCGTACGCGCCGACGATCCCCGTCAAGGGTCCGAAGATCGACAGGTACGCCATCCCGTCGGGTGCGGGGCGGGTCCACACACCCCGTTCCGACATTGCGCGTTCGTGTTTGGCCACGACAGCGGCGGGGTCGAGTTCCGCGGCGTAGCGCGCGGCGGCACCGGTGAGTTGTTTCAGACTCGATGTCGCCAGCCGTGGCGCGATCAACTCATCCACCCGGGCCCGCAACTCCGGGCTGAGGACATTGGTTTCGCGGACGATCGCGGCGGCGGATCGTTCGTCGATGATCCCGGCAGTCAATGCCGCCTGCGTGTGCGGCATGCCCGGCAGCGCCCGCGCGAGCCCGAGGTGCCGGTCCGCGGTCGCAGGCGAACACCGCCGAGCCAGCGCGATCTGTGGCGCGATGGAGGATCGGGCTTTCGGCAGCGAGGCCCGGTTCGCGAGCGCCTCCCGCACGGTCGCCCGCCCGAACTCCGCCGTCGCGCGAGCCTGCGCCGCCGCGATCGCGCCCTTGACCTGCTCCAGCCCGGCGATGAAGTCGATCAACTCCGCCAGACCCAACTCGGGCCTGGGGTTGCCCGCCGGGTCGGCAAGGTCGGGGTTGCCCTCCGGTGCGAGGGTTGCGAGCCAATCGACGAGTTCCCGAACCGCCGTAACGGGTGAGGCATGGCCGGCCGGCAGGTCGCACCAGCGGGGTTCAGTCACGGCGAGCGCCCACGAGTCCCGCTCGTCGGCCTCATCCACGTCATCCCAGCCGAGTTCGTCCTGCCACGCCTCGAAATCGGCGACCAACTCCTCGACATCCAACGGCGGCCACCACGCGTCATCGAGCGGAGTTAACCCCTCACGAGCACCGGTGGGGCGCAGTCCGGCAGCGGGCCCGACAAGCCCGTCTGTGGGGTGCTGCGCCATTGCTGTCATCTTCAAATGGTACACCAGTTCGATCCACAGAGCAAGGGGTTGAGTGATGAAAAATATTGGTGGGCAATCAAATTCGCTCGAAAGGACAGGCTCCTGGTCGAGCGCTCTTGTCGCGTCGGAGCAGCTTTTTCGCAGCCGAGCAGCGCTATAACGCGGCCCCGCGGCAAGACCTCGTCTCCGCTACGAAATCAACGCTCAGCTGCAAGATCAGCGCTCGGCTGCGACATCAACACGCCCGCCGCCCACAACTCGCGCTCGGTTCCGGCAACCTGCCAGGAGCTCATGAGCGAACGCCACCGAGGCAACCACCCTCAGGCCTCGGCGTGGGCGATGTGGGTGAGTTGGCGCCATACGAGCAGCAGGGTGACTCCGGACCCGACGCCGGCGAACCAGAAGGGCGCGGTCAGCCCCCACTCCTGGGCGATCCCCCCACCCAGCACCTGACCGACGACGAGGCCACCGAACAGCGCCACGACATACACACTGGACACCCGCCCCTGGAACTCGGTGGGCACCGCCCGCTGCCGCACCGCCGTCGACAACGTCCCCCAGACGAACGCGTACGCCCCGAAGATCACCATGATGGCGATCGCCAGCGCCCCACTGCGGTTGAGCGCCAGCGCGAAATGCGTCACCACCTCCAGCGTCAGGCAGGCCCGCATCAAGGTGGCCAAGTCGAAGCGCTTTTCGAGCCGGCCGTATGCCGCGGTGCTCACCACCCCGCCCACGGCGGCGGCCGTCGTCAGCAGACCGAAGCCGATCTCCCCCATGTGCAGATGGTCCAAGGCATAGAGGACGAGCACCGACCACGCGGCGCCCCAGGTGACATTGAACGCGAGGATCACCAGCGCCAGCGTGCGCACCGGCGCGTTGCCGAGCAGCCACCGCACGCCCTCGGCGATATCGCGCCGAACGTGCGTCGGCTCGCGATCGGGGCGGGCGAGCGTCGGCGTGGCGATCCGCAGGATGAGCACCGCCCCGAATGCCAGGGTCACCAACTGGATGACGAACGGCCACGCCATACCGGCGGCGAACAGGAAGGCCCCAACGGGCGGACCGACGAGCTGGTTGCCCGTCAGGAATCCCGCCATCAGCCGCGAATTTCCCAGTCCCAGATCATCTTTCGAGACGACCATCGGAAGCAAGGTCGAGAAGCTGGTGTCGGCGAAGATCTCCGCACATCCGAGGGCGAACATCGCCGCCAAGACGATGCCGATTGAGACGTGGCCCGTCGCGAGGGTGGCGATGAGCACTGCCAGCACGAGCACCCGCGCGCCATTGGCCAGCACAACCAGTTGCGTGCGATTGTGCCTATCCGCGACGGCACCGGCAATCAGCCCGAACAGCAAGGTTGGCACGCGCTGCAAAGCTGCCGCCAAGCCGACGAGGAAGGCATTACGGGTCTGGCTCGCGACGAGCAAGGGACCTGCGGCCAACGCAATCCCGTCGCCGATCTGCCCGACCCAGGACGAGCCGAGCAGCCAGCGAAAGTCGCGCCCCAGCCGCGCCGGCGCGATCGCCTCCCCCAGTTTGCTCACAAGGGCGAGAGCCTACCGATCCCCGGGTCCTCAGAGTCCCTTGCCTGATCGCCGCCGTGACGCGAGGTCCTGACTGCCTTGCACCCTGCCTCCGCGCGCGACAGTAAATAAGGTCTGAGGGTTGGCACCGTATGTGGTGCCAACCCTCAGACCTTAGGTGCGAGCTCAGTTCTCGAAGGACGCCTTGCGCGAGGCGAGAACCTCATCGATCAGGCCATACTCCTTGGCCTCGGCGGCCGAGAGGATCTTGTCGCGCTCGATGTCTTTTCGGACCTGCTCGACGGTGCGGCCAGAGTGCTTGGCCCAGGTCTCCTCGAGCCACTCGCGCATCCGCAGCACCTCCTTGGCCTGGATCTCCAGGTCGGAGGCCTGGCCGTAGTCGCCGCCCATGAGCGCTGGCTGGTGGATGAGCACCCGCGCGTTGGGGAGGGCGAAACGCTTGCCCGGCGCGCCGGCGCTGAGCAGCACCGCCGCGGCCGAGGCCGCCTGGCCGATCACGAAGGTCTGCACATCGGGGCGGATGTACTGCATCGTGTCGTAGATCGCGGTCATCGCCGTGAACGAGCCGCCGGGGCTGTTGATGTACATGAGGATGTCGCGGTCGGGGTCCTGCGACTCCAACACGATCAGCTGGGCGATGATGTCGTCCGCGGACGCGTCATCGACCTGCACCCCGAGGAAGATGATGCGGTCCTCGAAGAGCTTGGTGTAGGGGTCGAGGCGCTTCATCCCATAGGACGTGCGCTCCTCGAACTGCGGGAGGATGTAGCGGCTGCTCGGGCCCGGCACGTGGAGGCGACCGGTCGCCATACCGTCGAAAGTCATTGTCGTTTCAGTCCTTTTCGATCCGTATGCCGGGTTCAGTCGGTGACCGGGTTGTCGTCGGTGCCGGCCTGCTCGGCGCGCAGGAAGACGTGGTCGACGAAGCCATAGTCCTTGGCTTCCTCGGCGGTGAACCAGCGGTCGCGGTCGGAGTCGGCCTCGATCTGCTCCAGGCTCTGGCCGGTGTGCTGGGCGATCAACTCGGCCATTTGCTTCTTGATGAAGAGCATCTGCTCGGCCTGGATCTTGATGTCGGAGGCGGTGCCGCCGATGCCGCCGGACGGCTGGTGCATCATGACGCGCGCGTGCGGGGTGGCATACCGCTTGCCCTTGGTGCCCGCCGAGAGCAGGAACTGGCCCATCGATGCGGCCATGCCCATGGCGACGGTCGCGACGTCATTGGGGATCCAATTCATGGTGTCGAAGATCGCCATGCCAGCGGTCACCGAGCCGCCGGGGCTGTTGATGTAGAGCCAGATGTCGGACTTGGGGTCTTCGGCGGCGAGCAGCAGCATCTGCGCGCAGATGGCGTTGGCGTTGTCGTCGCGGACATCGGAGCCGAGGAAGATGATGCGTTCCTTGAGCAGCCGCTGATAGATGTGGTCGTCGAGGCCGAACTGGCCACCCTGTGCGGCGGCGCTGGGGTTGCTCACGCTTGTCGTCTCCGTCGTGCGCTCGTGCGGATAGTTCATGGTGACCCTAACGCGCGCCCTCTCCCGGACAATCCCGCCTCGGGCCGCTGTTCACTGTCAGCGCACACCGAGGGCCAAAGCCCGACCTACGGACCCACCACGAACGGCGTGCATCATGTCATCATTCCTGGTGATGCTATGATGCGTCATGCGCACCACGATCACCCTTGACCCGGATGTCGCTGCCCTCCTCGAGAAGGAGATGAAGCAGCGGGAGATCGGATTCAAGGTGGCCGTCAACGACGCTATCCGCCGCGGGCTGGGACAGTCCCCCACGGTCGATATCGCTTGGCCGACTTATGACCTCGGCAGTGTGCGGGTCGACCTCGACGACGCCAGTCGGATGGCCGCCGAACTCGAAGACGAAGAACTCCTGCGCAAGCTGGCCTGGGGCGTCTGAGGTGTTCGTCGTCGATACCAATGTGCTGGTGTATGTCGTCCACTCCGGGTCCGCGCATCACGAGGCGGCCCACGCGTGGTTGCGCGAGCAGATTTCTGGGAGTCACGTGGTGGGGATGCCGTGGGTATCTCTGCTCGGCTTCATTCGCATCAGCACCAACCCGCGCGCCTTCGCCAAGCCACTGACAGCCACCCAGGCGTTAGACATCGTCGAGACCTGGCTGCGCCAACCCGCAGTGACAGTGCCCGAGCCGACCTCCCGGCATTTCGCGCTGCTTGCCGGCCACCTCAGCGCCTCGGGCACCGCGGCCAACTTGACCACGGATGCCCACATCGCCGCGCTCGCGCTGGAGTATGGCGCAACCGTGGCGACCTTCGACCGAGACTTCGCCCGCTTCCGCGTTCCAGTCCTCATTCCGGGCGAAGCCTGATCAGGCGTCGCACCACAGCAGCACCCGCTCAGCGGGGTCCTGCGCACGCTCTGAATGAATGACGTGACGAGGGCATCAGCACGTGTCGCGTTCGGGCCGCGGAACTGGACGAAGAAGAAGCCCGCGCCGCAGTCGCCGACGAACGCTCGGACCGATGGGCCGGACGGTTCGTCGTAGCCCACAACACCCTGGTATCCGATGGGGGTCGCGAGCGGCACCGTCGTCACATCGGCCGCGTCCACGCCCCACGCCTTAGCGAATTGCATCCGGCCAGCCATGCCCGGCAGGCGTGCCGAGACGAACCCGCAAGGAGAACAAGTATGACGCTCAGGCCGACCCGGAACGGCAGTTCACCCATGAACGACAGGATCGCCCGGACGGGGGCGTCACAGCGCGCGGCGCGCCGGTTCCCTGACGGAGGGCAGGGCGGCATACGCGAGCACAATGAGGGTGCCCACGGCCAGGAGTGCGCGCAGCACGCCGTAGTGGTCGCCGAGGAAGCCGATCAGCGGCGGGCCGGCGATGAAGGCGACATAGCCAACGGTCGCGACGACCGACACCCGCGCGTGCGCGCGCGCCGGGTCGTCGGCGGCGGCCGACATGCCCACGGGGAAGCCGAGCGAGACGCCGAAGCCCCACAGGGCCGCGCCGGGGTATGCCAGCGCCGGGCCGCCGAAGACCACCATCAGGGAGCCCGCGAGGGCGATGAGCAGCATGATCCGCAGCACCGGCACGCGGCCATAGCGGTCCAGCAAGTTCGTGCCGAGGACGCGGCCGATCGTCATGAAGCCGAGGAAGGTCGCGAAGGCGAGCACGCCGGCCCACGCGGGCAGGTCGTAGCCCTCGACGAAAGCCACCGAAACCCAGTCGTTGGCGGTGCCTTCGGTGAAGGCCGCCACGAGGACGACCAGGCCGATCAGCAGGGTGCGCGGCTCGGTCCACGCTGACCGCGAGCTTGCCGCAGCCAGAGGAGCGTCGCCCACCGCCGCATCCTGCGGCTCCTCCTCGAGGGAGCGCGGCAAGTAGGGCCGGGTGATGACGCCCGAGGACAAGACAAGGAACGCCGCCACGACGGCAAGGTGCGCCCACACGGGGACCGAGAGGGCCGCCATACCCGCCCCCACGAGCGCCGCGAAGACAGTCCCGCCGCTGAAGGCGGCGTGGAATCGCGGCATGATCGAACGCTCCAGCAGCCGCTCGACATTCGCGCCCTCGAGATTCATCGCCACATCGCAGGTGCCCATACCCAGGCCCAGCAGGAACAGACCCGCCGCGACGCACCAGCGGTTGCCGACGATGTCGACGCCGAGCCCGACGACCGACAGGCCGACGCCCAAGACCGTGAGGGCGATGGCGCAAGTTCGGGCGGCCCCGATCCGGTGCACGATATGGCCAGCCATCGGCAGCCCGACAATCGAGCCGGCCGAGGCGAAGAGCAGCACAACGCCGAGTTGCCCCGGGCTCAAGTTCAAGGTGGCCTTGGCGTCCGGGATCCGGCTGGCCCATGAGGCGAACGCCAGTCCGTTGACGGTGAAGACGGCATACACCGCATTGCGGGCCGCGAGCAGGCGCGGCCGGTCCAGTGCCGGCGTGGTCATGTGGGTCCACTCCCCCAGGCCGTGGTCGGGCGTTCACGCGTATGCCGCACGGCCCCCTCGTCGGGGCCGCGCGGCATACGCACTGGTTCTGGGTGCCGCACCCGGACGCGGGGCGGCGGCGGCGATCAGGCCTTCGGGGCGTCCAGGTCCTCACCGGCGTGGCTGCCGGCGTATTCCTCGGTCGCGGCGGCGTCGGTGGCCTCGTCCACCGGCTCAGCGTCGGCGGCGACATCCTCGACGACCTCGTTGGTCTCGAGCGTGTCGTCATCGTCCTCATCGGGCGCGAGTTCGGCGAGGTCGACCTCGTTGCCGGAGGCATCGGTGATCTTGGCGCGGTCGAGGACACCGGCGAGGGCCTTGCGGCGGGCGACCTCGCCGACCATGCCCGGCACCTGGTTGTTGGCGTCGATGGCCTGGGCGAACTGGTTGGGGTCCATGCCGTACTGCTGGGCCTGCATCAGGAGGTACTCAACGAACTCCTGCTGCGAGACCTCGACCTCGTCCTGCTCGACGATGGCGTCAAGGATGAACTGCGCCTTCAGTGCGCGGGCGGTCGATTCCTGGACCTCGGCGCGGTGCTCGTCGTCCTCCAGGCGGCCCTCACCCTCCAGGTGCGCGTTGACCTCGGCGTCGATGACGCCCTGCGGCAACTCGAGGTCGACGGAGTCGAGGAGGTGCTCGAGGATCTTGTCGCGCGCGGAGACGCCCTGCTCGAACTTCTTGGCCTGTAGCGCCACCTCAGAGACATTGGCCTTGAGCTCTTCGAGGGTGTCGAACTCCGAGGCGAGTTGCGCGAAGTCGTCGTTGAGCTCGGGCAGTTCGCGCTCCTTGACGGCCTGCAGGGTGACGGTGCAGTCGGCCTCCTGGCCCGCCCGGTCCCCACCGGCTAGTGGCGCGGTGAAGTCCTTGCTTTCGCCGGCCGACATACCGATGAGCGCCTCGTCCATGCCGGGCAGCATGTTGCCCGAGCCGATCTCATAGGAGATGCCGGAGACCTCGTCGATCGGCTCGCCATCTATGGTCGCGGACAGATCGATGCTCACGAAGTCGCCATCGACAGCGGCGCGCTCGACGGTGACGAGGGTGCCGAAGCGGGTGCGCAGCTTCTCCAACTCTTCCGCGACGTCCTCGTCGGTCAACTCGACGTCATCGACGGTGACGGCGATTCCGTCGAGGTCGGGCAGGGTGAAGGCCGGGACGACATCCATCTCGGCGGTGAAGTTGAGGGTCTCGGACTCGTCCACCGGGACGGCCGTGATCTCGACCTCGGGCTGGCCGATCGGGCGGACCGCGGACTCCTCGACCGCCTGGGCGTACAGGCCCGGCATCGCCTCGTTGACGGCTTCCTGCAGGACGGCGCCCTTGCCCATGCGCTGGTCGATGATGCGCGCCGGCACCTTGCCCTTGCGGAAGCCGGGGATCGTCACCTGGCTGCCGATGGTGCGGTATGCCGCGTCGATGCTCGGCTTGAGCTCCTCGTAGGGGACCTCGACAACGAGCTTGACTCGGGTCGGGGTGAGGTTCTCGACGGCACTCTTCACAGCAGGCACTCCAAAAGTGGATATTCGGTGGTGGATCAGGTTGCGGGCTGGGCGTGCGGGCACGCGAACACCAGCCAGGCTCCCCGCATCTTACGCGGCGGGGCAGCGCACGCCCAAAATGACAGTGCCTGCCGCGCGGTGGTGTTGACCCCGTTTGACGGACATCCTGACTGGCCAGCTTCGGCTGGCGGGAGAGGATGCCCTTATGGGTGCTACTCGCAGGAAGTTCACCCCGCAGTACCGGCGTGATGCCGCGCGTCTGGTCATCGATTCGGGACGCACGGCGCGTGCGGTCGCGGACGAGATCGGGGTCGGGGAGCAGTTGCTGGGTCGGTGGGTCGCGAATGAGCGGGCTCGGATGGAGGATCCGCCGCCGGCGGTCGATATCAACGAGCGGGCCGAGTTGGAGCGGTTACGGGCGGAGAACACGCAGCTGCGGATGGATCGGGAGTTCCTGAAAAAAGCAGCGGCCTTCTTCGCAGCGGAGAACGCGTCGAACCCGACACAGCGTTCGCGGTGATCCACGCGGAGAAGGCCACTCTTAGGACGGGGCCGTCGGTGACGGTCTCACGCATGTGTGACCTGCTCGGGGTGTCTCGGTCGGGGTATTACGACTGGGCCACGCGACAACACGCCGGGCCCGGGCCGCGCGAGGCACGG